>CAZTGE010000038.1:0-31464 GCA_964612995.1 uncultured candidatus Brocadiaceae bacterium | reverse complement strand
TCCATCTCCGTGTCTCCGCGCCTCCGTGAGAGACCTCTTCGGTGATCGAACAGATGTAGGAGGACGTGCTATCACCGGTGGACATGCGATAGACGCGCGCTCGCAGGACCTGCCGCAGAGGCACGAGGTTGCCGAGCTGGTCGATGGGCACAGTCATGGGACCCACCTTTCCTGGCCAGGGGTGGGCGAAGGGCCGTGGGCAGCATCCTGCCAGATGCTGTCGCGATCACTATATATCGTAAACCAGGGGGTCCGCGGGCAAGCCGGGAAAACCGTCGGCAGGCAGTGGCGCGTCAGACCCTTGCCGAAGCGGTCGGTTTTGCGCTCCACACGATGTGCGATGACGATGCGAGTTCCTTTGTGCCACGCTTCGGGGCAGGCACGCAGGCCAACACCGCTTCTCTCGCATCCTCCTGCGTCCATACTGCCGGGCCATGAGCGATAGCCACGATGCACCCGAGTCCGAGGCCGCTGCGCGGGCGCCGGGTGAGCGATGCGCGCATAGACGGCGGCGTCGCTCACCGTGGGTGGTGCTGCACCTCGCCCTGGCGGTCGTGTCGGTCGCCGCCCTGGTGCTGTTGGTCGTCCTCCGCGCACCGGCCACGGTGGTCGAGGGGCCGCTACCGCAGGGCCTGGATGCGTTGCGCCCCCTGTGCGCTCCGCTGCCCGAGCCCGGACCGGGCGACTGGCTGGCGCAGCATCGCGAACCGGGCCAGACGTATGCCGCGTGGCTGGTCGCGGATCGTGTGCAGCCCGAGGTCGGCCGGCGCACCATCGCCGTGCACCCGCTCGGGCCCTTCACCGACGGCCAGGGCCGGATCCTCGCGCACACGGTGGAGTACCTGCGCGTGTGCTTCAATGTGCCGGTACGCGTCCACCCCGCCATCCCGCTCGACAACGTCGCGGAAGCGGCGCGCCGTCGTAATCCGCACACCGGGCAGCCGCAGATCCTCACCACCTGGGTCCTCGACGATCTCGCCGATCGCCTGCAGGACGACGAGGTGGTCGCGCTCGCGTTGACCGCGAGCGACCTGTGGCCGGGCCGCGGATGGAATTTCGTGTTCGGGCAGGCCAGCCTCGTCGACCGCGTCGGCGTATGGTCGCTGTACCGCAACGGCGATGCCGACGGTAGCCCGGAGGACTTCCGGTTGTGCCTGCTGCGCACCCTCAAGACGGCGACGCACGAGACCGGGCACATGTTCGGTATGCGGCATTGCACCGCCTATCACTGCAATATGTGCGGCAGCAACCACCGCGCCGAATCCGACGCCCAGCCGCTGGCGAACTGCCCCGAGTGTCTGGCGAAATTCCTGCATGTCGGCGCGGCCGACGCGGTCGTGCGCTTCGCCGCCCTGGCGGAGTTCTGTCGCGACAACGGCCTGCACCGCGAGGCGGCAGTGTTCCAGCGTTCGCGCGCCGTGCTGCGCGGCGCGGCCGAGGCCGGTCCTCAGCCGGCGACCACCGGCGACCAGGCGCCGGCGCGGCCCCAGTAATCGACGGCGCGCACCCGGTACCAGGCCTGCGGCGTCGCCGGGCGCACGTGCAGATGGGCGGTGCACAGCAGATCGCCGGCGTTGAGGCGCTGCCACGGGCCGTCGGGGCTGTGTGCCATCGCCACCTCGTAACTGCGCAGGTGACGGGATGGCAGGCCGGGCCAGGACACCAGCACGTGCTGGTGTTGGTGCAGGCCGTGGTAGTGGGCGAGGCGCGGTTGGCCGACCGCCGCCGGGGCGGTGCCGGGATCGCGCGTCAGCAGCAGCAGTTCCAGGCTGTGCAGCGGCATGTCGAATGTCGTGCGCCAGCTGCCGTTCGCACAGCGCACCGTCTCCGGCTCGCAGGCCACGCCGATGTCCTGCACGGCCCGGATCGCCTGCAGGCCAACCTCGCTGATGCCCTCGTCGACGCGATGCTGTTCCCACAGTGCGAACACATCGCGTTCGTCCTGCGGTGCGATGCGGTAGCGCGCCAGGGTCGCCTCCTGGAACGGCAGCCCGTCGATCGCGAGTTCCACTTCCTGCGCACCGGATGACATGATCGCGTCGCGTTGGTGGTAGACGAGCAGCGCCACCTGATCGTCGCCGCGCCGCGTCGCGATCACGTTGCATTCATCGTCGCCACCGGTGACCGCGAGGCGTTCGTCGCCGAGCAGGCTGAGCAGCACCATGGCGTTGAAGACCGGCTTCTTGAGCAGCTCGCAGCGACCGTCGGCCAACTCCGCGTCGCTGCCGAAGCGCGTCAGCAGCGTGCGGTAGCCCCACGGGCCGAGGAAGCCGTTGTCGTTGCTCACCAGGCGTAGGTCGGCCCCCATGCCGTCGACGATGTGACGCAGGTGCAATTCCAGGAAACGCACGACGATGGCGGCGTAGTAGGAGCGCGGTCGCCACAGCATGTGCCGGCACCAGGGCCCGGAGGGGTCGCACTCGTCGTCGTAGAGCGGCAATTGCGCCAGGTTCGGCCGCCGCCGCACCGATTCGATGTGGCCGCGCGTGCGTCGCAGCAACGCTTGGTGATCGGGATCGACCTGTTCGTCGCCGGCCCATTGTGATTTGACGTGGAAGCTGACGAAGTCCAGCGGCGCGCCGGTGCCGCCGAATGCGTTCTCGCCGTGATCGCAGTGGTCGAGGAAATCCTCGTAGTATTGGTTCGGGCCCAGCGCGGTGCCGGGGCCACCGACGCGCAGTTCCGCGTCGGCGTCCTTGATGCCGGCCGCCGAGGCATCGTAATAGGCGAGGTTGTGTTCCAGGCGGTGCAGGATCGAGCCGGGCTGGCGCATCACCGGCAGGTCGGGTTCGTTCCAGCACTCGAAGTGCCAGGTCAGCACCGCGTCACGACCGTAGCGTTCGATGAGGTGCAAGGCCAGATCGCAACACAGGCGACGCCACGCACGCAGCTGCATCGGGTCGCCGAAGTCGGTGAAGGCCTGCGACGGGTTGCCCATCAGCTCGAAGAACGGCACCAGGCCGTGGTCGATGATGACGGCCAGCGCGGCGTCGAGCCGCGACCAGTCGTAGGCGGGCGTGTTACCGAACACGCCGGCCACGCGTACCAGGTCGAGCAGCCAGTGCACGCGGCAGTGGCGGATGCCCTGGTGTGGGACCGAGCCCAGATAGGCGAGGTTGAGCCGCATGTCGTCGGCGAGCAGATGGCGCGCCGGCGTGAAGCCGGTCGAGGCCCAGATGGGCGCGAGGGGGGCGACGGTGCGGTCGGCGGCGATGTGCAGCAGCATGGGCGCGGAACTCCTGTATGGTGGCAGCCTATAGGCTCGTCCGCTCACGCCAGGGGATGGGGCGGGAACCGGTGGCTGCCTGTGCCGTCGCAAGGGTTCGACCGCCTGTCCGGGGAGAGTCCGTCGTCATGACTAGAGGCTGAACGGTCGGGACGGTCAAGCAGGCTTGACGGAGCGGGGCGAGGCGTCAAGTGATGTGCAAAAATCTGCGAGACAATGGCTTGCGGCGAACCCGCGACTGGTGCGTCAAGCGTTCTTGACCCTGGCGGCTGAAGGGAATCGCACCATCTTCAACGCAAGGGCTTTCTGGCAATACAGTTACGTAAAGCGCGCTGCTTGGCCCGGTGCTTGCTTCCGGGACGACATGAGCCAGACGAAGAAACAACCGGTCACCGAGCAGCTGCCGCAGACAGATCTCGCCCAGGCGCACTCTGAAGCGTGGCGGCTGCGACGCCTGCTGCGCGGAGTGCTCCACGAATTCGCCAATCTGCATACCGGTGCCTTGGGCAACATCGATCGCGCGAGCGAGGATGTGATCGCTGCCGGTTGCGGCGAATGCCATGGGCGCCTGATCCGGGTCCGCACCTGTCTCGAGCAGGCCTGCGAGCTGGCGGCCAGCCTGCTCGATTGCTCAGATGGATGGGCCGTGCCGATGGCATGTTTCGATGCCGAAACCGCTCTGTGCGCGGTGATCCGCCGGGTCGGCGAAGACCCCCGCTTTGCGGGGCGGCCGATCACCTTGGTTGGTGCACTTGCCCACGAGGTCAGGGGCCACCGCCCCCTGATTGAGGCCGCCGTCGAGAACCTGGTCCGCAACGCCCTCGAGGTGATGGGTTCGTCCCCGGCTGTCGGGTTGCGGCTGGAGCTGAAGTGCTGCGGGGCGGACGGCGTAACGGTTCGCGTGATCGATCCGGGTCCTGGGTGCGATGGCGTGGCTCCTCGGCGCGGCCACCGGCATTGGGGCGTCGGTCTGGAATTCGTGAATCTGGTGGCCGGGCTGCACGGTGGCCGCCTGGAACGTCGCCACCGGCCGGGCGGTCCCGGCACCGTTTTCACCCTCCACCTGCCCATTCTCCAGCTGCCCACAGAAGGAGCCAGACCATGAGCGATACCCGCGATGAGCAATCCCAGCTAATGCGAGCGATGCAGGACTACCTCCAGGTGGTCAGCTTCAGGCTCGGCGCCGAGGAATACGCGATCGAGATAACCACCGTCAAGGAGATCATCCTCGTCGAAGGCATCACCGCGGTGCCGCAGATGCCCGACTATGTCGAGGGGGTCATCAACCTCCGTGGCAACGTGATTCCGGTGCTCGATCTGCGGCGTCGTTTCGCGCTCGATGCGGCGCCGTTCGACGAGCAGACCCGGATCGTCGTCGTGCGTCTCGGCGCCCGGATCATCGGCCTGATCGTCGACGCGGTCAGTCAGGTCATGCGCATCCCTCGTGGCGACATCCAGGACCCGCCGGCGACCATCGCGGGGCTGGCCGGCGAGCATCTCGTCGGCATCGCCAGGCTCGCCGAACGCATGGTGCTCCTGCTCGACATCGAACAGGTGCTCGGTCCGGCGGAGCGCAGCGCCCTCGAGGTCGACAACGCTCCCGGCGCGGCCTGAACCCATCCACACCACGACATCCAACGACAAGGGGATCAATCATGAGACTCGGAATGAAGATCGGAACCGGCTTCGCCGCACTTATCGCCATCGCCGTGGCCCTCGGCCTGATCGCGGTGGCGAACATGTCCCGCGCTGGCAACGGCGCGCGTGAAATGGCCAGCGAATACGTCCCGGAGGTGGGTATCGCCTACGACCTCGCCGACGCCGCCAATGAGGCGATGTACGCCATGCGCGGCTACGGCCTGACAGGTGCGGACGACTACCTGCGCCATGCGCGCAAGGCCTTCGCCACGGTGGCCGACGTGCTCGAGCGCGGCCGGGAGCTCGAGGCTCGGGCCGAGGCTCTGGAACAGTTCGGTGGTCATCTCGAGGCCGCGGCCCAGGCCGACGCGACTTATCGCGGACTGGTCGAGCGCACCGTGGCCCTGCAGGACGGCGTCGACGCAGCGCGCGACACGCTCGATACCAATGCGGCGTCCTTCCTCAGCAACGCCAACGCGTTTCTCGACGGCCAGCAGCGCAAGCTCGATGAGGACATCGACGATCGCGTGACCAAGCTCGAGCTGGTCCAGGAAGTGGTCGCGGCCGGCACCCGTGCGCGTGTCGGTAATTTCAAGGCGCAGGCCGATTCCGATCCGGCGTTGATGCGTCAGGCCGTCGGCGAGCTGGAGGCGGTGGCCGGTCGGATCACCGAACTACGGGCCATCTGCACCCAGCCGGAGGACATCACCCAGCTCGACGCGCTCGACGTCGCGCGCACCGACTACGCCGAAGCCATGCGCGGATATACGCTCGATGCGGGGGCTGGCACCGGCGCCGAGGCGGCGCGGATGCGCCGGAGCATGGACGCCGCGGCTGGCCGGTACGTACAGAGCGCGGATGCGCTCCACGCCAGTCAGATGAAGCAGTTCCAGACCGACATCCGCGAGCGGGTGGAGAAGGTCCGCCTCGGCAACGCGGTCCTCGATCTGGTCAACGACACCCGGGTCGAAACCTACAAGGCCCAGGCCGTCCGCGATCCAGCATTGCTGGAGGCGGCGCACGACAACTTCGCGGCGATGGCCGCACGCTACGCCGATCTGCGTGAGATTACCCGACGAGACATCGACCGCGAGCGCATCGATCAGATGGAGGACGCCAGCAAAGGCTATGCCGCTGGTATGGAGCGTTTCGCCGCTGACTGGCGTGAGCTGTTTTCAGTCGCCAACGAGCGCGACACGGCCGGCGACACGATGACCACCGCCGCCGAGGCCATGGCGGACGCGGGGATCGGGGAGACCCAGGATATCGCCAACGACGCTGTTCGCGGCCTCGAGCTGGCCAACGTGATCATGTACATCGGCCTGGCCGTGGCCACGGTCCTCGGCGCCCTCATCGCTTTTCTGCTTACTCGGATGATCACTCGACCGGTGCGTCGGATGGTCGCTGGCCTGGGGCGGGTCGCTGCCGGCGATCTGACCGCGCGGGTGGAGATCACGGCGCGCGACGAGATCGGCGAGATGGCCGCCACCCTCAACGACATGGCCGAAACCCTGCACGGGATCATCGCCCAGATCCGCGAGACCAGCGATCAGACCGCGGCCGCGAGCGAGGAGCTTTCGGCCAGTGCGCAGAACGTCTCGACCGGGGCGCAGAATCAGGCGAGTTCGGTCGAGGAGATCTCCGCCAGCATCCAGGAATTGTCGACGGTGGTCGAACAGGTGGCGTGCAACGCGCGCGAGTCGAGCGAGATCGCCTCTTCGACCACCCGTTCGGCCGAGGGCGGTGGCCAGGCGGTGGAACGTTCGGTCAGCGGTATGGAACTGATCCGCGACTCCTCCTGCCAGATGACCCGGATCATCGGTGTCATCGGCCAGATCGCCAACCAGACCAACCTGCTCGCGCTCAACGCGGCGATCGAGGCCGCCAGTGCTGGCGAGCACGGCCTGGGTTTCGCGGTCGTCGCCGAAGAGGTGCGCAAGCTGGCCGAGCGCGCCGGGCAGGCGGCCGAAGAGATCGGCGCCCTGATCGATGAGAGCGGCAGCCGGGTCGAGGAGGGCTCCAAGCTCAGCGAACAGGTCGGAAGCGCGTTGCAGGAGATCCTCGCCGGAATCGAACGCACCTCGCAGGGCATGGCCGAAATTACCACCGGGGCCGAGGGCCAGGCCAAGATGGCGAAACAGGTGTCCGAAGCGATCGAGGGCATCAGCGCGGTGACCGAGGAGAACAGCGCATCGGCCGAAGAGATGGCCGCCTCGTCCGAAGAGCTCAGCGCCCAGGCGCAGCGGCTCCAGGGCCTGGTCGAACGCTTTGTGCTCGACGACGGGCAGAAAGCCGCCGTGGGACCGGTCGCAGCGCCGGCTGCCAGATCCACCGCAGCGCCGGCCAGCCCGGCCTTGAGCGAGCCCGCGGGGCACGCCCTGTACCACGAATGACCAGCTCCGGGGGCGGTCCGTCCGGTCCGCCCCCGGCTCCGGCCGGCTCCCCGGTCGGGAAAGGAGGTGAGCGATGCAGGCCCATGCAGAGATCTCCCTCGACGCCGACGAGATGCGCGCCTTCCAGGACCTGGCCTACGCCGAGGCCGGCATCCGCCTCTCCGACGCCAAACGCAGTCTGGTCCAGGGCCGGTTGCGCGCGCGGCTCGAACGGTTGGGGCTCGCGAGCTACGCCGCCTATCATCGGCATATCGCCAGCCCTGCCGGTTCCGCCGAACGGCAGCACTGCCTCGACGCGCTGACCACCAACGAGACCTTCTTCTTCCGCCACAAGCAGCACTGGGACTTCGTCCTGCAACAGGTGGTCAGCGCCTGGCAGGACACCTCCGGAGCCGGCAGCGGGCGCCCGCTGCGTGCCTGGAGCGCCGCCTGCTCGACCGGTGAGGAGGCCTATTCGCTCGCGATCCTGCTGCACGATGTCGACAGCGCCGGCAGGCGCCGCGGCTGGAGCATCGAGGCCACCGATCTGAATGCGAGCGTGATCGAGACCGCACGGCGCGCGACCTACGGCATCTATGCGCTGCAGAAGGTCAGCCAGCTGGCGCGCGAGCGCTACTTCAGGCCCTGCGGTGATGAATGCTGGCGGGTGCGTGAGGAGATCCGGCGGCCGGTGCGTTTCGCGCGGGCCAACCTGCTCGAGCCCGGCCGGGGCCCGGCCTTCGACCTGATATTCCTACGCAACGTGCTGATCTATTTCGACGACGCGAGCAAGGCTCGCGTCATCGCCGCGGTCACCGCGCGCCTGCGCTCCGGCGGTCATCTGATCCTCGGCGGCGCGGAGAGCCTCCACGCCGCCCCGGGCACCTACGACTACGTCCGCCCGGCCATCTACAGGAGGCGCTGAGATGAGCGATCACCACGATCCGGCGATGCTGGCCGAGTTCCTCGACGAGGCCGGCAGCCACCTCCATCTGCTCAACGACGGGCTGCTCGCGGCCGAGGATGCCCAGGTCGATCCGGGATCGATCGACGCGATGTTCCGCGCCGCGCATTCGATCAAGGGCGGCGCCGGCTTCCTCGGACTCGACGCGCTCCAGCGGGTGACGCATCGCATGGAGACGCTGCTCGATGACGTGCGGCATCACACCGTCGACTTCACCCCCGGCGTGATCGAGGCCCTGTTCCACGCCTTCGATGCGATCGCGACGCTGCTCGCGGCCGCCGCTGCCGGCGAGCAGCCGGCCGACGACTGCGCCGCGGTGGTCGCGGAGCTGGCCGCCGCGAGCGAGGCCGCGACGGCCGCCAACGCCAAAGGCGTCAGCGATCTGGCCGAGGCCCACCTCGGGGAACTCCCGCACTGGCTCCACGGTCAGCTCGATGAAGAAGACGTGTGCGAAGCCATCGTCGCCGCAGGCGGTGGCGAGACGCTGGTCGCGATGCTGGTGGACACCCAGGAGCTGCTCTGTGACTGGCGGGGCGCCCAGCAAGTGCTGGACATCCTGTCGCGGCGCCTGCACATCCGCCGGCGGGTCGGTGTCGCGCATGCGGCCGACGGCGCGGACGCGCCACGCAGTGAGGGCCACGAACTCGGCTTGTTCGGTTGGACCAGCGATCTGGATGGACTGCGCGCCGCCGAGCTGCCGCGCTGTCGGCTCTGGCTGCCCGGCGAGGGGGTCGGCGCGGACGGCGAGGAGCTGGGAGCGACCTGCCGGCCGAGCACGCAGGGGCTCGATGTCGTGCCCCCCGACGCCGCGACCTTGCCGCGCTTCCTGGAGCAGGCGGGCAGCGTGCTCGATCGTCTCGAGGCCGTGCTCGCTGCCGCCCCGGTCGATCCGGCCGGGACCGCAGCCGAAGCGGCCCTGCAGGCCTTGCGCAGTCTGGCGACCGGGTGTGCAGAGGTCCGACTCGCCGGGCTCGGGCGTCTGGCGCACGATGCCGTGCTGCTGCTGCTGCGTCTGCGCGCCGACCATCGTCAGCTCGATGGCGCCGCCTGCGACTGTCTGGCGCAGATCGCGCGCGCGGCGCGCGCGGCGCACGACCGCCTCGCCGCCGACGAACCGGCACCGGTCGACCGCGCCGACGTCGATGCCGCGCTGGCGCTGGTGCACTCACCGACCGACGTGCCGCCGCCTGCGTGGCAGGGCGATGCCGCGGTCTGGTCCCGGGCGAGGGCCGACGGGCGGCCGTTGTGGAACGTATGCATCACGCTCGACGCGGACACCCCTTTGGCCGATCTGCGCTGCGACATGGTCCTGCAGGCGCTCTCCGGCCTCGGGCAGGTCCACGCCAGCGATCCGAGTGCAGCGCAGCTCGCGAGCGGAGCTGCCGGCGGTCATCTGCGGGCCTTGCTCGCGAGCAAGGCCCAGCCCGGCGCGATCCGGGCGCAGTGCCTGCGCGACCGGGTCGCCCGTATCGACATCGAGCCGGCGGCGCCGGATGCGAGCGCACGCGGTGGCCCCGCGGCGCCGCAGCGCGAGCGTGCCGGTACGGCGGCGGGCGCGGGCGCGGGCAATGGTGTGGTCCGGGTCGATGCCGAACGCCTCGATCGTTTGATGAACACCGCCGGGGAGATGGTGATCACCAAGGCGCGGCTCAACCGCCAGGTCGATGACATCAACCGCCGGCTGGCGGGCGTCGACCTGCCCGCGCTCGAACGCTTGTTGGCGCGTGAGATGCATCAGACCGGTTCGTGCGATGCGCAGTGGATCGGCTTGCGCGATGCGATCGAGGCGCTGAGCCATGCGCGTGAGGGGGCCGGGGCGCTGCGCGACACCGCCGCCGAGCTGCATCGCCACACCGGCACGATGCAGCACTGCGTGATGCAGGCACGGATGGTGCCGATCGGGCCGCTGCTGCGCCGTTACCATCGTCTGGTGCGCGATCTCGGCAAGGCCGCGGAGCGCAACGTCGGGCTGTCGCTGGCCGGAGAAAACACCGAACTCGACAAGAAGCTGGTCGATGAGCTCGCCGATCCGCTGACCCATCTGGTCCGCAACAGCGTCGACCATGGTCTCGAATCGCCGGCCGAGCGCGAGGCCGCCGGCAAACCGGCGCAGGGCACGGTCGAACTGCGTGCCTGCCACCAGGGCGGCATGATCTGCATCCAGGTCGCCGACGACGGTCGCGGGCTCGATACCGCGGCGATCCGCCGCAAGGCGGTGGAACGCGGGATCGTCGATGCCGCGGGCGCGGCCGAACTCAGCGACGAGCAGATCCACCGGTTCGTCTTCCACCCCGGCTTCTCCACCGCGCAGACGGTCACCGACATCAGCGGTCGTGGCGTGGGCATGGACATCGTCGCCGCGAGCATCGCCCGGCTGAAGGGGCGGGTGGACATCCACAGCGTCGCCGGCCAGGGCACCACCTTCACCATCAGCCTGCCGCTGACGCTGGCGATGATCGATGCCCTGCTGGTGCGCATCGGCGACGCGCGCTACGCGCTGCCGCTCGAATCGATCCGCGAGATCGTCGAGGTCGATCAGAGCAATCGTGCGAGCGTAGAGGGTCGCCACCAGGTGATCCGCCTGCGCGACGAGATCCTGACCTTGATCGATTGCGCCGCGACAGTGGGGCTCGAACCCCTGAGTTTGTCTGACGCCCATCGTGCGGTGGTCACCGCTGGCGCCGACGAGGCGGTCGCGATCGCCGTCGATGCGGTCATCGGCGACGAGGAGATCGTCGTCAAGCCGCTCGGCCCGGGCTTCGAACACCTCCGTGGTATCAGCGGGGCCACGATCCTCGGGGACGGGGCGGTCGCCCTGATCCTCGATCTGAGCGCCATCACCGCCCTGGCCGCTCGCCCCCAGGCCGCCCTTGCGGAGGGCCGGCCATGATCCCCATCCATCTCGACCGACTCTCCACCTCAACCCGCCCCGCGGGCGATCGCGCGGCCCTCGGCCTCGCAAGCTGGCCGGGCGCACCGGCGACGGCGCGCGAGACCCGTGTCGCCGTACGTCCGCTCGGGGATTCCGCCCAGCGCAATCACGCGGTCTGACCCGTCGGATCGATTGGACAGGAGGTACGATCATGCCTGCCACAGAGATGCTTCCCATTCCCACAGAACCCACCGCGGTGGTGGTGGTTCCCGCCTCCGGCGTGCTCGACCAGCGTCGTTGCGAGCCCCTGCTCGAGCGGCTGAACAGCGCGGTGCGCAACGGCTGCCGCGAACTCGAGCTCGATTGCGGCGCCGACGTCGATCCGCTCAGCGCTGGTTTCATCGGCCAGCTGCTCGTCCTTGGTTCCGGGTTGCGCGAACGTGGCGGCGAGCTGCGCATCCGCTGCCGCGGCCGTTGGTGCCTCGATCTTTTGCGCTTCCTCGATGTCGAGCGCCTGGTGCGACTGATCGACGCGGCCGAGGACGGGTCATGACCTCCGTGCTCGTTGTCGATGACGCCGTGTTCATGCGCTCGCTCATCCGTCGCTGTCTCGAGCCCGAGGGCTACCGCATCCAGCGTGCGGCCCCGCGCATCGCGCTGCAGCTCGGTGTGGCTGACTTCGTGGTCAGGCCATTCGATGAGACGACCGTGCGCGCACTCGCCGCCCGCGTGGTCGCGGCGAGTGCCTGCGAGCGGAGCGCATGATGGCGGCTCAGCGTGGCAACACCGGGCCACCTGCGCACGTGCAGGTGCATGGCGGCAGCAGCACGGCGGTCCTGATCCGGATCGCCCGACGATACCGGGCCGATACCCACCCGCCGGTAGCGGTCCTCGCCGAGCTGGGCGGGCTGGAGGCGGGACCGGTGGCGGAGCCGAGCCTGGCTCAGCTGGTCCGGGACGAGTTCGCGCGCAGTTCGATCCGCGCCCTGGCCCTGGTCTGTCCCGATCCCGCATTGCGCATTGCGCTGCGCCTGCAGCTCTATCTCGTCGCGCAGCCGGGTGGGCCGCGGATCGCGGTCTTCGCCGCCGTGCCACCGGCCCGGGCCTGGCTCGCCGGACCGGCAGGCGGGGTCAGACAGGCGTGAGTTCGATGTTCTTCGAAACCACGTCGCTGCCGCGTAGCTCCACGCTGACCGTGTTGTCGTGGTAGCCGGGGGCCGAGGCCGTGATGTAGTAGGTGCCGTCGACGGTGGTCGAACCGGTGTAGGAGCCGTTGTCGTAGTCGATCGGCAAGGCGGCGCTGTCGCTCTGCGCCGTGGCATCCGCAATGAGGTTGGTGGTGCCGGCTTCCAGGATCGCGCCGTAGACTGTGCCTCCAGGCATGATGGCTCCTCAGCGGTGGGGAAGGGCGGAAAGGGCTTGTATCGTCTCGCATCGCCGCCGGTCACCGCGGTACGACAAGCATATGCGATCGGTTCACGCGCGCAAACAGCGGGTGGCAGCGGAGGACAACGGGCGCCCGGAAGCGGCGTACCGATTGATCGATGGCCGTGTTCCTGGTACGCACCAGGGCCCTGTCGTCTTCCGGAAAGGCCCGCATGCTCCGTCGCTCTGTCCTGTTGCTGCTCTGCTGTGCTGCCGTCAGCGCCGTAGAACATCCCTTCATCCTGTGGACGCCGGAGGAGGCGGTCGCGATCCGCGAGCGGATCGCGACCGACCCCGACGCCCAGGCCCAATTGGAGCACATGCGTTCCAGCTCGATGAGCAAGGCCAACAAGACGGTCTGGAACCTGTTCCGCTACGTGGTCCTCGAGGAGGAGATGGCCGGCAAGATCGAACGCGCCGCGCTGCTCGATTTCATCGGGCGCAAGCCCGAGCCGATGACCTGGGATGTCGATCTGGACACCCTGGAGTGGAACGAGGGCATGCCCTCCTCCGGCGACAGCCACATGCGCGATGAGCAGACGCTCAACACCCTGCGCTACGACTGTCTCTACCACATGCTCGATGCTGAACAGCGCGCGGGGGTCGAGGCCTCCCTGCGTAGTTACATCGACTTCCATCTCGCCGGGCACAAGCCGCATCACCCCGCCTTCAAGTACAACCGTACCTCCTGGCTGCCGAACATGCACTGGCCGCGGACCATCGGCACCCACCTGATGGCGGTGGCGCTCGGTGACGAGGAGCTGATCGCGGCGATGTTCGCGAGCCAGGGCGGCTGGAAGTGGTTCTTCGACGAGTACATCGCCGACGAGCGCTTCTACATGGAGGAGTTCGGCAAGTACTATTCGAATATCGGCACCATGCTGATGTATTGCGAGGCGCTCGAGAAGCTCGACCTGGGGCGTTACGGATATGGCTACACCGGCGAGCGCGGCGCCACCATGCGCAAGTACCTCGGCATGCTGCCGGCGATCGGCCTGCCGCGGCTCGAGGCTCCGGAGGGGGGGATGCCGCGCTACCCCGTGGTCACGATGGGCGACGCCGGTGATCTGCACTGCATCGTCAAGGGCCGCGGCTTCCGCAACCGCAAGGGCAAGCCCGACCGCGACACGCCCTTCTGGAAGGGCTCGCGGATGAACGGTCCGTTGCCCAAGCTGCGTATTCCCGGCTGGTATGAGATCGGCCACAAGCGCTGGCCCGAGGACGGTTACGACTATTTCCTGGCCCAGATGCGCGATCCGGGGCAGGACCGCTATCTGCCGAGCCTCTACTGGAACCTGGAGCCGATCGATCCGGCGACGGTGGAGCCGCCGCCGGCCCCGTCGGTGGTCAGCGATCAGCGTGGGTTCGCGCTGCTGCGCGCCGAGCAGGGGCCTGCGTACTGGGAGGGCCCGGCTCCCGCAGTGTCGCAGCAGTTCGCCACCTACTACGTGCACTACGTCCATGATTGCTTCAGCATCCTCCAGTTCGTGGCCAACAACCGCCTGCTCTACAACAAGATGGGTCGCCCCGAGGGGCGCAAGGGCTACGCCGGCGGCGACGACTGGAAGGACCACGTCCGCGGGCACTGCGGCGTAGTGGTCGACGGGCTCAAGGCCGAGCCGGTCGACGACGGCAACAGCGGCAGTCCCAGTCAACGCATCCGCCAGGATCTGCGTGGCCCGGCGCGTTTCAGCGCTGTGCAGGCCGCGGGCGTCTATCCCGACGTGGACCAGGAGCGGGCCTTGGTACTGACCGACGCCTATCTGCTCGATGTCTTCAGTCTCGTCTCCGAACGCGAACGCACCTACGACTGGCAGGTCCTGGCCTATGCGTCGACCGTCGATCGCGGTGGCGATCGGTGGACGGCGATCGCCGACTGGCAGGGGCGCGAAGCCCGCCGGGCCCATCTCCAACAGAGCCGGGTCTTCGCCCCGGGCTCGGAGCCCTGGCAGGTGAGCCTGCTGCAGGAGGACCGCGGCGAGCCGCGTGGCGTCGGGGTGCGGGTGCATATGCTCGGCGCGCCCGGGACCATGGTCCTCGATTCGCTGCCGCCCGGGGTGAACGATCCGGCCACCAGTCTGCTGGTCAGCCGTCAGGCTCAACGCACCGTGTTCACCGCCCTGCACGAGCCCTTCGCCGGTGGCCCCGAAGCCGTCCGGATCAGCGAATTCAGCCGGATCGTCGAGGACGACCGGGTCCTGGCGGTACGCATCCGTGGCGAGGGCATCGACGACCGGGTGATCGTCGCCTACGGCCCGGATATCGAGGAGGCCCGGCAGGTCGCCGCTGGCGACGAAGTCTACACCGTCACCGGTTTCGCGCTCGTGCGCATCGCTCCGGAGACGATCCGGGTGCAGGGCGATGTCCAGGCCTTGGCCCTGCCGGTGACCGGCGAGCCGCGATTGCTGATCAACGGCGACGGGCAGGCGGCGACGATCGCCGACGGCGTGCTGCGGTTCGACAGCGACAGCTGAACCGGGTCCGGCGCTGACCGATCTGCGGATCGCTGGTCAGGCGCCGCAGGGGGCGGTGCGGCGCTCGAGCACGTAGCGCAGGCGACCGGTTCCCGGAGCGGCCTCGAGCACCCGGTATACGGAGTCTGCATGGAGCTCCCCGATCGGGAGGCGGCGGCGGAAGAGATCGTAGCGTCGCAGCAGCTCTGCGCGCCTCAGCCTCCGCTGCCCTGGGAACATGAACAGCGAGCCGATGAAGGGGTCTTCGATCACGTTGTCGTCGCGGTAGATGTCCATCGGAACATCAGCCTCGGCTGGCGCCGGGCCCACTTGAGCAGAATGGTCGATGTTGCAGATGCGCACGCCAGACAGACGTGGCGGTGCACTCGTGACCTGCTCGGTCTACGCCCTCAATCCAGAGAGGGCCATCAAATAGCAGGAGCCGTACACCCGCAGCGTCCGGAGCCCAGCCAGGCCTGGCTGGGCGACCGGCCGACCGAGGAACGGTTTTCGGCGACAATGGCCCGCAGGGCCGCCGAAAACGCCAGCGCAGCTGGCGAGTGACGACCGAGGCCGGGGGGTGTGCGCCGAAGGCGCGAGGGGGCAGCGCCCCCTCTGCAAAAACCTCAATCCAGTGCGGTCGCGATCGCCTCGGCGAGGCTGCCGGCGACGATCCGTCCGCGACCGGATCCGGTCCCCGGGCCGAGCAGGCGCTTGAAGCCGAGCCGGCGGGCCTCGGCCGCGCGCAGTTCGTAGCGGGCGGCGGGGCGCAACTCGCCGCCGAGGCCGATCTCGCCGAGTGCGACCAGGTCGGCTGGCACCGCCTGTTCGCGCCAGGCGCTGGCGATGGCCAGGGCGATGGGCAGGTCGGCCGCCGGTTCGGTGATCCGGGCGCCGCTGGTCACGTTGACGAACACGTCGCAGCTGCCCAGCGGCAGACCGAGCCGGCGCGAGAGCACAGCCAGGATCATCGCCACCCGGTTGGTGTCGCAGCCGGCGACGCGGCGCTGCGGTTGTGGGAAGTCCGTCGGGTTGACCAGCGCCTGGATCTCGACCATCAGGCAGCGGTTTCCCTCGAGCGCGGGCGCGACGCAGGAACCGGGCACGCTCTCGTCGCGCCCGGCGATGAACACCCCGGCCGGGTCGGCGACCTCGGCCAGGCCGCTGCCGGTCATCTCGAACAGGCCGATCTCGTTGGTCGAGCCGAAGCGGTTCTTGACCGCACGCAGGCTGCGCAGGTCCTGGTAGCGGTCGCCCTCGAACTGGAGCACCGTGTCGACCAGATGTTCGAGCAGGCGTGGGCCGGCCAGGCTACCGTCCTTGGTCACGTGCCCGACGATGATCAGCGCGGTTCCGGCGCGTTTGGCTGCTTCGACCATCGCCGCGGCGCAGGCCCTGACCTGGGCCACCGAGCCCGGGACCCCGCCGACCTCGGAGAGCGCGGTGAGCTGGATCGAATCGACGATCACCAGAGCATGGGCTCCGCTGGCGATCTGGCCGACGATCGCCTCGGCCGCGGCGCTGGCGCAGAGCTTGAGTGCCGGCGCGTTGACACCCAGGCGATGGCAGCGGGCGCGGACCTGCGCGGTCGACTCCTCGGCGCTGACATAGAGCACCGGCCCCGTGCTTCCGGCCACCGCGCCGGCGACCTGGGCCAGCAGCGTCGACTTGCCGATGCCCGGTTGGCCCGTGAGCAACACCGCGGCCCCGGGTACCAGCCCGCCGCCGAGCACCCGGTCGAGTTCCCCGAGCCTGGTCCCCCGCCGCGGGAGCGTGGGGCTCTCGGCCTCGAGCCCTTCGATCACCAGCGGGCCTGCCGCGTGCGCCGGGCCTGCCGCGCCGGACGCCACCGCCACCTCGCTGCCGCGCAACTCGCGCACGGTGTTCATCGCGCCGCAGGCCGCGCACCGCCCGCTCCAGCGCGGGAAAGTGGCGCCACAATCGACGCAGCCAAAGCCATCCTGCTTCTTCGCCATCGCGGGCAGCCTGCGGCGGCCCGCGGCCCGGACAAGCCCAGAGGCCGGTGAGAGTCGCCCTGGCGCGCCGGTCAGGGCGACTCAAAGCTCGCACATGAGGGCCATGCCTCGCCTCCACCTGCGTCACCATGGCGTCAGCACCAAAGAGAGCCGGGCGGTTGGACGCAGGTGGAGGCGAGGCAAGGCATGCCGACCTGGGGATCGGCGCTCCCGGGGCGAGCTTTGAGCGGCCCTGGCGCGCCGGTCTGGGCTCCGGTTGCCGTGCAGCGGCAGGGCGCTAAACTGCCGCGCTGCGCAAGGGTGCGGTAACTGGAGGAGTCCGATGGCCAAGAGTACGAAGCAGGCAACAACGAAGAGCGGCAGCAAGAAGAACGCCCGGCAGGCCGGGCGCGAGAAGGTGGTGCTCGCCTATTCCGGCGGGCTCGATACCTCGATCATCGTCCGTTGGCTGGCCGAGAAGGGCTACGACGTCATCTGCTTCTGCGCCAACGTCGGCCAGGACGAGCGCTACAGTGATCTGAAGGCCAAGGCGCGCAACGCCGGGGCCAAGAAGTGCATCGTCGCCAATCTGGCCGAGGAGTTCACCCGCGACTTCGTGTTCCCGGCCATCGCCTGGAACGCGCAGTACGAGGGCCGCTACCTGCTCGGCACCTCGCTGGCCCGGCCGGTGATCGCCAGGCATCTGGTCGAGGTCGCGAAGCAGGAGGGGGCGCGGATCATCGCGCACGGCGCCACCGGCAAGGGCAACGATCAGGTCCGGTTCGAACTCACCGCCTACGCGCTGTTGCCGGGGGTCGAGATCATCGCGCCGTGGCGTGACCCCGAGTTCAACTCGGTGATCAAGGGCCGCGCCGAGGCGATCGATTACGCCAGGCAGCACGGCATTCCGGTGCCCGTGAGCAAGAAGGAGCCCTGGTCGAGTGACGAGAACCTGCTCCACATCAGCTTCGAAGCCGGGATGCTCGAGGATCCGGCGACGCGGCCGCGCGACAGCATGCACAAGCTCACCCGGCCATTGAAGAGCGTGAAGAGCCGCGCGGAGAAGGTGCGGATCGATTTCGAGCAGGGCCGGCCGGTGGCCATCAACGGCAAAAGGCTCGGTCCGGCGAAGCTGCTGGCCGAAGCCAACCGCCTCGGCGCGCGCCATGGCGTCGGGCGGATCGATATCGTCGAGAGCCGCTTCGTGGGCATGAAGAGCCGCGGGGTCTACGAGACGCCCGGCGGGACCATCCTGCTCGCGGCCCATCGTGATCTCGAGGCCCTGACCGTCGGTCGCGATCTGCTCAACCTCAAGAACACCCTCGCGGTGCGCTACAGCCAGATGGTCTACAACGGTTTCTGGTACTGCGAGGAGATGGACGCACTCGACGCCTTCCTCGAAAGCTCGCAGCGCCACGTCACCGGCGGTGTCGATCTCGAGCTGTACCACGGCAATGTCATCATCACCGGCCGCGATTCCGCCCACAGCCTCTACGATGCCGACATCGCCTCGATGGAGGACGACGCCGGCGCCTATGACCAGCAAGACGCCTCGGGCTTCATCCGCCTCCAGGCCCTGCCTCTGCGGGTCGCGGCTGCGCGGGAGGCCCGGCTGTCGGGCCGCAAACGCTGAGCCGCGACCGACGTACAAGCGCCCAGGCCGGGGTCGCTCCCGGCAGACGAGAGGAGCCAGACATGTGTGACGACTGTGGATGTGCCAAGGAACCCGCTTTCACCGAGCTTTCGGACGAGGACAAGCTGCGCAAGATCGAGCAGGTGCTCGACGCCCACGTGCGGCCGATGCTCAAGCAGGACGGCGGTGGGATGGTGGTCAAGGGGCTCGAGGGCAACGCGCTGACCATCCAGTACAGCGGTGCCTGCGGCGGCTGCCCCCATGCGCTGACCGGTACGCGGATGTTCATCCAGCGCCAGCTGGCCCAGGCGCTGGGCACCGACATCGAAGTCGAGGTGGTCCGGGCCTGAATCCGGTACGACCACACAGCGAAACGCCTTGCCCGCTGCCGGCCCGGCGCTATCTCTGGTAGCGATGCGATCGAACGTGCGAATTATCGCGTACGCCATCATCGGCGCCGGCCGCTAGCCGGCGCACGATCGCAGCACGCGCGTCTGTCAAGGCCACCTGCGAATCCCGCGGGTGGCCTTTTTCTTTGGGAGCGGAGAGCCATGAGCACCGTAGAGATCTACGATACCATCCTGCGCGATGGGACCCAGTCGGAGGGGGTGAACATCAGCCTCGCCGACAAGCTGGCGATCACCCGCCTGCTCGATTGGCTGGGGGTGGCCTACATCGAAGGCGGGTGGCCGGGTTCCAATCCCAAGGACGAGGCCTATTTCCAGGAGGTGCGTGCCCTCGAGCTCGAACAGGCCCGGATCGCGGCCTTCGGCTCGACCCGCCGGGCCAGGCTGGATGCGGCCGACGATCCGAATCTGCGCAAGCTGGTCGCCAGCGGTGCGGACGTCTGCACCATCTTCGGCAAGACCTGGGATCTGCACGTCGAGCAGGCCTTGCGCGTCGATCTGGATACCAACCTGACGATGATCCGCGATTCGGTCGCCTTCCTCGTGGCCGAGACCGGACGGCCGGTGTTCTACGACGCAGAGCATTTCTTCGACGGCTACGCGGCCAATCCCGCCTATGCGCTCGACACCCTGCGCGCGGCGGTCGCCGGGGGCGCGAGCCGGATCGTGTTCTGCGACACCAACGGCGGTACGCTGCCCGAGCAGATCGCGGGCGCGGTCGCGGCTGCGCGTGCCGCTTGCGGCGAGGTGGCCCTGGGCATCCACGTCCATAACGACGGGGGTCTCGCGGTCGGCAACACGCTCGCGGCCCTGCGCCACGGCTGCAGCCAGGTCCAGGGCACGATCAACGGCGTCGGCGAACGCTGCGGCAATGTCGACCTCTGCGCGGTGATCGCCAACTGCGAACTCAAGATGGATCTGCGCTGCCTGCCATCCGGGCGCCTGTCGCGACTGACCGAGGTCAGTCGCGAGGTCTGGGAGCGCATCAACATGGTCGCGCCGGTGAACCAGCCGTTCACCGGCAAGGCCGCGTTCGCCCACAAGGGCGGGATCCACGTCTCCGCGGTCCAACGCAACTCCACCACCTACGAACACGTCAGTCCGGAGTCGGTCGGCAACACCCGGCGGATCCTGATCAGCGAGCTCTCGGGCCGGTCCAACGTCCAGGCCAAGCTGGTCAACCGCTACCCGGCGCTGAGCGACAACGCGATCATGGGTCGGGTGCTCGGCGAGGTCCAGGACCGGGAGAACCAGGGCTACTCCTACGAGGCGGCCGACGGCTCCTTCGATCTGCTGGTACGGCGCCACGTCGGTGCGTACGAGCCGATCTTCGAGCTGGTCCACTACCGTGTCCACGGCCTGGGGACCGCCGGCGATGCCACCGACCTGGTCGAGGCTACGGTCAAGGTGCGGGTCGGCGCGGACATGCGCCTGTGCGTGGCCGAGGGCCACGGCCCGGTCGATGCCCTTTCGCACGCTCTGCGTCAGGCGCTGGAGCCGCAGTATCCCTCTCTGGCCGCGCTGCAGTTGGTCGACTACAAGGTGCGGGTGGTCAACTCGGCCGACGGTACCGCCGCCCACGTGCGGGTACTCATCGAGAGCCGACACGCCCACAGCCGCTTCGGGACCGTCGGCGTGCACGAGAACATCATCGAGGCGAGCTGGCGGGCGCTGGTCGAATCGATGGAGTTCGTGGTCCTGCGCGAACAGGCGCCGACGGCCTGAGTCGGCGCCGCTTCAGAAGCGGTCGTGATCGCGATCGGGGTGGAACAGCCAGCGGTCGAGCATGATCAGCGGCATGTAGATCCGGCCGCCGATATCGGTCGCGGCCCCGTCCGGGCTGCCTTCATCGCGCAGCGCGGTGGTCCCGTTCTGACGTTGGTGGAACACCAGGCTCAGCCACCGTGGTTGCCAGATCTCGCGATCGAGCAGCGGCTTGCCCTTGGGCAGGCGGGCCTGTCCGCTGTGTACCGGCTCGTAGGCGCCGAGCAGCGACAGTGGGACGTAGCTGCCGCCCCAGGCGATCAGCAGCAGCGCCACCACCAGCAGGAAGCGGCGCAGTCCGCCGCGCGGGCCGCCGCGGGTGTCGTCGTCCGTCTTCTGGCTCTTCTGGTCCTGCGCCATAGCGCCTCCGATCACATGCGGTAGCGGTGTTCGCCGCCTTCGCCGACGATGACCACCTCGTTGGCATCGCCGTCGCTCGCTTCGACCCGGCCGTGGACGCGGGCGTCGATGCCGCAGGCCTCGGCCACCGCGAGGCAGTCGGCGGCGCACTCCTCGCTGACCACCGCTTCGAGCCGGGCACCCATGTTCCACACGGTGTAGGCTTCGCGCCAGCTGGTGCCCGAGACCGCCTGCAGCATGCGGAACAGCGGTGGGGTCGGCAGCAGTTCGTCCTTCACGAAGCGCAGGCCCCGGCCGAACTTGCCGATCTTGGTCTGTGCACCGCCGCTGCAGTGGATCAGGCCGTGGATCCCGTTGCGCGGGATCGCGTCGAGCAGGTCGCGGATCAACGGCAGGTAGGTCCGCGTGGGCGACAGCAGCGCGGCACCCACGCTCAGACCCGTAGCGCCGGGCAGGGGATCGCTGAGGCGATAGGGGCCGCAGTAGATGAGGTCGGGGTCGGTCTGCGGTGCGTAGGTCTCGGGGTAGGATCCGGCGTAGGCGTGGCACAGGGCGTCGTGACGAGCGCTGGTCAGACCGTTGGAGCCGATGCCCGAATCGGGGTGGTCCTCCCACCGCGCCTGGCCGGTGGAGGCGAAGGCCACGATCCGGTCGCCCGGGCGCATGGATGCGGCGTCGATAACCGTGTCACGGCGCAGGCGAGCGGTCACGGTGCAGCCGACATCGACCGTGCGCACCACGTCGCCGACGTCGGCGGTCTCGCCGCCGGTCATCACGCACTCGATGCCCTCTGCGGCCAGCAGATCGCACACGCGCTGGTAGCCCTGGATGATGCCGCGGATCGCCTCGCCGGGGACCAGTCTGGCGTTGCGGCCGATGGTGTTGCAGACCAGGTAGGGGCCGAGCGCCCCGACGCAGGCGCAGTCGTCGAGATTCATCACCAAGGCGTCCTGGGCCACGTCGGACCACACGCCCTGGCCCAGGCCCTCGCGCCACCCGAGGTAGGCCAGCGCGGCCTTGGTACCGGCGGTGTCGGCATGCATCACCAGACAGGAATCCGGGTCGCCGGTCAGCAGATCGGGGATGATCTTGCAGAAGGCGCCGGGAAACAGGCCCTGGTCCTGGTCGCGGATGGCGTCATGGACCTCGGTCTTGGCTGCGGAAACGCCGCGGGCCTGATAGCGCTGGTCGGGGGAATCGCTCATGCCGCGATTCTGCTTGCGGCCCGCATCTGGCAAGCGCTGTGGAGGACCCTGATGCGGTCGGGCGCTCGGGCCTTGCCGCTGTGCGGCGGTCGGAGCATACTGCCGGCCTGATGCAGACCCTTCTGCGCGCGCTGATCTATCTCGTCTGCGTCGCCACCGGCGCAGCGCTGCTCGTTCTCGCCATCGTGCCTGGGCTCGGCGATGAGCTCACCGGGCTATGGGCGCTGCACGGCGCCACTCCCGGCACGCGCCTGATACTCACCGGAGCCGGGTTGGTCTACGTGCTGCTGCCGTGTTGCCTGCTCGCGCGGCATATCGCCTCGCGGCGCTACGCGCGCGAGATCAGCTACACCACGGAGCTGGGCACCGTCAGCGTCAGCCTGATCGCGGTCGAAGAAGCGCTGACCCGCACCGTGGAGCAGGAGCTCTCGGTCAAGAAGGTCCAGCTGCGGCTGTACGAGGATCGGGTCAAACGGGTGCTGGTGATCGAGGCGGTGCTCACGCTCTGGGACGACGGCGATGTCACCGGCATCAACCGGCGCTGCCAGGATCTGCTGCGGCGCCGGTTCGCCGAGTTGATGCCCGAGCGCACGGGGGTCCAGGTCCACCTCACCGTCCATCGCCTCAACCAGCGCCGGGCCTCGAGCGATACCACTGCCGACCGCGAGGTCGAGTCGCGGGTCCGTACCCGGGTGACCGAGCCGGAGGCGACCCCTGCAGAGGGCGCCCCGACGCCGGAGCCGCTGCCGCGCGAATCGCGTCTGCCCCTGCCCGGCCTCGCCGCCACCCGCGGAGGCACCGGCGTCGAGGACGGCGCGGCGCTGTTGGCCCGGCGGCGTCAAGATGGTGGTCTGCGGATCGAGAGCGACCCGCGCCTGCCGGTGAGCGTGTCGCTGAACAGCGAGCCGCCGCAAGCGCAGGAGATCGCGGAGGTGAATCTGGAGGCAGAGGAATCGATCACGGCCACTGGCGGTGATGACGAAGCGGTCGCCGCGGCCGACGAGTACGCCGACCTCTACCGTGGTCCCGCCTATCCGGTGGCCGACCCGGATGACGAAGAGGTGTGAGCCCGGGGCACGCCGCTCTGGCCGATGCCATCATCGCACCTCGCCGGCGGAACGCGACGAGCGATTAGTGCCTCGGCTGCGCGTTACGGCTATGAAAAACGAAAAGTGACGCGTGATCGAGGCACGGGGTCCTAGGGGCAGCGCCCCTGGATGTAAGAGCAGAAAGGCGGGGCGGAGCCCAATAATGGCAACCTTGGGTTGCGGGCGGAGCCCCGCCTTGGTCCCTTGGCCGTTTGCATCAGCGATCTTTTCGAAGATCGAATCGGAATCGGTGATGCAAGCGACCAAGGGACAGGGGGTTCGGGGGACGAAGTCCCCTGATGAAAAAGCAGAGGTAACTACTCAGGCCCATCGGGCATGGGTTGTTCCCCTTCTTTGCGCGTGGCCGCTCAAATATCCCTGCAATCTGCTATCTCTCGCAAAGACGCAAAGTGCGCAGAGGAAAGCCTTGGCCTCAGCTTGAACCACAAGGCCACCATGAGAGCACAGGAATAGGCCTGAGTAGTTACAAAGCAGAAAGGTGGGCCGGAGCCCTATGCTCGCAACCCTTGGGTTGTGGGCGGAGGCCCACCTTGGTGAAGAAGCTGGGGTGCCCGTGAGAGCGCGAGGGGGGCAGCGCCCCTCTGATAGCAGCCTCAGGCATGAGCCGGGCTCGGGCGCCGGTCCTCCGCATCCATGAAGTGGGCCATCCACGGACGGGGGGCGGGCTCAGGCGGATACGTCCACCCGCAAGGCCTGCTGCCCCGGTCGTTCGGCGCGCACGCCCCGGTCCGCTGCTGCCTCCGGTGTGCGATCTTCGGGGGGAGGATCGCCGCCGCGACGTTCGATCTCCTGGCGGGCCATCGCCGCCGCGCGCTCGTCGCCGCTGCGTTCGGCCTGCTCGATGGCGCGTTCGGCCTGTGCCAGGGCGCGGATGTCCATCGCTGCGGCATTGCCCCGGCTGGCGGCCTTCGCGGCGATGCGGCGGTCCTGGGCGCTGGGTTCGGCCGGGGCGAGCGCGGCGCGGCGGACCTGGCGCATCTTGGTCTGGGTGCGATGCGGGTCGGGCTCGGCACCGGCGTCGATCGACACCTCGCCGCCGACAGCGTAGCTGCGTCCGTCGGGACCGCGTTGGAAGTTCATTTGCGCACCGCCGCGGGCGTGCGACCCGGCGGCGCTGAGGTGCGCCTGTTCGTGCGCGCGGACCTCGGCGTCGCGGCGTTGCAGCTCGCGCACCTGACGCAGTTCAGGCGGGCTCAGGGGCCGGCCGGCGGGATCGCGCGCGCTCGGATCACCGGGTCGTGCTCCGGCCGCATCGCCATCCGGAGCAGCGGTCTGCGCTTCGGCCGCGGCCGCATCGCCATCCGGAGCAGCGGTCTGCGCTTCGGCCGCGGCCGGCTCGGCATCGCCACGCCCGCTGGCGGCCGTCGCTGCAGGGTCGGTCCCGCCCGGCGGGGGCATCTGGCGGAATGCCCCGGGTTCCGACGCTTCGGCCGCGAGGCGCGCGGCGCCGGCGCGGGATATCTGCACGCTGTCCTCGGTGGCGCGCGAGCCCGGCGGCGGCTCGTTCCGCCGTGGAGGTACCGGTGCAGCGTAGGGCGGCACCGTGGGCGCGCTGCGATATGCTGCGATGGCAGGGTTCAGGCCCATCGTGCCAGTGTACCGCTCGAGGGGAGTGCGGGCAATGGCGGGCAGGGCGCAGACGCCAGGGCCGCTCAAAGCTCGCCCCGGGAGCGCCGATCACCAGGTCGGCATGCCTTGCGTCGCCTCCACTCGCGTCAAACCGCCTGGCTCTCTTCGGTGTTGGGTCGTAGTGACGCAGGTGGAGGCGAGGCATGGCCCTCATTTGCGAGCCTTGAGTCGCCCTGGCCAGCGGAGCGGTCTCGGGTGGCATCGGCGTCGCCTGCTGCTATACCGTCTCAGTACCCGCCGGCCCGAAAGCCGAATGCGAAAGCGAGGTGCGCGATGCCCGAGCGCGAGGAGATCCAGGCCAAGGCCCAGAACGAGCGGCGTCTGGGCCTGCTGATCATGGAGAACAAGTCGGGCGCGGCACTGACCTCCGCCATCACCCATCTGCGCGCCGCGGCCGACGCCTGGGGTTCGATCGAGGTGCCGACCCGCCGTGCGGAATGCCTGATGGACCTCAGCCGGGTCCACGCGCGCCTCGAACAGTTCCGTCGCGCGGCCGACGCGGCCCGCGAGGCGCTGCGGATCTTCCTCAGCTCCGATCGCTTCGCGGACGCCTGCGACGCCGCCAGCGCGGCCGGCAACGCCCTGCTCGCCCTCGGGGAGCATCGCGATGCGGAGCGCTGCCTGCGGCAGGCCGAGGAGCTGGCCAACGATCTCAACGAGCACCTGCGCATGGCCCAGACCCGGCTCGACCTGAGCAAGGTGCTCATCGCCCGGCGCGCGGCCTACGACGCGATCAACGTATGCAACGAGGCGCGCGAGATATTCGACGACTACCGCAAGGGGACCAAGAGCGCCGAATGCCACGAACAGCTCGGTGCCGCTCACGCGGCGGAAGAGGAATGGGAGCAGTCACGTCGGCACTACGAGCGTGCGGCGGAGATCTTCACCGAGCTCGGTCGGCCCTTCGAGGCCAGTCAGGTGCTCAGCCGTTTCGCCGATGTCGAGGCCGACCGCGGGAATCACGATCACGCGATCGATATCCTCCTGCGTTGCCTCAAGCTGCAGAAACAACACAACAACAAGGGGCTGCAGGCCCAGACCTATCGCCTGCTGGGCATGGTCGAGGTGCGCAAGGGCGATATCGAGGCGGCGCTCAGCGCCTATGAGCACAGCCTCGACCTGTGCTCGATCCTCGAGGACGACGCCGGTCGCGCGCGCACCCTGTACCAGATCGGCAGCGCGCAGGCGCTGAACCGCGACCCCAAGGCCGCGCTCGATGCGCTCGAGCAGAGCCTCGCGGCCTGCGAGCGCGCCGGCAACCACCGGATCATGGAGCGGGTGCTCGCGGCCATCTCCAAGCTGCACCGCCTGGCCGGGGAGCACGATCGCGCCTTGGAGATCATGCACCGCTGGGTCGAGGTGCTCCGCGAGCTCGGCGAACGGCAGGACCAGCTGCGGGTCATCGGGTCGATCGCCAAGGTCCACCAGGAACGCGGCAGCAACGACGAGGCCGAGTCCCACCTCCGGCGTCTGATCTCGGTCTGCACCGAGCCGGGCGACGAGCACGAGCGCGCCTTCGCCGAGCACGGCCTGGCGGTGCTGCTGATCGGGCGCAAGGAGTACGCCGAGGCGTACGAGCACTTCGAACGCGCCTTGAGTCTGTTCCGCACCCAGCGCGACGATTCCGCAGTGGCCACGCGGCTGCCGCACCTGCTCTACCAGTACGGCAACTGCCTGCTCCAGCTCGAACGCGCCGAGGAGGCGCTCGACCGCTTCAACGAGGCGCTCGAATACGATCGCGGCGAGGAGGCCAACGGCCGGACCCGGGCCCGCGTGCTGGTGGGCATCGGCAACGCCTACGGGCAGTTGGGGCGCGAGAACCAGGCCAGGCAGTTCTTCGACCAGGCCGCGCGCCTGTGCGAACAACAGGGCGATCTGCGCGCCACGCGCATCATCCGCCGCGCCACCGGCGAGTGAGCCGCCCTGGCCAGGGGCGTCGGATCCGGTCACGCCCCGGCTTGTCCCGTCGCTTCGCGCACCCAGACTCGTCAACCCGCGCCGGTTCCTGGCGTACCCGTTGACTGGAGAAGTCGCATGCGCCCATCCCTGCTGTGTCTGATCGCTCTCGCCCTGGCTGCCGGTCATCTCGGCGCCGAAGACGAGTTCGATGCCCTGATGGCCCGCTGGGAGCCGCCGGCGCGCTTCGCCGACCACACTCCGGCCTTCACCGTCGAGAAGCAGACCTTCGAGTTCGCCGCCAAGGACGGCACCTGGACCTGGGATTTCTGGGTGATCAAGGACCACGACCGTTACGTCGGGGTGATGCCGCTCACCGGCTTCCACGGCGGGACCTTCTACCTGCTGACCCACGACCCGGCCCAGGCCCCGACCGAGCTGCCGATGCCCAGCGAACGCTGGCACATCGACACCGCCATCGGCTATGCCTTCCGCACCGACCAGTTCATCCCCGACCGTGGCGGATCGAAGGAGTGGAACCTCAAGGACACCAGCGATTGGCAGGTCGGCGACGATGCCGCCACCCTGACCCTGACGCGGACGTTCAAGGGCTCGCACGCCTTCGCCAAATGGGAGCACCGCACCGACAAGCGTGAGATCGAGGTCGACCATACCGGCACCTTCACCCTCGCCTGCCACCCGCAGCTCGGCTACACCTTCACCGGGACCTGGGACACCGGCCTCTCCCCCGGTGCGCCGGTGGGCCAGTACGTGAGCCTGATGCCCCCGGGTCTGAGCGATCCCTGGCCCGAGGCCGGGGTCTGCCAGCGGGTGGCCATCTGCCCCACAGGCAGCGACGGCTACGAAGGCTGGGCCCTCAACGGCACCTGCGTCGACAAGGCCGGCGGCGCGGACAGCATCCGCAACGGCGGTTTCGGCGTCTACCTCGACCCGGAGAGCGGCTGGTCCTGCGGCATGACCCTCGCCGGCGGCGACGCCAAGCTCTCCATCTGCAACGTCCACGCCGATCTCGACTACATCGTGCAGTGGCCCGAGCACATCCAGCCGGATGCCGACGGCCTGCGTCGGCATCCGGTCACCGTGCGGATGGTCTTCTTCCCGCCGGAGCTCACCGCCCATGTCTGGGCCAAGATGGCCATGCGCTACGTCGACGCGGGCAACACGGTGGTCATCGGCCTCGGCGAGACCCAGGATTTCGAGGATCAGCCGCTGGACCTGTCCACCACCAAGCGCGGTATCACCTTCGGCTTCAGCGGTCATCGCTACGGCTCCTACATCAGCAGCGAGGAGGCCAGCAGCGGCGAGCAGTCGCTCAAGGTCCAGGGCGAGGTCTGGCCCAACATCCCGCAGGTGGTGCTCGAACCGGGTGTGCGCTACCGCCTCGAAGCGAAGATCAAGGTGGTCGCGCCGGATGAGGCGGCCATGGCCGCCGATCGCGGCGCCCATGACAAGCGTATCGCTGATATCAAGCAGCGGCACGCGAAGCAGGTCGCGAAGGCGACGCGCAAGGACAAGCCGATTCCCGAGGAGCCGGAGCTGCCTGCCTACGACCCGACCGCTGGCGCCTGCATCCGTGGCTACACCTACCAGTGGTCGCCGCACAACGCCGCGCGCAACGATTCCTGGGTCGATCGTCATCAGACCGCGTTGATCGAGGCCGGAGCCGGATGGCAGCCGGTGTCCTTCGAGTTCGTGGCCCCCGACTGGGGCCCCTTCATCGACATCCGCTTCCGCACCACCGGTGGCGCCACCGCATACGTCGACGAGTTCCGTTTCGCGCCGGTGACCGAAGCGGCCGAGTAGCCACGTCAGGTTGGCCCCCGGCGGCATCGGGCGCAGGGCCCGATGCTGTGCCCGTGGCAGCCGATCGCCGTCGCTGCGTCACGTGTTGCGCGCCATCGCGTCTGCGGTCACCAGCCGGCCGGCCAGACCCCATCGCACGCGATGGGGTCTGGCGTTGAGTGGTGGGCGAAGCCCCTGCGTAGTTACCAAAAAAAGAATTCCGGCCCAGGTGGGCCGGAATTCTCGGGGGTGGCAACCGCTCGTGCCGTATCCGGCGGGTACCCTGGAGTTTCGCACTTCCAGGTGGGTGGCCTCCCCTTCCGGGCATGGCCCTTCCAGGAGTCAGCCCCCGCGGTTTCGTAAACGCCAGCGGTATGCGGCCGAACCTCGGACACAGCAGTCGCCGTATGTAACTCATTGTAGCCGTCGGTCGGATGTGCCCAGGGCAAATCTGAGGACTGCTCAACAGGACGCGGGAAGGGCCTTGACTTCGCCTGTCGGCGCGGCGAGAAGCCCCCATGCGCATCACCCTGGCCAACGCGATGGGCACCTGTTTCGGCGTCGAACAGGCCATCGCCATGGCGCTCGATCCGCAGTTCCGCAATCGGTTGACCATCATCGGCCAGCTGGTCCACAATCCCCAGGTCATGGAACGGCTCGCCGGCAATGGTGTGCGCATCGTCGACTGGGGCGAGGTGGACCAGATCACGACCGAGGCGGTGATGATCACCGCCCACGGCGTATCGGATGCGCGTAAACGCGAACTCGAAGGCCGCGGTCTCATCGTCTACGACGCCTCCTGCCCCCTGGTGCGCCGTCTGCACGACACCGCGCGCGAGTTGCAGGACGCGGGCTTCTACCCGGTGATCGTCGGCACCCCGGACCACGTCGAGGTCCAGGGGGTGGTCGGCAACCTCGGTGCCTGTGCCGTGGTCCGCGGGCGTGAAGACCTCGACACGCTCGTCGGGCACCAGCGCATCGGGGTGGTCAGCCAGACCACCAACCGGCTCGAGCTGGTCCAGGAACTGGTCGAAGCCATCCGCGCGCTGCCGGGGGTGGCCGAGGTCCGTTTCGTCGACACCATCTGCAAGCCGGTGAAGGATCGGCAGGCCGCGATCCACGACCTGCTCGAGCACGATATCGACCTCGGCATCGTGGTCGGCGGGCGCAACAGCTCGAACACCCGCAAGCTGTTCGACATCGTGCGCGCCCATGGCATCGAATGCCACCACATCGAACAGCCCGCGGAATGCGATCCGGCCTGGTTCGCCGGCAAGACCCACGTCGGGATCACCGCCGGGACCTCGACCCCGCAGGACGTGATCGCCGCGGTCCATCGTGCGGTGAAGGCGATTGTCGATACGCCCTGAACGCGGCGCGTCGGTCGGCCTTGAGCGTCGGGCCGCCGGCCTATGATCCCGCCGCATGGTCGCTGAAGAGCCCGTCGAGCCCCCCGCCCCGGATGAATCGGGGGCCGACGTCGCGGCCGTCGCCACCGCGCCAGACGAGGAATCGCTCGATCTCGGCTATCAGGTCAGCCTCGACGCCTTCTCGGGTCCGCTGGACCTGCTGCTCTACCTCGTGCGGCGCAACGAGGTCGACATCTACGACATCCCCATCGCGACCATCGCCGACCAGTTCCTGGCCACCATCACCGGCTGGGGCGAGATGGATCTCGATATCGCCGGCGACTTCATCTACATGGCCAGTTCGCTGCTCGACCTCAAGGCGCGGCTGGTCGCCCCGCTCGAGGAGGAGGAGGAGGCCGACGAGGAAGAGGAGGAGCTGCTCGATCCGCGCGCGGGTCTGATCGCCCAGCTGTTGGCCTACCGCGAGGTCAAGGAGGCGGTGCAGCTGCTCGAGCAGCTCGAGCAGGAGCGTCTGCGCTGTCACGAGCGTCGCTTCCGCGAGACCATCCCCGACGATCCCGAGGAGGAGGAGGGGGTCGCGCTGGACAACGCCGACCCCTACATGCTGTTCAAGGCCTGGGATCGCGTGCTGCAGTCGATCGCCGGCAAGGCGCCGCGCACAGTGGTCTACGACGATGTGCCGATGGAGGAACGGGTGGCACAGGTCGAGCGCACCATGCGCGAGGCGCGCGAGGGCGAGATGGGGTGGCTGCTGGGGATGGCCCCCGACCGGATCCAGCAATCGGGGGTGTTCCTGGCCGTGCTCGAGGGGGTGCGCGCGCGGTTTCTCGAGTCGACCCAGCACGAGCAGTACGGCCCGGTCTACCTGCGCTACATGGATGCCGACGAACAACGACGGACCGCGCCGCGACCGATCACGGAGGACGACGAAGGCGGATCAGCGACCGAGGACGACGCGCCCAAGCGCAAGCGTCGCCGGCGTCCGCCGCTGGTCACCTACGCCCCGCCGGACGAGGGCGGCGGCGCGCGTCAGGAGCTGCTCGAGGTCATCGAGAGCGTCGAGGAGATCATCGAGACCGACGAACAGCGCTTCCTGCGCGAGCTCAACGAGCACACGGCGGTCGATACGCTGCTCGGTCGCGTCGGCGATCTCGAGACCAACATGGAAGCCCACGTGGCCGCGGAGCTCGGTCTGGTCCAGGAGGAGCTGCCCGCCGATGGTGACAGCGCGGACGCTGAGGCTGAGGCAGACGACGACGCTGATGCGGATGCGGACGAGGACGAACTCGTCGACGCGGACGACGACGACGACCTCGACGAGGACGACGACGACGACCTAGACGACGACCCCGACGACGATCCCGACGACGACCCCGACGACGA
>CAZTGE010000037.1:0-31730 GCA_964612995.1 uncultured candidatus Brocadiaceae bacterium | reverse complement strand
ACGATGGGGCCCCGAAAAAGGGCGAGGTAACCACTCATGCCCGTTGGGCCTGAGTGGTTACGCGCACTTTTTCCGAGCAATGGAATGGGGGCGTAGCGGGGGCGACTGCGCGCAGCGCAGAGCGAGCCCCCGCGAACAAAGAGCGGCGCAGGCTGCGACCGCTATGATGAGCCCTTGGGCTGCGGGCGGAGCCTGCGCTATAACTGGTAACCACTCATGCCCGATGGGCCTGAGTGGTTACCAGCCAGCATACCCGCTGCCCGGCGGACCGGCAAGGCGCTGCGAGCGATGACGGCCAGCGGACGGTGCGCAACCAGCCACAGTCACCGCCGCGCCCTATTCCCGGAACAGCCGTTCCGGATCGCTGGCCCATCCGCGGGGCCGTCGGCCCCACCAGCCGGCGATGGCGACGAGCACCAGCGCCAGGCCCGCGAGCAGGTAGCGCCAGTGGCCGCCGGCCTCGCGTTGCAGCTGCAGCGTGACCTGCAATTCGCCGCTCTGGGCCTGGAACACCAGCGGCTCACCGCGCGGATCGCCGAGCAGGTCGATACCGTGCAGATGCAGCGCTGCGACGACGCCGGAGCCAGGCGGCGGCTGGCCGACACCGAGCTGTTCGGCGTGGCTCCAGGCGCCGGCCTCGATCCACTCCGGAACCGGCACCGGTGCGGCCGGGGCATCGCCGTGCGCGCGCCAGTCACGCTGGAGCACGTGGCGGGCCAAGGCGCGATCGCGATCGCGACGGGCGTGCTGGATCTGCTGGATCCGCTGTTGGGCCATCTGTGCCGTCTGGATATTACTGACATTGTCACGGATCTGCTCGCCCTTGGCCGCCGTCTTCCCTTTGGCGCCGGTATCGCGCGCGGCGTCGGCTGCTTCGCTCAGACCCTGCATCTGGCCGGTGTAGTCGGCCAGCTCCTGTTCCAGACGAGCGAGGTTGGTATTCAGGCGCTGGAGTCCGACCGCCGAGAGATCCTCGCCCTGCTTGCGCAGGCGTTCGAGTTCGCGGATCACCCGCTGCGAACGATGCTCCATCGCCTCTCCCCGCGGTACCCGGCGCATGGTTCCGGCCACCCGTTCCACATTGTGCTCCGGTGGTGGGATCACCTGCATCAGGCCGTTCATCACCCGCAGTCCCACGAAACGCGGCAGTTCGATCGGCACGCGTTCGCCCGTACCCGACCGGGCCCAGGTCAGTTCGACCGCGATCGAGGCCTGCCCCGGGCGCAGCGTCGGCACCGGCAGGGCCAGCGCGCCATCGGCCTCGTGACGGAAGCGGGCCGAACGCCCGTCGACCCGCGCCTGCCAGATCTCCAGGTCGTCGGCTCCGGTGAGCACCAACTGCTGACGGCTGCGATTGACGACATGCCAGACCGCCCGCCCGCGTTGAGACCCATCGGCCGCGAGCACCACCGTGCCATCGACCAGGGTCACCAGATCATCGGCGCCACCGAGCGCACGGACCTCCTCGTGCTTCAGCTGCAGGGTCCAGTCGCCCCGCCCGCGCCAACGGTGTTCAAGCAGACGGTGGTCGACCTGCGCCGGCAGTGCGGCGATGAACGCGCGGTCGGCGGGACAGGGATCGAGTCCTCGCACGTCTAGATGCGTCAACCCGACCTCGTCGGGGACCACCGCCAGGGTGTGCTGCACCGCGCGCACGCTCGCCGCGGGCACCTCGACGGTGTAGGGCGTGAGCGCGAGCGTCCCCGCGACCTCGTGGCTGAGCTCGAGCGAAAGCTGCAACGGCTCGCTCGACGGTGCCGCGAAGCGTACCCGGAGCAGATCGCCCTCGCGCTCGTAGCCGCCGAGATTGTCGGCCGCGAGTCCGAGCAGGCGGACCTGCGCAGGCAAGCGCAAGACGACGCCGTCGATCAGTCCGCGCCGCGGCTGCACCAGCAGGCGCGAGGACCAGCGCACCCGCCCCTCGACCATCACCAGGTAGTGGCTGAGCGCGAGGGCGACCTCGGCGTCGATCGCGACCCGCCGCAGCGCCAAAGGATCCACGCCGCGACGCCGGGCGGCCTGACGCCACTGCACGCCTGCCGGCAGTCCGACACCGGCGAACCGGCGCTGGAGCAGGCGGTACGAGCCGGCATGGCGCGCATCGGGACTGGCCGGATCGAGTCGTACGCTCGCTGCGTCTGCCAGCAGCCACTCCTGGGCTTCGAGTTCCGGTCCGCCCGGTAGCGGCCGGCAGTCCGGAGCCGCGAACGCCCCCTGTTCCGGCAGCGCGGTGCGCCGCGCCTGGAGCACGAACGCAAGCGTCACCCCCTCCTGCAACACGCGGTCCGGATCGCTGATCTGCAGATGCCGCGGCTGCTGGGAATCGGCTGGCACCAGCACCACTCCCGCCTGCCCCGCTGCCGGCTCCCAGGGCTCCGGCAGGGCCAGATGCAGCCGGTCGCACGCTCCGGTGCCGCGCAGGCCGACCTGCAGATGTGCGCGCAGATGATCGTGCGTGGGAAGCAGAGCACCGTACTGGCGACAAGCCAGATCGCTGCGTGCCAGCTGCCAGGCCACCCGCGGCAGCGTCGTCGGATCGGCGAGGCGATAAGCCAGTGCCTCGCCGGGGCGGGGATCGATGCGGCGCAGATCGGCGTCGAGCAGACGCAGCCGGCCCCACGGGCTCTGCACGAAAGCGAGGCGGACGGTATTGCGGCGCGGCTCCGGCCGCGCTGCGAGCAGCACCTCGACCGATCCCCCGGTCAAGGGCAGCACGCCGGAGAGCGCCAGCTCGAGCTCGGCGGTCTGCGCGCTCAGCTGCAGGCGCAGCTGTCCGTCCTGCTGTTGCCAGCTCGCCACACCGCTGCCGCGGACCTCACCGAGCAGCAGGCCGTCCGGCAGGGCGAAGGCGAGGCTGCCTGAACCGCTGCTGCGCGTCTGCAAGGTGAGACCCGCACGCCATTCGAGGCGGTCGGGCTCCAGCGTCACGCGCACATCCTGGTCGATGTGCAGCTCGCCCCGGCCCTGTTCGGGTATGCTCGCCGGTGCCTCGCCGAGGCTGAGCTCGACGGCGTTCGCGCCCAGCGGCAGCACCGCACGCCAGACCCCGCCATCATCGTGCTGAGCACGTTGCCCGGCCACGCGCAGCTCCCGGCCCGCCGGCAGTCGGACGACCAGCTCGCCGCCGCGGCCGCCGGGCAACGGCAGGGTTCCGCCCGGCTGGAGTGCGAGGTCGAACTGCAGCAGGCCCTGGCTGCGCGGGGGCAGATCGAGCCGGCAGCCGGACCCGGTCGCGGTCACCCCCAACTCACGCACGCCCTGCGTGGCGTCGCGGTAGACCACCCGACCCAGACGGCTCGGCCCGAGTTCGAGCTCCAGGGCCTGCCACTGCCCGGCGAAGACCGCCACCGGCGCGCGTAGCGTCCCGGTCAGGGTCTCACCGACCAGGGTCAGCTCGATCTGCGCCCCGCCCACCGCCAGAGGGACCGGCGCCTCGGGACCGCTGGCGGTACGCGCAGCCAGGGCCTCGAGCCGCGCCAGCTCCTGCCGGGTCAGGGCGACGCGGACCCCCTGCGGGCGGCCTGCGGTATCGACGCCGGTGTAGGAACCGAGCACCCGCTCGGCACCGGTCGCGGCGCCGGGCAGCACCAGCGCCGCGAGCAGCACCGCAGGCGCCGCGGCCGCGACCCGTCGCAGGACCCAGCGCAACGACAGGATCACCAGGACGGCCAGCGGGAACATCCGGCTGGCCGCGGCGAGGGCATGCCAGGCCCCACCGTGCAGCGCCCAGGCGCCACAGAACGCCGCGACCACCAGCAGCGCCTGCCCATGCAGACGCAAGGTGAAGACCGCGGCGCAGGCCAGCAGCAGGGCCGCGCCGATCCCCAGCCGGCTCGCCAGGCGAGCGCGTCCGGCCTGGACCAGCTGCAGCTCCAGCCGGCCGGGCCCGATCCGCTCGCCCGCCAGCAAGGTGCCCTGCAACGCCAGACCGCGTTGCGACGGCTCGGCCGTCGCGGCCGCATCATCGCTGCGGGCCTCGAGACGGCGCGGATCCTGCGCCCCCTCCACCGCCAACGGCGGCAGCTGGAGCCGCTCCACTGCCGGCACGCCACGCTGCCAGCCGCCGATCCAGTCGATCTGCGGCGCTCGGCCTGCGACCACCGTCATCGGCACCGCGACCGCGGCTGCAACGGGGTCGACGAGCCAGTCGTCGGGCACCCCCACCCACCAGGCGGTGCGGATCACCGGCAGGCCGCCAAGCCGTGGCAGCGGCTGGCGCAGGTGCCAATCGGCCCCGCCATCCTCACGTGCGACGCGATAACGCAGTTCCAGCTGACATTGGGTGCGCCCGGTCAGCGACAGGCGCAGGTCGCCGTCGGTGCGCCGCGCCGGGGCGATGTGTCCATCGATCCGCGCTTCGATCAGCTCGGTGCCAGCGGGCAATCCGAGTTCGAGCGACTGCAGGCCCGGGGCACTGAGGGTGCAGGTGAGCAGGTTGAGACTGCCGTCGCGATCGAGTTGACTCCGCACCCGTACCGCATCGATGAATCCATCCGGGCGGCGGGCCAGCTGCGGCGAACGCAGCTCCAGGCTGCCCGGTTCGACTCCGCGTGGTACCCGCCAGGCACGGTTGACCGGCATACCCGGAAGACGAGCGCTCCAGCCGGGCAGTTCATCGCGGTCCACCGCTACCAACGCAGGGTTTGGTTCGCAGTCGAGTTCGTAGGTGTCGTCGACCTGGAGCACCAGCCACTGTCGCAGACTGGTCTCGCCGTCGGGGCAGCTGCAGGCCAGAGCCGGCAGGGTGCTGGCGTGCTCCGGGGCCGGCGGGCCTTCGAGCCGGAAGGTCGCCACCCCGCTCCATGGCCGCGGGAAGTGCACCTCCCACCTGCCATCGCTGCGCACGAGCTGGAAACGCGCGCCATCGTAACGCACCAGGTCGACCGCGGCGAAAGGCAGGTCGGCCTCCAGCCTGCGCACCCGCCCGCCGCGCACCGCCACCCGCAGATCACAGCGCAACCAGCCAGAGCGCGCGAGCTCGGCAGCCGGCGCGGGCTGGAACCAGGTCACCGCGTCGACCTGGCAGCGCACCTGTCGCCGCCCCACGGCCAGCGCGAGCGCCGGTGGCTCGCCGGGGCAGTGCAGCCGCACCCGCAAGCCGGAACCGCTCGGCCCGGCACCCAGCGGCAGGGCATGCCAGGGCTCGCTCGCTCGCACGTCGACGCGCAACCCGGCATCCGCGGCCACGCTCAGGTCGTGACCGACGATCACCGCGTCCGTCGGCTGCGGCGGCGTGAAGGCGTCGAGCGGCGGAGCCTGCTCAGACGAGCCCGGCTCGTAGCGCAAGGCCAGCTCGCAGGCACTCCCCGCGCCGCCGAGACCAGCGGGGAAGCGCAGCACAGCCGTATCCTCGGACGGCCGCTCGATGCTCAGTACTCCCTGGGCGCTGCCCACCACCCGCGCTTCGGCCAGACGCCAATGCGGACCCAGACGCAGCGGCAATGCGAAGAGCGGACGCTCGGTGGTGAGCTCGATGATCTGATCGAGCTGCTGGCGATCATGGCCGATGGCCAGCCCGGTGGCGACGCGCACTCGCGGTGCGGCGCCTGCACCGACCCGCTGTGGATGCAGCGCATTCCCGGCGGCACCGACGACGTACTTGTCGCTACCGACCACCCACCAGCTCGCCGGCACCCGCCAGTGCCAGCCGTCGCTGGCGCGCAGGTGGATCCGCCCCCCCTGCCAGGCGAAGCCGCGCAACCGGGCCAGATCGACCGACGCACCTGGAGCCAGCACCCCGCGGAGTTCGATGCGCTCCGACGCGCCACTCAAGACGAAGGTGTTCTGGGCGCGCAATGGAACCAGCCCCGGCGGCAGGCTGTCGACGACCCAGCCCTCCGGCAGGGCGACGGTCGCGTCGGCCGGGAAATCGCCATGGCGCAGATCGAAGTCGATGCCCAACGCGAACTCCAGCTGGCCCAGCTCGCCGGTGCTGACCTCCAGTTGCTGACGCGCGCCGCAGACCGCGCGCTGCACGCCGCTGCGCCGACCGGGATACCAGCTCAGCGCGACCTCGCCGGTCGCGCGCAGCACGCGGTAACCAGGGCTCGGCGCGCCCGGCTCGATGGCCAGCAGCTGCTCGCCGGTGAACTCGCCCGGTTCCGACGCGCGCAATCGGGCATCGAGGCCCGCGGCCTGAGGCAGGACCAGGCTGCCACGCCACACCGCCGGCTCGACCGCTGCCAAGGGCGCGCTCTGCCAGGAACACGTCAGGGTGTAGCGGCCGGGGCCGGGAACCAGCAGGTCGAGACCGGAGGCAGACTTGGCGCGTTTGCCCTGCTGCGCAGCCGGTGCACAGGCGGCGAGGCGCCCGTCGAGACGCACCGCACCCAGCCGCGCCGGCGCGCGCGCGAACAGCGGCACGCGCGCCGGACCCGTCCCCCGGGCGATGACCGTGAGCGTGGCCTGCGATTCCAGCCGCCCGTCGCGCAACAGGCTGCGTACGCTGCCCTCGGTAATCCAGGCCGTGCCCGGCTCGACCCGCGCGGCGGCACGCTCGCCGCCGGAGCGCGCCGCCGCGATGATGGCGCGGTAGTCCTCCCACGGGACCAGCAGCCATTCCTTGTCCGCATCCAGACGCGCGAGCAACTCGGCGTGCGGTATCAGGACTGGTTGCGCTTCGGCGGCCGCGCAGAGCAGCGCAGGCATGAGCAGGAGCAGGATCCGGCGCAGCATCTCAGGGCTCCTGTCGTCCGTCCGTTGGCGCGGAGCCGTCCGGTGGCGTGGCCTGGTCCGCATCGCCGAGGTCGGGTTCGGCTTCCGCCTGCGCCGCACCCGTACCGGTCTCCGGCGGCTGCGGTGATTGCGCGAGCACGGCTGCATCGGCGAGCGTGCCACCGGCCACCGCGACCGCAGCGGCCTCGGCGGCCGCGGCCGCGCGCCGCGAGCGGCGCAACGGCCGTTCCCGTCGCAGGAAGCCGACCCCGCCGCGCACCAGCGCCACCAGCAGTGCGGCCAGGGCGCCGCCGCCGAAGGCGAGCACCACCCACAACCAGGGACCGGAGACGCCGAGCAGGCCCACCACCACGACCAGGAACAGCGCTGCGAGCACGGCGCACTGGCGACGGGCGAACCAGCCGGCGAGCAGACCCACGAGCGCGGCCAGCAGCGAGGTCCAGGCCAGGGCCGACTCGCTGATCACGGCCAACTGCACGCTCCCGCCCTCGCCAAGTCGGGCGAAGCGGTACGGCCGACCGATCGGGCGCAACTGCACCGTCAGACCGGTACGCGCATCCAGCGCCGTATCCGCGGCGTTCGTGCGCGGCGCGTCGAACAGCAGCTGATGCCAGAAGCCCGCGCCGCCGCGACGGGCCAGATCGCCGCTCGAGCGCTGCAGGCGGTAGTCGGCCGGCAGGTGGACGACGAGCTCGGTGCGTTCCACGGTCAGCGGCCGGGTATCGGCATCGCTGAGCGAGATCGTGGGCAGGGGCAAGGTCAGATCCGCAACGGCACCGATGTCCTCTGGGGCCAACGGCAGCTCGTAGACGAACGCGACGCGATGGCGACCGTCCGTGCGCTCGCCCAACGGCACCACCAGATCGCCGCTCGCGCGCTGACTGGTCCGCGGCTGACGCCCGTCGACGCTGACCTCGAGCATGCTCGCCTGCTGCGGCAGGCGCACGATCAGATAGGGTCGCCCGCGACTGATCAGCTCGGCCACGCCGAGCACACGCGCAACGGCATCGGAGCCGATCACCGCGCGATAGCCGACCACCGGCACGCCGGCGTCCGCCAGCGCGACCAGGTCATGGCGCACCACGCTGAGCACGACCGGCGCCGGCTGCTCGCCGCGAAAGGCCGCGACCGCTGAGCCGCCCTGGATGGCCGGCGGCAGATCGGCGACCTCCATGCGCTCGAGCGCCGGAGCTTCTGCGGTGACCTCGAGCGAACCGTCGCGCGCGACCGCCAGCACGGTGGCCGAGCGCGTTGCGCCGAGCGCCGCGATCACCGGCAGGTGCATCTGCGTACGCTCGCCCGCGGCGAGCTTGTGCGGCAGGTCGGTGGTATAGCGCGCACCGACCTGGAGCGATCCGAGCACCGGCGAGGCGAAACGCAGCTCCCAGACGCTGCGTTCCTGCTGCGCATCGCGTTCCACCACGCGTTGTTCGGCCAGATCGACCGCCTTGAACACCAGCCGGTCATCCAAAACGCTCGGCGCGGCGATGCGCAACGTGTCGAGCGCGTTGTAGCGCACCTCGCCCTGCCAGACCAGCTTGCCGACCAGCTGCGTCGGGCTGATGACGAAGCGTTGCTGTTGCCGCAATTCGAGTTCACGCGAGCGCGGCGTCAGTTCCAGGACCAGCCGCGCATCCTGTCGCAGGAAGGTGAAGGCGAGCGCCAGGACCTCGTTCTCGTCGAGCCGGGTGGTATGGCTGCGCAGCGGCGTCTGCGCGGCGACGGCGTCGATGGTGGCCGCGGCGAGGTGCTCGCGCGCGACGGTGGTCAGGGCCCAGCTGCCCGGGGCGCTGAGCAGCACCGCACCGGTGGCCTGACGCGCATCGGCGACCTGCAGCAAGCCCGGCGTGTGCTGCGGGCTGTCCACCGCGTCGGCCGCGCGCGGCACGCTCGGCGGGGCGCGGAATCGCAGGACCAGCCGGGTCTGACCGAGGAGTTTCTGCGCCAGGCTCACGGTGCGACGGACCCGCCCGTCGGCGGCGGCCTCGCCACGGCGGACCTCGTCGACCGCCGGACCGGTGACATCGAGCAGCTCCCAGGCCTCGGGCACCAACAGGTCGACGGCGAACCGCCCGGCCTTGCGTACCTCGAGATCGAGCACCGCGACGATGCGGTCCTCTTCACCACCGAGGCGGACCCACTGGTGCAATTGGCTGCGCAGCTCGGATTGCAGCCGCGTCTGACGCAACACCACCGGCCCCGGCCGGGCGAGATGACGGTAGGCGGCGGCCGCACCCGCGCGGCCGACCTCACGCGGGTCGATCTGGCTGTATCCGCTCGCGGAACGCACCTGCAGGCTCATGCCCTCACCAGCGATCAGCACCACGTTGCCGGTGTAGCGCGCAGCGTCGACGACCTGCGGCCAGGCGAGGGTCAATTCGCGTTCCGATCCGGCGGCGAGTACCGGCAGATTGCGCTCGAGCGAAAGGTCGAGTTCCACCGTGCCCCGACGTGGCGAGGCCAACCGCAGCTCCAGCCGGCGGTCGACCACGTCCCAGCTCTCGAGGTCGGTCGCCTCCACCGCCAACACCTGGACCTCCGGGGGCAGCATCACCGCCAGCTCGGAGGCAGCGTTGCGCAGGATCTCGACCGTGCCGCGGCAGTGGTAGTGGACCGTGCGCGCGCCGACGGCGCAGACGATGCCGGTCTGGCTGAGCAACATCGGCGGGCCGCGCTGCTCGCGCACCTCGCTCTGCCACCGTACGGTGAGCCTGCGATGCCGGCCGACCAGCGCGCGCAATCGCGTCTGACCGTCCCCGGCGCTCAGCGTCGCCGGAACCTGCGGCTCGCATGCGACGACCAGGTCGTCCCCGGGCAGGGTCAGATCGACACTGCCGCTCGCGGCTTCCGGCAGCACCAGCGTGAGCGAGCGCTCTGAGCTGACATCGCGTTCGACCCGCGCCACGCTGCCGGCGCTGAAGGGATAGCGGCCCGGACGCGGCAGGTGGAGCTGGAGCGCACGCGCGCCGCGCTCCAGGCTGACCTCCGGATCCTCCGCGGTGAACTGCGTGAACGCGAGTTCGCCGGACAGCTTGAGAGTGCTCCAATCCGTCCCCAACGCGGTGGCAGTACCACTGATCGCCAGTTCCACCGCCTTCTCGCCAACGGTTCCGGTGACCTGATAGTCGGCGAGCACCGCGTCGACCGGCGGCTTGGGGGGTTCCTGCCCCTCTTCCCGCCGCTGCCGCCACAGCTCGGCGAACTCGGCGTAGGGCAGGAACACCGCCTCGAGCGCGGGATCGACCTGTTCGAGTTCGGCGTAGGGGATGTAGGCCACCGGTGGCAGTTCCGGATCGGGCGGCGGTTGGTCGGCCTCGCTGGCCGCGAGCGCGACGCAGACCAGAGCGGAGAACAGGAGCGGGGCGATGCGGGATGGGGCCATGTCGGGTCCTCAGGAGCGGTCGGCGAACAGCCGGTCGCCGTGTGCGAGCAGCAGCTCGAGCGCGCTGCGGGCGCTGCTGCGGGGAAGGGAAGCGAGTTCGCGCCGGATACGCCCGGCACTGAGCAGGCGGACATTGCTCCACCAGCCCCCCTGCAGCCACTCGGCGGTGGCGGCGGCGCAGGCCTGCAAGCGCAGCCGGGGGCTGGTCCGGGAAGCGATGATGCCGCCCGAAAGCTCGCTGCCGACCTCGCGCACGGCCTCGTAGCGCGTATCGTAATACCGCACTGCGAACCGCCCCAGCGCACCGGTGCCGGCCGGGTGCAGCTGGATCTCGAACAGCGCGGTGGCATGGCTGGCGTGAGCGAGTTCGCCGGCGTCGACCCGGTCGTCGCGGAATTGCTCGTGCGCGAGTCGACGCTGCTGGTAGCCGAGCAGACGATGGTAGGCGACGCGTTCGGGATTCCACTGCACCTGGACCTTGGCATCGCGCGCGAGCACGCCGAGCCGATCGGGGATCAGCCGGGTGGTGAACAATTCTTCGGCCTGCTCGCCGCTACCGACGAAGCGGTGCTCGCCATCGCCGGCATCGGCCAACTGCTCGAGCGAACCGGGCGCGAAGGGCTCGGCGCCGCAGCCGACGATGGTCAGCGCGATACCGCGGCCGCGATAGCGCCGCACACGTTCGATCACCGCCTGCACGTCGCGCCCGACCAGCGTCGCACCGTCAGTGACCAGCAGCACACGACTGGTGGTGCCCGGCCCGGCGCTCTCGGCCGCGACCTGGTAGGCCAGGGCCATGCCCTCGACCGCGTTGGTCGCTCCGCGGCCGCGCAGCTGCCGCAGCAGGGCGTGCAGGCGCTCCTGGTCGGAGCCGGCCACGCCGGTGGCCAGCAGCCGGGCCCGATCGTCGAACGCCACCAGATCGACGCGGTCCCCGGCGTCGAGGCGGTCGACCAGCGCGTGCAGTCCGGGCAGCACCCGATCAAGGCCGCCGGGGCGGGCCATCGAACCCGAGGCGTCGAGGCACAGCGTCAGACGCAAGGGCTTGCGCTCGTCGGGCCCGGCCGCGCGCGCGACCGCGCCGACGGCGACCAGCAGGGTCCGCGCGCGGGTGGCGAAGGGAGCGCTCGCGGCCTCGGCGTAGAGATCGAAGGCCTCGGGGCCGCGCGCCGTGGGGTAATCGGTAGGCATCGCGTTGACGAAATGCTCGACCGCGATCTCCTCGCCGCCGATGTCCGTGCCACGCCGGGCATGCATCAGCGCGCGGTCGAAGGAGGCGGTGTCGTCGTCGAAAGCGAAGGTCACCTGCGGATCCTCGGCGGTGGCGACCATCGGCGCGGTGCCGAAAGCGCGCGCGAAATCCGCGCGTGCCAGGCCGTAGCTCGCGGTGGGATCGAGCGGAGCTGCATCCTGCCGGATCACCAGCTGATCGCCCGCAGGCAACACCTGCAGGCCGGCGCGACGGGTCAGCTGTATCGCCTGCGAGGCGGCGCTGCGCTCTGCGCCGGAGAGTGCCACCGGCTGGCGTGCCTCACCGCGACCCGGCTGCAGCTCGAGCGGCAGGATGCCGACCACCGGCCACAGCGCCTCGACCAGCGTGCTGTCGACCGCGGCGAACTCCTGGCGGGTCGCGAGCAGTTCCGCGAAGCGCTCGCCGTGGTAGCGCCGCTGATACCGGCCCTGGCGGTTGAGCGCCTGCCAGCCGCTCGCGGGCCGACCCAACACCACCTTGCCGTCGCGGACCTGTGCCTCCAGGCCGGTCTGCAGAGCGATGAACGAGAGGGCATTGCCCAACTCGATGTCCGAGACCTGCATGGTCACCGGCGGAATCTCGCTGAGGTCCAGGTCCGGATCGAGCACGATGTCGACGTCGCTGTTGCGGCGGAGAAAGGCGACGGCCTCGTCGATCGTGGTCTCGGGGAAATGCAGGGTCACCTGCTGCTGCAAGGCCGCTTGCTTGCGCCAGGATGGCTGCCCCTCGTTCACAATACCGCCATATCCGTACCGAACACCATCCCCCACGACGAGCCCGCCGGCCTCATCCAGCTGCCGGTCACCCGGTCCTATGGTGACATCGGGGCCGGGGAATCGGACGAGCCCCCGGATGACCTGCTCGCCGCTGCGCTCGGACTGGGGGGACTGAATGGGCGGCGGCGCGGCCGGCGCAAAATCATCGTCTGCGTCCGCTCTGCGTGGGCGGCGTCGACCGCCGGATCCACCACTCGCTCCGCCGCCAGCACCGATGGCCATGAACGCCCCGCTGGCAGCGACCTCGCTGGTGGCCTCCGCCTCCTCGCGCCCCTTGGCCTCCTCGCGTCCCTTGACCTTGCGTTCCTGGTACCCCCGGCCCGGAGGCTCTTCTGCCTGCAGCTCGTCGACCGGCACGTCCAGCTCGGCGACCACCGCTTGCTCGCCCGGAGCCTGCTCGGCCTTGTCGTCGCCAGCTGCCGCCGATGGGGCGATGCCGCCCATACGCGCCGATACCCCCATCGTGAAGTTCGATAAGAACAGGCCTACGATCGCCAGGCCGATCACCAGCACCGCAGCGGCCTGGACCAGCATCCTGAAACCAGGGCGTAGGGAGAACGGGTCGCGCATCGGACGCAGCGCCGAGAGCTGCGCCCGCCGCGCGGGATCGAGCCCGCGCGGCAGCGGCACCGTAGACAAGGCTGCGCGCAGCTGACCCTGCTGCGCGCGGATCGCGTCGAGTTCGGCCACGAGCGCCGGGTCGCGCGCGAGCTCGCGTTCCACCAGGCGCCGCCCATCCGGACCCAGCTGGTCGTCGGCATAGGCGGTGAGCAGTTCGCGGATCGGGACCGGTGCACCATTCATGGCTGGACCTCCGTCTGCAGGGTCCGACTGACACGCAAGCGCCCCAATGCCCGGTGCAGCAGCACGCCGACGTGGCTGACCGTCTTGCCGAGCGCCTCGCCGATCTCGCGGTAGCTGCGTCCTTCGCGATAGCGCAGGATCACTGCCGCGCGTTCGGTCTCTGGCAGCGCGGCGACCGCGCGCCACAAGCGCTCACCGGCGGCGAGCGAACCATCGCCGGGCGAACCGTCGCTATCCGCGACCGGGTCCTGATCCATCAACCGGGTGAACCTGCGGCCCCGTTCGCAGCGCAGGCGATCGACGCAGCCGTTGCGCACCACCCGGCACAACCAGCCGCGCAGGGAGCCGTGGTCGCGGCTGCGCCCCATCAGCCCCTGCGCATCGCGAGCGAGCTTGACAAAGGCATCGTGTACCGCCTCGTGTGCGAGATCGGGATCGGGAACCATCGCGGTCGCGAGGCTGACCAGGGCGCGTTCGTGCCGGGCGATCAATTGCTCGAAGGCCGTAGCGCTGCGCAGCCGCAGGTACTGGCGCAGGAGATCGCGATCAGCGGGGACGTCGCATTCGGCCTTCACATCGGGTCCAACGCACATGCCTTCGTCTTTCTTACAGCGGAACGCGACGCTCCGACCTGAAGCAGTTGTAGACCTGTTGGGCGATGATGGAACCACGAGGTTCGCATCCCAGCCGCAGCGCAAAGCGGGGCGTAGCCACTCAGGCCCATCGGGCATGAGTGGCTACCAGCCATATTCGGGGCCCCATTGTACGCGATGGGGTCTGGCGTCGGGTAGTGGTGGGCGGAAACGTTTCGGCGCAGCCGATCCGCCCATGCCTGAATCTGCAGGCCGATTCAGGCGAACCACGACACAGCCGGGGGGAGGTCCTCACGCAATGAGGACCATAGAGGCGAAGCCCCTGAGCAGGTACAGCGGGGCAACGTTCGTTGCCGATGGCAACAAGCGTTGCATCCGCAACCAACACATTTCGTGACAATGACTTGCACCCTGACTCAGCGCGTTGCACCCAGCGCGGGGGCAACGATCGTTGCCCCCCTTCGCGCGCGCCGCGCACCGGTGCATCACACAGCAAACGCGGTACTGGAACGGGCTTGCGTATGGGCTGCGCACCATGGGCACGGCGTGTGCAAACCAGCGGCCATGGTCAGCCGCGCCAACCCCATCGTGGTCATCGATGACGACCCCTCCATCCGGCAGGTCACCCGGTTGGTGCTCGAGGCCGAGGGCTACCGCGTGTTCGATTGCGAGACCACGCAAGCCGGACTCGCGCTGACCCGGGAGCTGGCCGCCCAGCGCCCGGTGGTGTTGCTCGATCTCAATCTACACCACGAGACCGGCCTCGCCTTCCTCCGCGCGCTCGATCCGGCCGAACGCACCGTGCGGGTGGCGGTGATCAGCGCGATGCCAGAGGTCTACGCCGAGCACGCCGAGGAACTGACCCGCGCCGACGCCCTGCTCGGCAAGCCGGTGGGCGTGCAACCGCTGCTGGAGCTGGTTGCCCGCCTCACCGCTGCGCCGAACGACCAAGGAGACCCTGCATGAGCACCCCCGAGCCCGACACCCGGAATCCGGATGCCGATCCGGCGGCGACCACCTCGCGGCACGTGGTGACCTTCCACCTCGGCCGCGAAACCTACGCCGTGGAGATCGCCCGGACCAAGGAGATCATCCTCTACGGCGAGATCACCCGCGTGCCGCAGATGCCCGACTACGTGCGCGGGATCATCAACCTCCGCGGCTCGGTGATACCGGTGATCGACCTGCGCGCGGCCTTCGAGATGGAACGGCGCGACCCGGACGAGCTCTCGCGCATCATCATCGTGCGCATGGACCAGCGCGTGGTCGGCCTGGTGGTCGATGCCGTGTCGCAGGTGGTCAAGATCCCCGAGGCCGCCGTCGATCCGCCCCCCGCGACGATCGCCTCGCTGGTCGGTTCCCATCTCACCGGCGTGGCCAAGACCGACGAGCGGATGATCCTCCTGCTCGATATCGACCGTCTGCTCACCGGGGCCCAACAGGGGCGCCTCGGCGAGGCGGCTGACGCACTGACCAACAACGGCTGAAGGAGTATTCCCATGCTCAAGAATCTATCCCTGGCCCTCAAGATCGGCGGCGGCTTCGTGTTGCTGCTCGTGCTCATCGGCGTGGTCGGGTGGATCGCCCATAGCGGTCTGCAACAGACCGTCACCATCGGGACCCAGGCGAACTCCGCCCAGGGCATGCTCGCCGATCTGCGCAGCGCGCGCATCAATGCGGTCTATTTCGTCCACCAGGAACAAGCCGAGCAGGCCGCGGCCACCCGCTCCGGGCTCGAAGCGATGCTCGAGCGCACCCGCGCGCTCCGCGCCGCGGTCGATGACGAACAGCGGCCGCTGGTCGATGCCGTGCTCACACCGGGCGAGCACTACGCCGAGGAGTTCGAGCGCTACGTCGGCCACGTGGAGACCCAGCAGGAGCTGCTCGCGGGAATGATCGCCGCGCGCGAAAACTTCGCTCAGGAACTCGTCGAACTCCGCCGCACGCTCGACACGGCCATGGCCACCACCCGCGCCACCATCCGTAGCGCTGAGGCGGAGGCCCTCGCTACCACCGACGCGGCCTTCGCCATGCGCGAGCGGCTCTATCTCCAGCGGATTCAGGCGCTCTACTTCCTCTGGCACGAGAAAGCGGAGAATGGCACGCAGATGCGCGAACACGCAGATGCGGTGGTCGTGAGTGCTGAAACGGTGGCCGACGCGCTCAGCGATCCGGATCTGCGTACCGACCTGCGGCGCCTCGGAACCTGGCAACAGGAATACCTCGATCTGGTCGAAGGCTACGTCGCCCAACCGGCTGCGGCCAAGGATGCCGAGCTGCTGGCCCAGGCCCGCGACCGCGCCGCCCGGGTGGTGCAGACGGTGGAAGACGCCGTGGAGCTCGTCCGCACCACCAGCGCCGAGACCGCCAACACCTCCTGGCAGGCGATCGATCTCTCCGAGCGCCGGCTACAGTCGATCAACACCCTCGAACGCGGCATGGCAGACGCCCGCGGCGACATCCTCCAATACCTCACGGTGCGCAGCCCGGCGCTGCGCGCGCAGGTGACCGACAAGCTCGAACAGATGGCCGAAACCGCCGCTACCCTGGCCGAGCTGACCGCCGCGACCTCCCTCACCGGTGACGTGGATGCCGCGCTCGCCGGGCTCGGAAACTACACCACCGCCTTCACGGGGCTCGCCGACCGCGTCGAACAACGTTCGCAGAGCGCCCAGCGCATGCGCGACGACAGCGGCGAACTGGTCGGCGCGGTCGATACCCTGGTCACAGCGATGGACGAAGCGCGCGACGCCACCGTGGCGGGAGTCACCACCACCATCACCACCACCCTGATCGTGGCGATCGTGATCGGGCTGGCGCTGGCGCTGGTGATCACCCGCGGCATCACCCGCCCGGTGGCAGCGATCGAGGCCGGGCTCGAACGGCTCTCGCAGGGGGACCTGACCGTCCGGATCCCGGTCACCGGCAAGGACGAGATCGGGCGGATGACCCTGGCGCTCAACCGCACCGTGGCCGGGCTCAACGAGATCGTCGGCAACATCCGCGAGGCGGCCGACAACACCGCCGCCTCGGGCGAGGAACTCTCGGCCTCGGCGCAGAACATATCCACCGGCGCACAGAACCAGGCTTCGTCGGTCGAGGAGATCAGCGCTTCGATGCAGGAGCTCTCGGCGACGGTCAAGGAGGTCGCGGGGCATGCCGACCGCGCCAACGCCACCGGCGAAAAGACCATGCACCTGGCCGAACAGGGCAACTCCACCGTGCGCCAGTCGATCGACGGCATGCACCTGATCAACGAGAGCGCCGAACAGATCACCAAGATCAGCGGCGTCATCGGCCAGATCGCCAACCAGACCAACCTGCTGGCGCTCAACGCGGCGATCGAGGCCGCCAGCGCCGGCGAACATGGAATGGGTTTCGCGGTGGTGGCAGAAGAGGTGCGCAAGCTGGCCGAGCGCGCAGGCAGCGCGGCCGAGGAGATCACCCAGCTGATCGAAGAGAGCACCCGCCGCGTCGGCGAGGGCATGCGCCTGTCAGAAGAGGTCGGCGAAGCGCTCGACGCGATCCTGACCGGCATCCGCGAATCGGCCGAGGGCATGAGCCAGATCTCCACCGGCACCGCCGATCAGGCGCAGACCGCCGATCAGGTCGCGACCGCGGTCGAAGGCATCAGCGCGGTGACCGAGGAGAACTCCTCCAGCTCCGAGGAGATGGCGGCCAGCGCCGAGGAACTCTCGGCCCAGGCCCAACGCCTCCAGGGCCTGGTCGAGCGCTTCCGGCTCGAGCACGAAGGCGCTCCGGCACTGCAACGGGCCGCGACGCGCGAGCCCAGGGCCCACGAACCCGAACACGCACCCGAGCGCCAGGCTCCCGCCGCCGGCCCGGTCAAAGCACTCTATCATGACTGACGAGGCCCTCACAGCTCGCAGTGAAGCGCTCGCACGGCACAAATCGCGAGTAGCGGGTCGGCCGACCGAGGGGTGGTTTTCGCCGAAAATGGGCCGTAGGCCCGGCGAAAACGCGGCCGGAGGCCGCGAACCCCGACCGAGGCCGGGGGGGTGTGCGGCGAAGCCGCGAGGGGGCAGCGCCCCCTCTGAAGGAAGCCTCAGTCTTGACGGCGCCCTCAAAGCGCCAGAACCGTACATCCGCAGCGTCCGGAGCCCAGCCAGGCTTGGCTGGGCGACCGGCCGACCGAGGAACGGTTTTCTGCGAAAATGGCGCGTAGCGCCGCAGAAAACGCCAGCGTAGCTGGCGAGTGACGACCGAGGCCGAGGGGGTACGCGGCGAAGCCGCGAGGGGGCAGCGCCCCCTCTGAAAAGAGCCTCATGACTGAGGAGATGCCATGATCGCCGAAGTCCAGTTGCGTCTGCAGGAGTTCGCGCTCTTCCGCGACCTGATCTACCGCGAAGCGGGGATCCGGTTGCCGGAGAGCAAGCGCGGCCTCGTGCAGTCGCGACTGCGCGGCCGGGTGATCGAACGCAGTGGCGGCAACTACGGTGCCTACCACCGCCTGATCCAGCGCCCCGATGAACGCGCAGAACTCCAACGCTGCATCGACGCGCTGACGACCAACGAGACCTTCTTCTTCCGCCACAAGACCCACTGGGACCACCTGAGCCAGGTCGTGCTCCCGGCCTGGCGCCGCGAGCACGGACCAGGCGCGGTCTACCGCGCCTGGTCCGCGGCCTGCTCCACCGGCGAGGAAGCCTACTCATTGGCGATCCTGCTGCTCGACGCCTTCGCCGGTGGACCCGGCCACGGCTGCGAGATCAGCGCGACCGACATCAACGCCACCGTGCTCGAACGTGCCCGGACGGGCGTCTACGGCCCCTACGCCCTGCAGAAGGTCACCCCCGCCTGCCGCGCCGCCTACTTTCAGAGCGCCGGCGGCGACCGGTACCGTGTCTGTCGCCGGGCACGCGAGGCGGTCCGGTTCTCGCTGCACAACCTGCAGCAACGACGCGGGGGCACACCCTGCGACCTGATCCTGCTGCGCAACGTGATGATCTACTTCGACGAACCGGTCAAGGCGCGGGTGCTGGCCAACATCACCGCCGCGCTGCGCCCCGGCGGCCACCTGATCCTCGGCGGAGCCGAGTCGCTCGGTGCGCTGCAGAGTTCCTACCATACAGTTCGTCCCACAATCTACAGGAAGCTTTGAGCCATGGACAGCGGAGCGCTCGATCCGACCCTCGCCGCCGGCTTCCAGGACGAAGCCAGCCAGTACCTCGCGCTGCTCAACGACTGCCTGCTGGCGGTCGAACGCGGCGAGCACGAGCCCGCAACCGTCGATGCGATGTTCCGTGCCGCCCATTCGCTCAAGGGTGCAGCCGGGTTCCTCGACCTCACGCCGATGGTCACCCTGACCCATCGTCTGGAGACCTGCCTCGATCGGGTCCGCAAGGGCGAGGCGGCCTTCACGCCACCGGCGATCGAGGCGCTGTTCCTCGCCGTGGACACCCTCGGCGCACAACTCGCGGCGCTCGGCGCCCAGCAGGAGACGGTCGACCCGGACCAGGCGCTCGACGCGCTCACGGCGCTCGACCAGCACCCACCGGAGCCGGCGCCCACCGGACAGACCCACGAACACCTCGGGGCGCTGCCCGACTGGCTCGTCGGCCGGCTCGACGAGACCGACGTCTGCGAGGCCATCGTCGCCCAGGCCGCTGGCGAGCGGGTCTACGCCCTGCGGCTGTCCCTGAGCGAGCTGTTCGCGGCCCATCTCGATCCGCTGCGGGTCCATCGCACCCTCGCCGAACGCCTGCGCATCCAGCACGTGATCCCCATCGCCCACGGACCCGAGGACCCCTTCGCGCCGCTCGAACGCTTCGGCCACGACGTGGGGCTGTTCTGCTTCGCCGCCGGAGAACTGGAGCACCTGCTGACCCAGGCGCCGTTGCCGGCGATGGAGGTGTGGGAACTCGACCCCGCTAGGGAAGCCGGCCCGCGCCACCTGAGTGCGAGCGCGAGCGTGGACCTGGGCGAACCGGCCACCCGGCTGATCGTCCGCGCCGACATGGCCCGCCATCGCGACGGCTGGATCGATCAGACGCACGAAGACCTCGACGAGCTCGAGACCGCACTGCTCGAACTCGAACGGGTGCCCGAGTTGCCCAACCAGCTCGACCGCGCCTTCCGCTGCGTGCACCGCATCAAGGGCAGCGCCGCGACCATGGGCCTCGAGGAGATGGCGCGCGTGGCCCACAACTGCGAGCATCTGCTGGCCAACCTGCGCGCCGGCGGTCACGCGCCGCAACCACCGACCTTCAGGGCGCTGTTCGCGGTGCGCGATCATCTGCGCAGCACCATCGATCGTATCGCCGATGGCAGCACCACCGCACCCGACGCCAGCCACGTCGACGCGCTGCTCGGCGAGCTGCTCGACGTCACGCCACAACCGTCGATCCCCGATCTCCCGCCCTGGCGCAGCGATGCCGACAAGGACCGCTGCGCCGCCGAGGCGACCGCCGCCGGACGCCATGTGTGGCAGATCCAGCTGATACTGCGCCCCGGCGCGCCGATGCCGGGCATCCGCTATGGCATGATCCTGCACAACCTCGCCAGACTCGGCGAGATCCTGTGGTCCGAACCCTCGCTCGACGCACTGAGCGCGGGACACGACCCCGATACCCCGCTGCAGGTGCTGTTCGCCGCAGACGATGCGAACGAGGACTTCGCCGATGCGCTGGCGGTCGACCAGGTCGCGCGCTGCAGCATCGACCCGGTACGCGGCGGCCCGGCCGCTCTGGCCGGCACGCGGGGCGGCACCGGAGCCAGCCGTGTCGACACCATCCGCGTCGAAGCCGAGCGCCTCGACCGCATCCTCAACACCGCTGGCGAGTTGCTGATCGCCAAAGCGCGGGTGACCAGCAGCGCCGAGGCCGTCTGCGCGCTGCTCGACGGCCTCGATCTACGCGAGCTCGATGCCTTTCTCGCTGCCGCCCGACGCAGCGACCGGCGTGGCGTCGGCGGTGGCTTCGGCGAGGATCGTCTCCACCGCATCGAGCTGACCCTCGACCGCCTGCGTGCGACGCGCAGTCACGGCGGGCCACTGCGCGACGCGTTGCAGGAGCTGCATCGCCAGACCGGCGCGATGCAAGCCACCGTGATGCAGGTGCGCATGGTCCCCATCGGCCCGCTGTTCCAACGCTTCCATCGCCTGGTGCGCGACGTGGCCAAGGAGCGCGAACGCAGCGTGGACCTGGTGACCGCCGGCGAGGGCACCGAGCTGGACAAACGCCTGATCGACGAGCTGACCGACCCGCTGACCCATCTGCTGCGCAACGCGGTCGATCACGGGCTCGAAAGCCCGGCCGACCGCCGCGCGGCCGGCAAACCCGAGACCGGCACCGTGCGTCTCGAGGCCTTCCACGCCGGCGGGCAGGTATGCATCCGCGTCAGCGACGACGGCCGCGGCCTCGACACGGCGGCGATCCGCGCCAAGGCGATCGAGCGCGGGGTGATCGATGCCCAGAGCGCAGACGAGCTGAGCGAAGCCGCGATCCACCGGCTGATCTTCGCACCGGGCTTCTCCACCGCCGAAACGGTGACCAGCATCTCCGGCCGTGGCGTGGGCATGGACATCGTCCACAGCCGCATCGCCGACCTCAAGGGCACGGTCGAGATCGACGCCCGGCCCGGCCAGGGCAGCGCCTTCACCCTGCGGCTGCCGCTGACCCTGGCGATGATCGATGCCCTGCTGGTACGCATCGGCGCCCAGCGCTACGCCTTCCCGCTCGAAGCGGTCCGTGAGATCGTCGAGATCGACCGCGACCGCATCGCCAATCCGCGTGGCGCATGCCGCATGATCAGCCTGCGCGACCAGGTGATCGCCCTCACCGATCCCGGCAAGGCCATCGGCACCGCTCACGTCGAACCGGGTGCGATCACCCGTGCGGTGGTCATCGACCATCTCGGCCAGACCCAGGCGATCTGTGTCGATCAGGTGCTCGGCGACGAGGAGATCGTGGTCAAACCGCTGGGCGAGGAATTCGCTGGCGTCCGTGGCATCTCCGGCGCGACCGTGCTCGGGGACGGCGGCGTGGCCCTGATCATCGATGTCGCCGGTTTCGCCGCCACCAACCTGGAGGAAGCCGCGCCATGCTGACCCGCGAGCTGATCGAAGAACTGGCGATGATCGCCCGCCGCGGATCCGAACAGGCCGCCGACGCGCTCGGCCGGCTGACCGGTCATGCGATCACCGTCCACATCGACGCGGTGCGCAGCGATCGGCTCGACTCGATCTGCGACAAGCTGGCCCCCTGCCATCAGCCCTGCATCGGCCTGGTCGCCCGCCTCCAGGGGGCGCTCGAAGGCAACCTGGCCCTGGTGCTCGGCGAACCCACCGCCCGACAGCTGATCGCCGATCTGAACCCGGGCGCCGAGCCTGCCGCCGACGCCTATGACGACTATGCCCGTTCGATTCTTCGCGAGGTCGCCAACATCGCCCTGTCGACCTACATCAATTCGCTCGGCGCGCATCTCGCCCGCTACTGTCTGCCCGGTCCTCCGGACTTCGTCCGTGACCTCGGCGGCGCGATCGCCGCCGGGCTGCTGCTCGAGACCGCCGCCCACAGCGATGCGGGGCTGGTCTTCACCACCCGGATGGAGGACGCCACCGGCGCGCGCTGCTGCCACCTGCTGTTCATCCCCAGCCCGACGGCCCTGCCGCTGTTGATGGAGGGTCTGAGCGATGACCGCGGTGAGTGACGGCCGACAGATCAAGGTGCTCATCGGCCAGGTGGCACTGACCCGGCCACCGAACACGCTGCAGACGGTGCTCGGCAGCTGCGTCGGCCTGGTGCTGTTCGACCAGCACGCCGGGATCGCCGGACTGGCTCACATCCTCCTCCCCTCCTCGCGCGGCGCCCCGAGCACCGACCTGCCCGGCAAGTACGCCGACCAGGCCATCGCCTGCATGATCGCCGGGTTGATGGAGCACGGGGCCGAGCCGCGCCGGCTGCGAGCCAAGCTCGCCGGCGGAGCACGGATGTTCCCCCACGCTGCAGCCACCGGTCAGCAGGACGTCGGCGCGGCCAACGTCGCCGCGGTGCGCACGCATCTACGCGAACACGGCATCGCCATCCTCGGCGAGGATGTCGGTGGCGACCACGGCCGCCGGGCCACGCTCACCCTCACCGATTACGCGTACGTCATCGATGATTTCTCCCGCATCCGGGTTCACCTCTGATTGACACAGGAGGTAACATGGGCCAGCCACCAACCCCTTCGATCACCATCCACGACCGCATCAATGAGAGCAACGCCGACGCCTGGGCCGCGCGCATCCGTTCCCTGTTGCGCAACGGTCACACCGAACTCACCCTCGAGCTCGGGCCGGGCAGCGAACTGGTCTCGGCCACCTTCATCGGGTTCCTCGCCGCCACCGCGACCCATCTGCGCGCGCGCGGTGGCGGGCTGCAGGTCACCGGCACCAACCCGCGAGCTCAGGCGGTGCTGAGCCTCGCCGGCTTGCAGGTGAACGCCGGTGGCACAGAATAAAACGGCAAGGAGTCTCGCGATGATGCCTCCCTTGCAGACGCTCAACGAATGCGCTCCCATACGACCTCCGGCCTTGCGCGCCCCAGCACACCGCCGGAGGGAGGGACAGGGAGGCCGGACCGGCCCCCGACCGACAACGGGACGCTTTGCGATGACGATGGAAGCGAAGCGACGGGCGGAAACGCCAGCGAAGCTGGCGAGTGAGAACGAAGGTACATGGGGGCACGCGTCAACGGCGCGAAGGGGCAGCGCCCCTGCTGAAAGGAGCGTCTCACAATGACCCGCGTCCTGATAGTAGACGATGCCGCGTTCATGCGCCAGCTGATCCGCGACGCGCTCGAGCCGCTCGGCTTCGAGATCGTCGCCGAGGCCGGCAACGGGCGCGACGCCCTGGAGCGCTATCGCGAGCTGCGTCCTGACCTGATCACCCTCGACATCGTCATGCCGGAGATGGACGGCCTGAGCACACTCGAAGCGATCCGGGCCGAAGACCATCAGACCCCGGTGATCATGGTCACGGCCGTCGACCAGCGCGACAGCATGCTGCGCGCCATGCGTCTGGGCATCGCCGATTTCGTGGTCAAACCTTTCGACGAGGACCGCATCGTCTCGGCCGTCGACAAGGCGGTCGGTCGCCGCGAGGCCTGAGACCCGAGCACCGGCCTCCATTTTTCGCATCCCCTTGCGCGCCACTTGCCGCCGCGCCCGTACCCCGGGCGCGGCTTGACGTTTCCCCGCGCGTGCCCAGAAGAGCGGCCTGTGCCCGCGCCAGGCACAGCCCGTCACGCCGGCCGAAGCCTTCCAGGATCCGTTTGCTGCGGCAGCGGTAACCGGCGCCGGGCAGTCACCCCAGCAGGAGCAGCCGGTGCCCACGCACCGCCGCCGTACATCATCCCATCGGCCGGGTCGTGGGCTGCTCTGCCTGCTGCTGCTCGCTGGCGCGGCCCTGCCGGCGGCCGAGGAGTTCAAGGTCGCGCTCACCGGCGCCTACCCGCCGTTCAGCATGTACGACGCCCAGGGCGAGCTGGCAGGCTTCGATGTCGACGTCTCGCGCGCGATCGCCGAACGCCTCGAACGCCCGCTCACGCTGGTCGCCACCTCGTGGGATGGAATCATCGCCGGATCGACACCATCATCGCCCACGTGCGCGCGGGCGAGGTCACCGCCGATCCCGCCGCGCCGACGGAGTGAAGCGAACGCCGGTCGCAGCAGACTACGCCCTCTGCTGCCGCTTCGCCGGCGTGGACACCGAACCGCTGGTCTTCCTGACGCACGACGAGCAGACCGCGCGGGTCCGCTTCCGCGGCGCGGAATGGTCGCTCGTCCGGCCGTGAACCTCGGCGGCGATCCCGACACCGAGTGGGTATTACTTCCGTTCGCTCGGGTAATAATCGGACTTGGCCACCGGCGGTTCCGCACTAGGCTCAGCCGCGGAGGAACGCCCCATGTGCCTCGCCATGCCCGGACGCATCGCAGCAGTGGTCGAAGCCGCGGACCCGGTGGCGCGCACCGGTACCGTCGACTTCCAGGGCAACCGGGTCGAGGTCTCGCTCGCCCTGGTCCCCGAGGCCGGTACCGGCTCCTGGGTCCTGGTCCACGCCGGAATGGCGATCGAGCATCTCGATCAGAACGAGGCGCGCGAAACCTGGCGCTGGCTCGAGGAAGCCGGTCTCGGCAACACCCCCGAAGAACTCGCCGCCGAGCCGGAGCCCGGCGCATGAGCGAAGACCCGCGCCGACTCGCCGCACAGCTGGCGACCGTCTGCGACGCGGCCGGGCCGATGGCCTTCATGGAGGTCTGCGGCACGCATACCGTCGCGCTGTTCCGCAGCGGCCTGAAGAGCATGCTGCCGCCGGACCTGCGGCTGGTCTCCGGCCCCGGCTGCCCGGTCTGCGTCACCGCCCAGGGCTACATCGACGCCGCGATCGCACTCGCGCGCGAGCCCGGAACCACCGTCGCCACCTACGGCGACATGGTCCGGGTCCCCGGGACCACGGGTTCGCTGGCCGAGGCCCGGGCCTCGGGCGGCGATATCCTGGTCTGCTTCGGCGCACGCGATGCGGTCGCCCACGCCCGCGCCCACCCCGAACGCCAGGTGGTGTTCCTCGCCGTCGGCTTCGAGACCACCGCCCCGGGCAGCGCGGTCGCCGTGCTCGAGGCCGCGGCTGCCGGGCTGGACAACTTCAGCATCCTCCCGGGACACAAGCTGGTCGTGCCGGCGATGACCGCCCTGCTCGACGCCGGTGCGATACCACTGCAGGGCTTCCTCTGCCCCGGTCACGTGAGCGTGATCATCGGCAGCGAGGCCTATGCCCCGTTGGTCACGCGCTTCGCCAAGAGCTGCGTCGTCGCCGGATTCGAACCCGATTCGATGCTCCACGCCCTGCTGCGCCTGACCGAAGCGGCGCGCGACGGCACGCCGGTGCTCGACAACACCTACGCCGGCGTGGTCGCGCCCGGAGGCAACCCCCATGCGCGCGCAATCGTCGAGCGCGTGTTCACGCCCGCCGACGCCACCTGGCGCGCAATGGGGGTGATCCCCGACTCCGGTCTGGCTCTGCGCCCGGCCTATGCCGGCTTCGACGCGCGCACCCGTTTCGGGGTGGATGTCGATGCCGACCTCCACGCCCCCGGCTGTCGCTGCGGCGAGGTGATCCAGGGCATGTGTGAACCGGCGCAGTGCACCCTCTTCGGCACCACCTGCACCCCCACCCGCCCGATCGGGCCCTGCATGGTCTCCTCGGAGGGCACCTGCGCCGCCTGGTACCGTTACGGCGGCGTGACCAGCGCGCCACGCGGCGCCGGAGGGGCCGGACGATGAGCGAACCGCGCATCCTGCTGGCCCACGGCGGCGGCGGCGAGCTGACCCGCACGCTGATCGAGGACCACATCGTCCCCCGTCTGGGCAACCCGGCGCTCGATCCGCTCACCGACGCCGCGGTGCTCGCTGGTGGACCGGGACGGCTGTGCCTGACCACCGACGCCTCGGTGGTCCAACCGCTGGAGTTCCCCGGCGGCGACATCGGCCGGCTCGCGGTCGCGGGCACGGTCAACGATCTCGCGGTGATGGGTGCCGAACCGCTGGCGCTGATGCAGACCCTGGTCATCGAGGAGGGCCTGAGCCTGGCCACCCTCGACCGGATCCTCGAGAGCATCGCCGCGACCGCGCGCGAAGCCGGGATCGCGGTGGTCGCTGGCGACACCAAGGTCGTCGAACGCCGCGACGGCGGCGGGTTGACCATCTCCACCGCCGGGGTCGGTCGCCTGCGCGATGGCATCGCGCTCGCTCCGCAACATGTGCGCCCCGGCGACCACATCGTGGTCAGCGGCTGCATCGCCGACCACGGTCTGGCTATCATGGCCACGCGCGAATCGCTGCACCTGCATTCGCCGATCGTCTCCGACGTCGCCCCCCTCGCCGGGCTGTGCGCCGCACTGGTCGCCTGCGGCGAGGGTCTGCGTTTCATCCGCGATCCAACCCGGGGCGGCCTCGCCGGCGTGTTGGCCGACATCGCCGCCGCGAGCGGTTGCACCTTGGAGATCGACGAGGCGGCGATCCCTATCCGCCCGGCGACCCGCGCCGCGGCCGACCTGCTCGGCCTCGATCCGCTCGCCGCGGCCAACGAGGGCAAACTGGTCATCGCCTGCGCCCCCGCAGCCGTCGATGCCGTCCTTGCCGCCTGCCGGGCAGACGCCCACGGCAACGAGGCCGCCCGCATCGGCACGGTGGTCGCACGTGAACCGCCGCTGGTCGAACTGCTCACCGTCGCCGGCGGACGGCGCATCGTCCAACGCCCCTACGGCGAGGAGTTGCCACGGATATGTTGAGCCGCACGCGGTCCGCGCGGAGCCATCGCGATGCATGAGATGTCGATCGCCACCACCCTGATCGGCCAGGTGCTGCATCAGGCCGCGGCCCACGACCTGGAGCGCGTCGAGCGCATCCGGCTCGAGATCGGCGCCCAACGGCTGGTGGTGTACGAGGCCATGCGCATGGCCTTCAGCGCCGTGGCCGCCGGCACCTGCGCCGCCGGAGCCCAGCTGGAGCTGGTCGAGATCCCGGTCCGCGCCCGCTGCCGCGCCTGCGTCACCGAGTTCGCCCCGGCGATCGACGACTACCGCTGCCCCGATTGCGGCGAGGCCGACGTGCTGTTCATCGCAGGCGACGACATCGTGCTCGCCGCGCTCGAGGGCGAGCGCGCAACGGATTGACGAGGAGACGACCATGGCCGAAGTCAGAGTGATCGAGAGCGTGCTGCGCGCAGGCCAGGAGGTCGCGGACCGCAACCGCGAACGGCTCGACGCAGCCGGCGTGCTCGGCGTCAACCTGATGAGCGCTCCGGGCAGCGGCAAGACCACGCTGCTGCAGCAGACCATCCCCGCGCTCGCGCCCGCGCGCTGCGCGGTGTTCGTTGGCGACCTGCAGACCAGCCGCGACGCCGAGCGCATCGCCGCAAGCGCCGCGGCCGCGGTGCAGATCAACACCGGACGCGGCTGCCACCTCAACCCGATGCAGGTCCAGCTCGGGCTCGACGAGACCCCTCTGGACGAGCTGGACTACCTGTTCATCGAGAACGTCGGCAACATGGTCTGCCCGGCGGCGCACACCCTCGGCGAGCACTACAACGTCGCCCTGCTCTCGGTGCCCGAGGGCGATGACAAGGTGGCCAAGTACCCGACGCTGTTCCAGCGCGCCGACGCGATCCTGCTCAACAAGATCGACCTCATCGAGCACCTCGACTTCGATCGCGAGCGCGTGCGCGCCGACCTCGACCAGATCAACACCCGCGCCCCCTGCTTCGCGCTGAGCACCCGCACACTCGAGGGGCTCGAAGCCTGGCTGGCCTGGCTGCGCCAGGCCCACGCCGCACTGCCCGCGCGCTGAGAGCGCTGCAGGGCCAGCCGCGGAACGCCAGCCCTCGGCTTGTCAAAACGCCAGCGTCCCCGAGACTCGCGCGATGGTCCGGGCCAGCGAACCGCTCAAACTGCTCAGCGATGCCACCCGCATCCGCATCCTCCACCTGCTCGCCGACCAGCCGCTGACGGTGGCCGAGCTGCAGCAGGTGCTCGATCTGGGGCAGAGCTCGGTCTCCGGCCATCTGGCCAAACTCAAGCACGCCGGCTTCATCCATGACCTCGCCGAGGGCAGCGCGCGCCGCTACCGCCTGCGCGAGGATCTCGCCAGCGACACCCATGCCATCTGGCAAGCGGTCAGCGGGCTGAGCGAAGACGACCCCCTGGTGGTCTCCGACCGCGAGCGTCTGGCCGCGATCCGCCAGCGCTCCGGCGCGACCTGGGTCGAACGCGTCGCCGGCACCCTCCATCGCGAATACGCCCCGGGACGGACCTGGCACAACCTCGCCCACGCGCTGTTGGAGTTCGTGGTCCTCGGGCGCTGCGTCGATGTCGGGGCTGGCGACGGCGCGATGATCGAACTGCTCGCGCCACGCGCCACCGAGCTGATCTGCGTCGATCCCTCGCCAGCGATGGTCGAAGCCGGCAGGGCCCGGGTGCGCGCGCTCGGCCTGGAGCGGGTGCGCTACCTCCAGAGCAGCGCCGAGGCGATGGATCTGGCCCCGGATTCCTGCGACAGCGCGCTGTTCCTCCAGAGCCTGCAGTACATCGCCGATCCGCGCGCCGCGCTCGAGCGCACCCACCAGGTGCTCAAGCCCGGCGGGCGCATCGCCGTGCTGACGCTGGCCGAACACGACTACGACGAGAGCCGTCACTACGGCCATCTGGTCCAGGGCTTCAGCCAGATCCGACTACGCGGGTGGCTGACCGATTTCACCGACCTGCGCATCTACCCGCTCGAACCGGAGCCCACCAGCCCGCGCTACCGCTCGCTGGTCGCGACCGCGCGCAAGTAGGCGGCCGGTCAGCTCGCGCTGGCCGCGGCCTTGTAACGCCCGACCTTGTTCCACAAGGTGCGCACACTCACCCCCAGGATCTCCGCCGCGCGTTGCTTGTCGCCATCGACCCCGGCGAGGGTGGCGAGGATGTGGCGACGTTCGAGCTCGGCCATGGCGATGTCGCTGCCGAGCACGACCATGTCGGCGTTGTCCGCAGCATCATCGTAGCCGCATTCGCGCTCGTCGGTTTCATCCGTGTCGAGTGGCGCCAGGTCGGCTTCGGGCAGGCACCGGTGGACCGCGGCCGCATCGAGTGGCGCATCGCCGGAGAGCACCACCATCCGCTCGACGATGTTGACCAGCTCGCGCACGTTGCCCGGCCAATGATAGCCCAACAACAGGCGCCGGCCGTCCTCCTCCAGGCGCGGCGTGCAGCCGAGCTCACGGCCGAACACGGCGAGATAGTGGTCGACGATCGGACCGATATCCCCACGGCGCTCGCGCAGCGGCGGCAGTGCGAGCGGGATCACGTTGAGGCGGTAGTAGAGATCCTCGCGGAACTCGCCCGCGGCGACCGCCGCCGGCAGATCGCGGTTGGTGGTGGCGATGATCCGCACGTCGGTCTTGATCGGCCGCGAGCCGCCGACGCGTTCGAACTCGCGCTCCTCGAGCACCCGCAACAGCTTGGCCTGCATCTCGGGCGAGACCTCGCTGATCTCGTCGAGCAACAGAGTTCCACCGTCGGCGAGCTCGAAGCGGCCGATGCGTTGCTGATCGGCGCCGGTGAACGCCCCCTTCTCGTGACCGAACAGCTCCGAGGCCAGCAGCGATTCGGTCAGCGCGGCGCAGTTGACCTTGACGAACGGTCCGGCGCAGCGTGGGCTCTGCTCGTGCAGGGCCAGCGCGACCAGCTCCTTGCCGGTCCCGCTCTCGCCGGTGACCAGGACCGTCGCATTGGCCTGGGCCGCACGCGCGATGATCGCGAAGATGTCCTCCATCGCCGCAGTCGCACCGAGGAACACGCGCTCACGATGGCGGTCGCGCGCCTCGCTGCGCAGCACCTGCACCTCGCGCATCAGCTGCTGACGCTCGGTGAGCCGGATCAGCAGGGCCTCGACGTGCTCGACGTCGAAGGGCTTCATCAGGTAGTCGTAGGCGCCCTCGCGCATGCTCTGGACCGCGCTTTCGACCGAGGCATAGGCGGTCATCATCACCACCGGCATCTGCGGCCACTTTTCGCGCGCCTTGCCCAGCAGCTTCATCCCGCCCATGCCGGGCATGCGGATATCGGTGATCAGCAGATCGGCCGGCTGCTCCTCGAGCGTCTTGAGCGCCTGGACCCCGTCCTTGACCGTGCGCACGTCGATCTCCAGTCGGGTGAAGATCTCCTCCATCAGATCACGGTTGAGGAACTCGTCATCCGCCACCACCACGCGTTCGATCGCCATCGCCACCTCCCCGTGTGCACGATCGCCACACCCGCGTCGCGCTTTGCAGCAGCGGCGCCGGATGCGGGTGCACCCTGGCCGCGATGGGCATCTGGCGTGCCAGTCGCGACGGCGTCGAGGTCAGGCGGGCGTCGCGTGGCGGATGCGATTGCTCATGATCAGCGAGACGATGCCATCACCGAGCAGGTGGATGCCCACCACCAGGCCCAGCAGCCAGGGTGCGGCCTGCGGCAACAGGACCAGCATCACGATGCCCAGCAGCACACTGAAAGCCGCAGCGATCCCGATCATACCAGCAGCGGCGGTATCGCGGGCGTAGACCGCGGTGGTGATGCCGAAAACACCATCGACCAGGAAGTAGACGGCCAACACCGTGGCCAGGACCAGAGCCCCCCCGATCGGCTGCAGGACCAGGAACAGCCCCACCAGGGCCGCGATCAGGCCGATCAGCGCGCCGCGCCACCGTCGCCCGCCACCGCTCAACGCCTGGATCAGCCCCAGCGTGCCAGCCACCAGGAACACCGCGCCGATCACCAGTTCCACCGCGATCCCCGCGGCCGCCGGCAGCAACAGCGCCAGCGCACCGAGCACGCACAAGGCGATACCCACGCCCAGCAGCCCCTTGCGCACCGTATCTGCATCGGTGGCCATCGTGTCTACCGGATAGCGGTTGATCATCACATGTGTCATCATGACGGTAATCCTCCAACAGGCGAATGTGCGCTCCGGGCGCCGTTGCGCGACAGCGATTTCGCTATGTAACTGCTCAGAGGCTTCGCCCCTACGGTCCTCACTGCGTGAGGATCTGCCCCTCTGGCATTGTCGTGGTTCGCCTGAATCTGCAGGCAGATTCAGGCGTGGGCGGATCGGCTGCGCCGAAACGTATCCGCCCACCGCCACTCGACGCCAGACCCCATCGGGTGCGATAAGGCCCCCAATATGACTGGCAACCACTCATGCCTTATGGGCCTGAGTGGTTATTCTTCACACTCATCATAGCGCTACGCCCAGCTGCTTCACCGACGTGACCCCTACCGCCATCATGGCGGGACGGGCATGATCGCCTGGGCTTCACCCAGGTGTAGTCCCATCCCCCCAGGTGCTATGTCCACCATGTGCGATGCCGTGTACGCATCGCCATCGACACCTCGGACCTGCACCTGAAAGGAATCACCATGCTCCGTTGGGCACTCGTCTTCTTCATCGTCGCTGCGATCGCAGCGGTCTTCGGCTTCGGCGGCATCTACGATGCTGCGATGGGCATCGCCCAGATCCTGTTCTTCATCTTCCTGGTCCTGTTCGTGATCGCCCTGATCTGGGGGCTGATCTCGGGCCGCAAACCGACCACCGCGGTCTGAGCCCGACCGGGCTGGCGGCGGTGCACCCCGAGCGCCACCCAGGAGCCGTGATGTGCCTGTGCATCGCGGCTCCTGCATATTCCATTCCCCTGGAAAAGTGCGCATGACCATGCGCACTTTTCCAGGGG
>CAZTGE010000036.1:0-32847 GCA_964612995.1 uncultured candidatus Brocadiaceae bacterium | reverse complement strand
CTGGCGGCGGGCCCCGCGACCTGGCGCGCGCGGGCCCGTGTTGGGGCTTCCGTGAGGCTTCTATCAGAGCCCCTGCCGGCCCTGCGGGCCGGCGGCAAAGAGTCAGGAACTCGGTCACCATCGCCCTTGGCTGCAATGACGCGATTCAGACCGCGAATGAGTCGAACAGGCGTGATGGCGCGAGAGGTTCCTGGGAAGGCGCGTGGGGGTACGCGGCGAAGCCGCGAGGGGGCAGCGCCCCCTCTGTCAAAAGCCTCTTCAGTCGACGGCGATGGAGAACAGGCGCTTGGGTTTGACCGTCTGCGTGATCCGGTCCATGACCTCGGGGCTGACCGGATCGTCGAGATTGAGCAGCACCAGGGCGTCGCCGCGGCCGTCGATGCGGCTGACCTCCATCCGGGCGATGTTGATGTTGTTCTCGCCGAGGATGCTGCCGTAGCGCCCGACCATGCCCGGACGGTCGGGGTATTCCATAACCAGCAGGTTGCCGCCGACCGGCAGATCGACCGGGTAGTCCTCGAACATCAGGATGCGCAGCTGGCCGTCGACCAGGGTGCCGCCGATGACGTGGTCGCCGCTTTTGGTGCTGGCCTTGAGCATCAGCCGGGCGGCGTTGTCTTTGAGGGTCTCGGTCGACGAAGAGGTCAGTGTGATGCCGCGCTCCTCGGCGATGACCTGGGCGTTGACCATGTTGACCTCCTGCTCGCAGATGCGCGAGAGGGTGCCCTTGAGCGCGGCGACCGAGAGCGGCTTGACGTCGAAACGGCCGAGTTCGCCGCGGGCGCGGACCTCGAGCCCGGTGATCGGCGCGTCGACCGCCTGGGCCAGGGTCTCGCCGAGCACGGTGGCGGCGCGGAGGTAGTCGGCGATCGCCGGGTCGACCTTCAGCTGCACATTGACGCCGTTGACGATAGCGCCGTTATCGAAGAACTGGGCGAAACTGTCGGCGATGTCGGTGGCGCAACGGACCTCGGCCTCTTCGGTCGATGCACCGAGGTGGGGGGTGGTGATCAGACGCGGAGCACCGACGAGCGGGTTGTCCTCGGTCATCGGCTCTTTGGAGAACACGTCGCAGGCGGCGGCGGCGATGCGGCCGTCCTTGAGCGCCTGGGCGAGGTCGGCCTCGTTGACCACCCCGCCGCGGGCGACGTTGACGATGCGCACGGTCGGCTTCATCCGCCCGATGATCTCGGCGTTGATGAGGTTGGCGGTCTTCTCGGTCTTGGGTACGTGCAGCGTGATGACGTCGGCCTCGGTGACCAGTTCGTCGATCTCCACCTTGCGGATGCCCATCTCCTCGGCCACCGCGTCGCTGAGGAAGGGGTCGCAGGCCAGGACCTTCATCCCCGCACCCTTCATCACCGTGGCGACGTGCTTGCCGATCTTGCCCAGGCCGATCACGCCGAGGGTCTTGCCGTGCAGCTCGACGCCCTTGTGGCTCTTCTTGTCCCAGGTGCCCTGCTGGAGCTTGGCGTGGGCCTGCGGCAGGTTGCGAGCGACGGCGAAGATCATCGCGATGCTGTGCTCGGCGGCAGAGAGGATGTTGCCCAGCGGGGCGTTGACCACCGTGACGCCGTGCTGGGTCGCAGCCTTGAGGTCGATGTTGTCGACGCCGACGCCGGCCCGGCCGATGATCTTCAGTCGCGGTGCGCCGGCAGCGATGACTTCGGCTGTGGCGCGGGTCGCCGAGCGGACCACCAGGGCGTCGTACTCGCCGATGATCGTGGGCAGCTCCTCGGCGCTGACCTTCTTCACGTCGACCGAATGCCCGGCCGCGGTGAGCATCTCCACGCCTTCCGGCGCCATTCCGTCGGTTGCGATGATCTTGGCCATGTCCTGTCTCCTTGGGTCCGAGCCGTGTGTCGGCGGATGGTGGGCGAGGACCGGGGGCGGGCAAAGAACAATCGGCAGGTCGATGCGCTCAGGCCATCGCAGTCGCAGCTTCGATTCCCGTCAGGCATGGACACTGCAGCTTCGGCTCTGGCTCCGGCAGGGTGTGGGAATAGGCTTGATCGACACCAGTGCAAAGTAGAGTCCGAATCGACCCATGGCCACCTACGAGATCCGCGATCCGGTCCACCGCACCATCCTCGTCGACGAGGCCGAGCGCCTGGTGCTCGACCATCCCTGGATCCAGCGCCTGCGCCACATCCGCCAGCTCGGCCTGGTGAGCATCGTCTATCCCGGGGCTGTGCACGATCGCTTCCAGCACTCGCTCGGGGTGATGCACCTCGCCGGAGCCTGTTGGCAGCGGCTGATCGCGCGCCGCGCCCCGGCCTTGGCCGGGTTCGCGGCGGTGGATCTCGATTACGCCTATCGCCTGCTGCGCTTCGCCGGCCTGCTGCACGACGCCGGCCACGCACCGTTCTCGCATACCTCGGAAGCCTGGTTTCCGCCGGTCGAGGCGGTGCGGTTGCCGTCGGACTGGTACCGTGAGGGAGGGATGCCCGCCAGCAGGCGGGCGACGCACGAGGACATGACCCTGGCCATCATCCATGGCCTGGCCGGCGAAGGCGTCCTCGACGAGAGCCTGGCGCGCGATGTGGCCGCGGTGCTCAGTCGCGCGATCCGCCGCAGCGCCCGCCTGCAGGCGCTCGGCGGGCTGGTGCGTCTGTTGCGCGCGCTGGTCTCCGGCGAGATGGATGCCGATCGCTGCGACTACCTCCTGCGCGACAGCCACTACACCGGTGTCAGCTACGGCGTCTACGACCTCCAGCGCCTGCTCGCCTGCATGACGGTGCTCGATGGTCCCGACGGCCCCGAGCTGGGGCTCGACGTGCATGGCGTCTTCGCGCTCGAGGGTCTGCTGCTGGCGCGCTACCACATGTTCAACCAGGTCTACTTCCACAAGACCCCGCCGGCATTCGAATACTTCCTCGGCCAGGCGATCGCGGAGCGCGAGATCGCCTTCGACCTCGATGCCGGTCTGGAGCGCCTGGTGCGGCTGCGCGACGACAGCATCTACAGCCGGCTGCATGCCGCGCGCGAGGCCGGTGCACCGTGGAGCCGGCGGATCCTCGATCGCCAGCCGGCGAAACTGGTCCTGCGCGAACGCGTCGGCGCCGAGCAACAGGAGAACTTCCTCGCGCAGCAGCTGGTCGGCGAGCTGCGCGCCTCCGGTTGCCACGTCTTCACCCGGCGCAGCCGCCAGCGCTTCACCACCATCGCCGGTGCCGGTGCGGTAAGCGAGGGCACTCGGCTGCTGTGCGAGCGGCGCATCCTCGGCAAGTCGATCATCGAGGCGGTGACGCTCCATTCCGACCTGCTCGCGGCCTTCAACCGCCCGATCGATCTGCAGTACACCTACGTGCTCGGCGAGGACGCCGAGCGCGCGCGTACCGTGATGGAGCGGCTGCAGGCGTGGATGTAGACCGGCGCCGAGCGGGTGTCCTCCGGCGGCATCTGGGCCACTGCGCGTCCCGCCCGCTACTAGTGTTGGCGCCGCGCGCGCGAAGGTGATAGAACGGGTCCGTTCCGGGGATGCGCGGCCATCGTTCGCCTGATCGCGTGCGATCCGCGCTCGGCACGCGGGAGGTTCCATGGTCGAGGACGCGGACGACGACGAACGCAGCGACAACGAAGACGAGCCGACGCTCTACGCCAGCCGTCTGGTCGATCCGGCGGGGGAGGCGGATGCGACCGAATCGGACGACGACACGGTGACCATCGCCCGCCATGAGCTCCGGCGCTGCCGCCATCACATGCGCGAGTTCATCCGCATGATCCGCGACCCCAACCCCGATCTGGATCAGAACCCGACCACCGCGGTGATGAGCGACGCCGCGCTCGACCATCTCGCGCGGGCCTACGTCAAGTACATCCGCCGCTGGTCGCAGTAGCCACCGCGCTCGTCCGGCTGTCATACATCGCCGCCCCCGACCTTGTTCCCGGCGCGCGCTGACGAAACTGGTCGGCATGGACCCCCTGGAGGTCAAACTCGCCGATCTGCCGCATGCGTCCGGCTGTTATGTGTTCAAGGACGCGGCCGGGACCGAGATCTATGTCGGCAAGGCGATCAATCTCCGGCGGCGGGTATCCAGCTACTTCCAGCGCCACGCCGGCCACCCGGCGAAAACCCTGCGGCTGGTGCAGGAGGTGGCCGACCTCGACGTGTATGTCGTCGACAGCGAGGTCGAGGCGCTGTTGCTCGAGAACCAGCTGATCAAGGAGCTCCAACCGCGCTTCAACGTCCGACTCAAGGACGACAAGAACTACCCGCTGTTGGCGGTGACCCGCGAGCCCTTCCCGCGGGTGTTCATCACCCGCGACCGCAAACTGGAGAAGGTACAGTACTACGGCCCCTTCGGATCGGCGACCGGGCTGCATCGCGCCTACCACTTCCTCCAGCGGGTATTCCAGTTCCGCGTCTGTACCCTGACCATCGATCCGGCCGACAAGCGTCGGCGCTACGCCCGGCCGTGCCTCAACTTCCACATCAAGCGCTGCAGCGCGCCGTGCACCACCCGCATCGACGAGGAGCGCTATGGCGAGGACATCAAGGCGCTCAAGGCCTTCCTCTCCGGCCGCGGCAAGCGCGCGGTGCTCGGCTCGCTGCGCGAGCGGATGGCCAAAGCGGCCGCGGCCATGCGCTACGAGGACGCGGCCCGATTCCGCGACCAGATCCGGGCCATCGACCGGCTCAAGGAGCGGGGCAAGCTGCGCGATTACGACGCGCCCGGCGCGCCGGTGTTCGACAACGAGGCGGGGATGGCCTCGCTGGAGCACCAGCTCGGCCTCGAACGCCCACCGCGCACGGTCGAGGCCTTCGACATCGCCCATCTGCAGGGCGACCACGTGGTCGCGGCGATGGTCCAGTTCATCGACGGTGTCCCCCACCGTGACGGGTACCGCCGTTTCCGCATCCGCGGGACCGGCGACGATCCGGGCAACGACGACTTCGCCGCCATGCGCGAGGTGGTGGGCCGACGCTACCGCCGCCTGCGTGACGAGGGCCATCCGTTGCCCGACCTGGTGTTGATCGACGGTGGCCTGGGCCAGGTGCGGATGGCCGCGGCGGTGATGGCCGAGGAGCAGGTCGCCGGGCCGGTCCTGCTCGGCCTGGCCAAGCGCGAGGAGACCCTGGTGCGCCCCGATGGCGAGGAGATCCGCTTGCCCAAGCGCGACCCGGGGCTGAAACTGCTGATGTACGCGCGCGACGAGGCCCATCGCTTCAGCCGGCGGTACTTCCACCTGCTGCAGCACAAGTCGCTGGCTGCCGGGGTGGACTGAAGCCACGGCGAAACGCGACCGCGCGCTCGTGCCATCTGAGGGTGGAGGATGCGATGCGGAGTCGGTGGCGATGATCGAGCCCGGGCGAGATGACGAACTGGTCCGGGTGGCCGGCAGCGATTTCGACGCTGAGTTCGCGCTGGTGTTGCGCGAGTCCGATGGCCTGCTGGTGCTCGGTGTCGCCGGCCACCTGATGCGTTCGGTGCCCGAAGACTTCGCCGCCCAGGTCGAGCGGGTGCTGCTCGCGCGCCCCGCGAGCCGGGTGGTGCTCGATCTGCGTGCCTGCGAGTACATCGTCTCCAGCGCGCTCGGCTATATCGTCCGCTTCCTGCATCAGGCCGGGCGCAGCGGCAGCGCGGTGGTCGCGTTGCGTCCCGGTCAGCGCATCACTGCGCTGCTCGAGCTGCTCGGGCTCGATCAGCTGGTCGAGCTGGTCGACGACGAGGCTGTGGCGCGGGCCTGGTTCGCAGCCGGTGGCCACCGTGCGCGTCGGCATCCCACGCCGCGGCCCTGACGCCCGGCCTGTGGCCCGGATTCAGCGGATGCTGGCCGCGTCGAGAGTCGGGTGGACGAGAAGCTGTGCCAGCAGGCGGCCGGTCTCGCCATAGATCACGGCCAGCGACAGCAGCACCAGCCAGGCGCCGACGACCTGCCAGGCGGTGGGGCAGCCGATGCGACCCCACAGGCCGCGGGCATACTGGCGCGCTCCGAGGTAGAGCGTGGTCGCCGACCAGCCGGCGGCGCAGGCGAAGACAGCCACCGCCGTGGTGAAGGCGGGGATGCGCCAGGCCCAACCAGGGGCCGGCTGGTCGGCGAGCGGGCCGATATGCGTGGCGCCGATGACCAGGAAGGCGGCGATGACCACCCCGGCTGCGGCGAAACCGCTGGCGATGGCGTTCTTCATCGCCACCGGCAGGCGCCGGTGGCGCACGCTCCACCACACGCCGAGCGGTGGAAGGGCGGGCAGGGCCAGCCAGCAGAGGGTCCAGAGCAGCCACACCGCGTGGTCTCCTTTCGCTGCTCGCGGATCTCAGCCGAAGTGGGCGGCGATGGTCGCAGCCACGTCGGTATGGTGCCAGTCGTCGCGTTGCCAGGCGGGCTCGGAGCCGATGACCACCGGCCCGTGCTCTGGGGCCGCTGGGCTGCGGCCATGCGTCCCCCGGACCAGACCCGGATCCAGCGAGACCGGATTCATCCGGTAACGCAGGCCGAGCTTCTTGCGCAGCAGCGCGCTTGCCGCACGCAGCTTGCCGCCGCGCGGGTCGAACAGCAGTTCGCGCGGGTCGTAGCCCGGTTTCTTGTGGATCTCGACACAGTTGGCGAAGTCGGGCCGACGTGCCGGGTCGAGCCAGTACTCGTAGGCGAACCAGGCGCCGCGATCGGCGAGGGCGACGATCTCGCCGGATCGCGGGTGGTCGAGCCGGATCTCAGAGCGCTGCGCACCGCTGTAGCAGCGGTCGATCCCCGGGAGGTTTTCCAGCACCTGCAGCGCCGCATCGCGCGCGGGGGCATCGGCGCAGTAGACGTGCGCGATCTGGTGGTCGGCGACCGCGAAGGCGCGGCTCATGCCCGGGTCGAGCAGTTCGCCGGCCGCGTTGGCCGTGACCGCGAGCAGACCGGCCTCGCGCAGGGCGCGGTTGATCGGGATCGCGTGCTCGGCCGCTTCGATGCCGTATTCGCTGACCACCAGCACCGCCGCGCCGCGTGCGCGCGCGTGGGTGATCACCGTCTGGCAGCAGGCGTCGATCGCGGCGAGGTTGCCGCTCAGGTGCGCTCCGGTCGGCCCATAACGCTGGAGATCGTAGTCGAGGTGGGGCAGGTAGCACAGCGCGAGCTCCGGGCGGCTCGCGTCCCAGGCGGTAGCGAAGCTCTCCGCGATCCAACGGCTCGAGCGCAGGCCCGCCGTCGGCCCCCAGAAGTGGAACAGGGGGAAGGTGCCGTGGGCGGCGGCGATGCGGTCCTTGAGCGATGGTGGCCAGGCGTAGAAATCCGGGCTCTTGGCGCCGTCGGCGTGGTAGACGGGCCGCGGGGTGACGGTGGCCGCGGCATCGGTGTTCATCGCGTACCACCAGAAGTGCTTGAGCACGCGCAGCGGCCGGTCGGCCACCCGCAGCTGCGACCACACGCAGGGGGCCTCGAGCAGGCGCTGCGATTGGCGCCAGAGCCAGACCTCGCCGAGCTCGCGGAAATACCACCCGTTGGCCACGACCCCGTGTCGCTCGGGGTGGACGCCGGTGATCATGCTGGTCTGGGCGGTGGTGGTCACTGCCGGCAGGTCGGGGCGCATCGGTGCGAGGAAGCCGTCCGCCGCGAGTGCGCGCAGGCAGGGGGTATGCGGCCCTATATGCGCGGGGGTCAGCCCGACTGCGCAGATCACCACCAGCGGGCGCGGCTCAGTCGTCATCGGGCGCTCCGATCACCGCTTTCCGGCTGGCCGGGGTGAGCTCGCCGGTCAGTCCGCGCTCGGGGATCGCCACGGTGCCGTCCTGCAGCATCCGCAAGGTGTAGGTCGCGCCGCTCTCGAGACTGACGATGAAGGTACAGTCGTAGACCCGTTCCGGCGCCGCTGTCGGATCGACGGTGTCGGTCCAGGCGTGCACCCGCGCATCACCCAATGCGTCGAGCAGCTGGGTGATGTCCTTGGCGTATTCCTCGGGCCAGCCGGATTCCGGGTCGCGGTCGTAGAACTCGGGCAAGGCGTCACGTGGTTGGATCACCAGCCCGGTGACGGTGGCTGTACCCAGTCCGGGGATCAGCGCCCGGCTGCGCAGGTCGCGCAGCTTCAGCCCGGCGAGGCGCTCGACCAGTTCGGGGTGGCGGTGGTGCAGCGCGAAATGGTGCGGGCCGTGCCAGACCTCGAGCAGCGCCGTGTCGACCTGGGGGCCGGGGTCCTCGCCGCGCTCGATGCGTGCGATCCCGGCGAGCAGGTCCGCGACTGCCTCGTGATCGGCATCATCGATACCGCGGATGTTCCAGAGCCCCTTGTCGCGTTCGCAGAGCAGTCTGCCGATGCGCACGCGGTCGGCGGCGCGTGGATCGAGTGGCACCAGCTGCGATGAGATCAAGGCCGCCGGCGCCGGCGCGAACCGCGCGTCCGGCAGCTGGCAGACCAGGAATTCGCGCACGGTGTGGTCGCCGATGCGTTCCTCGCGCTCGATCAGCCGGCTGGTCGCGCCGGGGCCGCGACCGTGGTCGTGCAGGATCACGCTGCGCTCGCTACCGGTCGGGCCACCGCGCAGGATCAGGCGCCGGCGTGGAGGACTCTGGGGGTCGCGACCGAAGCCGAGCGGCTTGATGGCGGAGAGGTGCTCGAGCCAGGATGCGACCACGTCCTCATCGGCCCAGCGCGCCGGGTCGTCGTCTGCGCTGTGCAGCTGCCACCGCCCGGCCTCGCGCTGCAGGCGCCAGCCGGCGCTGTGCGTGGCGCCGAGGATCGGCTGGGGCAGGTCGAGTGTGATGGCGCGCAGGACCTCCGGCGACCGGTCGAGCACCGCCACCGGATCGGGCGCGAGCACCAGCAGCTCGCCGGACTCGCCACGGGCGTAGCCGTGCTCGCCGCCACCGGTGCCGAGCTCGATCGGACTCAGTCCCGGGATCTCCAGCCGTAGCGGCCGGTCGAGACCGTAGGCTTCCGCTCCGGTCGCGCGCCAGTCGTCGGCCGGGATGCGCCGCACGATGCGGCAGCTGGTGAGCGCGGCGGCGATGTCCTCGGCCTCGTTGGGGCGCAGGCGCCCGATCGCCTGCAGGTCGGTGTCGCCCAGCAGCGGCTGCGGCGCATCGAACAACAGGCTGTAGCTGTGCCTGGGGCTGATCACGCGGCAAGCGGGGAAGCGCGGTGGCAGCAGGCGGGTGCGCTGGTCGCGGGTGGCGGCATCCGGCAGCAGCAGGATCACCAGCCAGACCAGACCACCGGCCAGGCCCATGACCAGGGCTTCGATCCATTCGCGGTGCTGCCTCATCGGTGGCGTTCCTTCAGAGGAGGCGCTGCCCCCTCGCGGCTTCGCCGCGTACCCCCACGGCCTCGGTCGTCACGCGCCAGCTGCGCTGGCGTTTCCGGCGGCCCTGCGGGCCATTTTCGCCGAAAACCGTTCCTCTGTCGGCCGACCTGCTGTCTACGATGTGTGTTGTGCGAGCGCTTCACTGCGACCTGTGAGGACCCCGTCATCGGTGGCGTCTCCACCACCAGGTGCTCAGGCCGAGGGCGGTCGCGGCCAGCGGCAGGATGATCGACAGGCCCCAGAGCAGCCAGCCGCGCTCGCCCGGGCTCAGATGGTAGCGCCGGGCTTCGATCGCGCGCGGAGGCAGCAGCAGCGCATCCTGTGGTCGCGCGAGCCAGCGTGCGAGGCCGGTGGCCAACAGCCGGTTCCCGGCCACACCCAGGGAGCTGTCGGCGAGGGCGTCGACCGATCCGAGTACCGCGATCCGCGGGCCCTCGGCGCCCGGGATCGGCGCGCTGGTACCCAACAGCAACTGTGGTCGGGGCAGTCGACGGGGCGGATTGCGGCCGTGCATCAGGTGTGCCGAGCGCGGGGTGCGCAGGGCGCCGTCGACCTGTTGGCGCGAGTCGCGTGCCTCGCCGGGCAGCACCGGTACGGCGTAGGGCAGGTGCAGCGGCCGGGCTTCGCGCGCGCAGAGCCCGGCGGGGCCGGATTCGTTCTGCGGCAGCACCTGGACCACCGGTTGCAGGTCTGGGCGCTCGTCGTGCCAGCCCTGTGCGGTCAGCACCAGCCCCTGACTCCAGTCGAGGCCGTAGGCCGCGAGCAGGTCGCGCAGCAGCGGCAGCCGCTGCGAGCGCTGGCCATCGAGCGCCAGCAGCACGGCTCCGCCACGTTCGAGATGGGCGCGCAGGGCGGCGATCGCGGGAGCGGGCAGATCGGCGCGTGGTCCGGGCAGGACCACCAGATCGAAGCGACCGGCGCCAAGGCGTTCGAGCTCGAGCGGCGCGATGTTCAGGCCGAGGGTGGCGAAATGGCGCCGCCAGGCGCCGACCGCCTCGTCGCGCTCGATCGTGGTCCGGGCCTCGAGCGCGCGGAAGGTCGGTCCGCGCAGCCAGGCCACGGTGGTCGTGCGTCCGCTCTGGAGCCGGTGGATCGCATTGAGGAAGGCGGACTCGACGTGGATCGCCGTCAGTTCGCGTTCGCCCTGGGAGTTGCGCCCGATCACACCGAGATCCCTGGCGCGCAGCACCTCGGTGCGCTCGGCATGGCGCAAGATCACCACCGGGTGCTCGAGGTCTGCGGCCGAGAGATGCAGCTCCCGGCACAGGGCCCGCGCCGCCTGGGGTTCGAGCCCGGGGTCGAGGCTGCGTGTGCGTACGGCGTGCGAGCGCGTGGCGCGCAGGAAGCTGCGCGTGGCTGCGAGCAATGCGCCGTCGACCGGATCGCCGCCCATCGCCGGGCTCTCGAGCAGCGTGGCGTGCAGCGGAGCCCGGGTGGTATCGAGCGTGTCGAGCGCTTCGACGGTGGCCGGGCTGATGGAGTGCAACGAGCGCCAGGTCAGGTCCCAGGTGCTGTCGGCTTCCTGTTGCAGTCGCAGCAGGCCGGTGATGAGGACCACCGTGGCCACCAGACCGGCCGCGCGGGCCAGCCGGCGAACGTGCCAGTGCAGACCGATGCGGCCGAGCGCGAGCAACCCGGCGATGAGCACGAGGTAGGTGCCGAGCGTGCGCCAGTCGACCAGCCCGGAGGCGAACTCGCGGATCGGGTATTGCAGGCTCAGCGCCGTCCACCAGGCCGGTTCGGCGGCCGGATCGCTGCGTCCGCCGGCGAGGTGATCGGCATAATAGCCGTAGACGCTGAGGATCCACCACACGATGCCGCAGGCGAGGGCGATCAGGCTGGCCGAGACCCGACGTGGCGCCCAGCAGCTGGCGCACAGCCCGAGGGCGGCGACGGCGCAGGCTTCGAGGTAGATCGCCAGGATGCCGCCGAGGGTGCGGCCGAAGTCGGCGTCGCCCTTGCTGGCGAGTACGACATGGATCACCAGCGGCGGGATCAGCAACAACAGCAGCATCGAGCAGGTGGCGGTGAAGGCGGCGAGCAGCAGCGCGCCGCGGCGGGTGCCGGCAGCTTCGAGGTGTTCGAGCCGGCCGCGTTCGCGACGGCCGGCGACCGCCTCCATCGTCAGCTGGGGGATGAACACCACCAGCAGCAGCGAGAGCATCTCGGGCGAGGCGCGGAAGAACCAGGTCACCGGCGTCTCGCCGGCCGGCAGGGCGACGGCGCTGGCGTGCTGGATCACCCGGCTGAAGAACAGGGCGCAGACCAGGGTCCACAGCACCAGCAGGACGGCCCAGATCGGACCAGTGAGCTGGCGCAACCATTCGGCCCGGGTGAGGGCCCAGGTCTGCCTGAGTACGGAGCCGGCGCTCATGCGCCGGCTCCGGCCATCGCGATGTAGGCCGCCTCGAGTCCGCCGTCGCCAGCCAGCGCGGCCGGCGTGCCGCAGAAGCGCACCCGTCCCTCGACCAGGACCACCAGCTCGTCGCACACGGTGCTGGCCTCGGCCAGATGGTGGGTCGCCAGCAATACGCTGTGCTCACCGGCCAGGCGGCGCAACAGGCCACGCAGGCCGACCACCTGGGCCGGATCGAGGCCCGAGGCCGGTTCGTCGAGCAGCAGCACCGGTGCGCGGTGCAGCAGGGTCTCGGCCAGGGCGAGACGGCTCTTCTGCCCGCGGGAGAGCGTGCCGACCAGGTGCCGCCAGCGTTCGCTCAGCTCGACCGTCGCGAGCGCCTCGGCGATGCGCGCCGCGCGCTCGGGGCGGGGGATGCCGCGCAGCCGGGCGTGCAGCAGCAGGTACTCCTCGACCCGCAGTTCCGGCTCGAGCGGCGGCAGGTCCGGCTGGTAGCCGAAGCAGGCCCGCGCGCGGTCGGGCTCGCGCAGGGGGTCGTGACCGCAGATCAGGCAACGGCCGAAATCGGGCGTCAGACAGCCGGTGAGGCAACGCAGCAGGGTGGTCTTGCCGGCTCCGTTGGGGCCGAGCAGGCCGAGGATCCGCCCCGGTTCGAGGCAGAAGCTGACCTGCTCGAGCACCTGACGCCCAGCCAGGCGTTTGCCCAGACGTTGGACCTCGATGGCGTGGGCCGGCTCGGCCGCATCGGTGGCGACGGCATCGGTCGCGGCAGACGACTCCATGGCGGCCCAGCTTCACGCGCCGCGTGGAACTCGCAAGGCCCGGTGGGCCACCCGGGCGGCGGTGCCTCAGAACAGGCTGAGTTGTTCGCCCATCGCCGTGTCGAGGTCGATGTCCTTGGCATAGGGGGCGTAAGCTCTGGCCCACATGCGCTCGTAGACGTGATCGGCGAAATCCTTGAGGTTGGTGCAGTCGGCCTTGCAGTAGGTCACCAGCCGCTCGTAGGCGGAGCGGTCGCCGCCACGCCAGGCGCCCCAGAGGGTGATCGCCTCGTTGCCACGCATGTCCTGGATGTCGTCGGCGCGCGCGATCCCGATCTGGCGTTCCATGTCCTTGAGCCCACCGGTCAGGCCGAGGCTGCGCGCCGGCCACAGCAGGTCGATGTGCGGCATGTCAAAGTGGAAGTTGCGCTGGCGGAAGTGCTTCTCGATGAAGAGGACATCGAAGCCGATGCCGTTGAAGGTCACCAGCAGCTTGCAGGTCTTGATCGCCTCGGGGAAAGCGTCGAGCGGGTCGTCTCCCGGCAGCGGACGTTCGGCGATGAAGGCACGCTCGGTGGTGCCGTCGCTGAGCCCGATCACGGTGATCTGGTCGTAGCCCGGCGTGCGGCCGGTGGTCTCGATGTCGACCAACGCGACCTCGTGGGCCTGACACCAGCCGCGCCACAGGCGCCAGGATTCCTTCTCGGGCCAGTTGCGGCGGAACCAGCCGGCGTCGGCGTTGGCGAGGGCCTGTTCGGCTTCGGCGACCGCCGCGACCAGTTTCTGCGCGCGCGCCGCGCCGATGGCTTCGGCCGCCTCGCCCGGGTGTTTGCGCAGTACCTGCCAATCGGTCACCCCACGGCCCCAGATGGCGCGTTCCATCTCCTCGGTGACCCCGTTGGCGAAGATGAAACTGCTGGTGAGCATCGCGACCTCCTCGCAGCTCATGCTGGTCGGGCCCGCGGTATGACAAGCCCGGTGTGCGCGGCCCTGGTCGCTCGCGGCGGGGTCAGTTCGCGTCGGACAGCTGGGCGCGCGCGGGACGGCCGAGCAGCAGCAGCTGGTGCTCCATGGCGTCCAGGCGTTCGGCGAGCCGTTCGCTGCCGGCGATATGGGTCTGCTTGGTCTCGTGGACCGCAGCGCCCAGGTTCTCGAGCTGCGTGCGCAGGGCCTGTTCCTGCGCCTGCTGCCAGGCGTCGAGGCAGGCGAGGACCTGGGCATGGTCCTCCGGGCTCAACGCGGTGTCGGCGGTGGCGATCCGGGGCAGGCACCGGGCGAGATAGCCGTGGAGGGAGTCGGCCCACCGCGCCGGGATCTGTTCGAGCCGCTCGAGCAGCGGCCGGGCGCGGGCGAGTCCGGTTTCGTCGAGCCCGGCGAACCGCTCGCGCCAGGCGGCGAAATCCTCGATCAGGTCCTCCGATTCGCGCAGCAGGAGCTCGCGCTGGTGCATCGCGGCCTCCAAGCGGGCCTGGGTCAGCGTGCGGTGGTTCCGGAAGTCGTTCGCCAGGTGGACCATGCGCTGCTGGAGCGCGAGGTCGTGCGAGAGCGCGCCCAGCAGCGCGACGAACAGCAGCGCGGCGGGAACGAGGATCAGCGGCAGGACGGCGCGACGCGGACGGCGACGGCTCAGGGCGCGGCTCCTTCGGGCTGGAAGTCGATGGTGGCTCCATCCCCATCGAGATCGAGCGAGACCAGGGGGCGATTCCCGGTGATGGTCACGCTGCCGATGCCCTCCCAGCCACTACGGCCGCCGCTGGCGTCGATGGTGAAGACCACCTCGCGGCCCTGGTTGATCGGGACGACGAACTGGTTCTGGCCCCAGTGCAGCGCCTGCTGGAACAACCGGCCGCTGCCCACGTTCTTGCCCGCGAGCAGATGGACCTTGGTGCTGGCGAAGCCGATGCCCAGGCGCGGGCCGACTGTGAGCCCGCCGGATCCGCCGCGCACTGCCATGCCCATGCGCACGCGGCCCTGACGGTTGTGCATCGTGCGTACGAACTCGCGGTCCAGCTGGACATCGAAGGTGACGGGGGTGCCCTCGGGATCGCCGTAGCGGCGGCCACAGCCGATGGCGCACGCGCACAGCGCGAGAAGGACAATGTGGGAGATGCGACGCATGGCACGAGTGTCGGCGTGGCGGCAGAGGGGCAAAAGGAAAGCGCGCTCTTGCTCTCGACCGTTGCATCCGCAAAGGAGGGAGACTATCCTCTGCTTCCGATCCTACGAGCTTGGTCGACAGATGGCCAAGCCGGTGAACAGGAGTTCCGCCCATGGGCCTGCGCGCGTCTGTCGCGATCATCCTTCTCGGCCCCTTGCTGGCCGGAGGTTGCGGCCAACGGCGCACCGAGGAGGCCAAGACCCAGGCGCTCGAAGACGTGGTCGCGGGCAACTACGCCGCGGCCGAGGCGACCATCGACGACATCTACAAGTGCCTGCCCGACGGCTCCGGTGCCGGGCAGGAGAAACACGGCATCCTGTGGAGCATGGAACGCGGCGCGATCGCCTTCATGGATGCGCGGTACGCCGAGGCCGAGAGCTTCCTGCGCCGTAGCGGGCAGCAGGCGGAGACCCATCGCTCGAAGCACCTCTCCCGGGTGGTCGCGTCTTCGAGCGTGGCCAACGAGACCGTCCGGCCTTACGATGGCGAGCATTACGAGAACGTGTTCGCCCAGTACCTCCGCGGTCTCGCTTTTCTCCAGCAGGCGCAGATCGCAGACGGCAGCGTGATCCTCGCCGGTGGCGGGAATGTGCCGGCTCTCGCGCCAGTGGAGACCGGGAGCGATGGTGTCGATCCGCTCGCTGCTTACCAGAACGCCACCAATGTCATGCGCGGGGCGACCGAATCGACCCTGCGTCATGTGGTCCAGAATGCCGAGGGCGACCAGGCCTACCGCGAGGATCCCTTCGTGCGGCTGATCTGCGGCGCGGTCGTCCTGGCCAATCCGCATCGCGATGGAACCGAGCTGCAGGGCGCGGTGGCGCAATTCCAGCGCGCGGTGCAGGGCTATCGCGAACAGCGCGAGAGCCTGCGCGGCCGGCGCAAGCTGCGCTACGAGGTCGACACGCTCCCGCCGGCGCTGGCCGTGCTCGGGGCCCGGGCGTGCGCGGCCTACGACAGCGAGGTCCACGAGCGCTTTCTCGCCGAGCTCGGCCCGGCGGCAGAACAGGTGCGCGAGCTGCCGGAGGGCCACGGCAGCCTGCTGTTGGTCAACCACGCCGATTTCGCCGCCAGACGCTGGACGCTCGACATCAACCTGATGGCGATCAGCAATCCGAGCGCCGCCAGGATCCGCCGTCGCAATCCCGATGCCGTGATCTACGGTGGATTCGTCTTCTGGGCCAACGGGCCCGGTTGGGCGACCATCAACGAGACCCTCGGCGGCTTCCCGGTGCCCGACGGTCTGGCCAAGATACTCGCCCCCGGCGGGCTCAACATCCTCGGTATCGCCATCCCCGCCCACGAGCCCGATCGGCGTGCGCCCGAGCCGGCCAGGGTGGTCTGTGTGGCCGAAAACGGCTCCTCCACCGAACGCCGCTGCGTGATCGCCAGCGACCTCGACGCCTTCGCCCGTGCCACCCTCTATGAGAACCTGCCCCGCTATGTGGTGCGGGCGCTGGCCCGGGTGGTGGCCAAGAACCTGCCCTTCGTGGTCGCGGCCCGGGAGCAGGCCAAAGACGGCAACAAGGGTGGTGCGTTCCTGACCAACCTCTTCGGTGGTCTGACCGCACGGTTGAGCGAGGTCGCCGACACCCGCTGCTGGACCACCCTGCCCGCGCGCACCGAGACCGCTCTGCTCGACCTGCCCGCTGGCACGTATACAGTGCAGGTCTGCACGCCGGCCGGCACGCTCACGCCGGCGCGGGTCGAGATCCGCCCCGGCCGGCTGGTGATCCTGCCGGTGAACAGTTTTGTCGAACCGGGTGTCGTTGTCGACGCCGACTCCTGAACCCACAAGCCGAGGAACCCCCCCATGCTCCATGTCCGCCCGCTGCTCCTGAGTCTCTGCGCCCTGGGGCTCGTCGTGTTCACCACCGCCTGCGGCGGTACGCAGGTCACGCGCCTGGACCCGGATGAGGAGATCGACCTCTCCGGTCGGTGGAACGACGTCGACAACAAGCGCGTGGCCAACGAGATGGTGCCGCAGGCGTTGCAGGCCGGCTGGTTGGCCGCCTTCCAGGCCAGGCACGACCGCAAACCGGCGATCCAGCTCTCGCAGGTGCCGGTGATCAGCAACGGCGACATCATCAACACCGACGCCTTCCTGGTCGCGATCCGCAACGCCTTCATCAACTCGGGCAAGGCCAAGGTCATCGGGACCATCGCCGACGCCCAGCTGACCCGGGCGGTGCTCGCGGACCAGGACCTCAACGCCGCCGACGACAGCCGGAAGGAGCGGTTCCAGGAGACCGGAACCGATTTCATCCTCCACGGCAAGATCACGGTCCAGGACGACATGGCCGGCCGCACCCGGATCAAGGTCTACTACGTGGACCTCGCCTTGACCAACGTGCAGACCCGCGAGCAGGTCTGGGCGCATCGCAAGACCCTGAAGAAGAAGGTCGAGAACGCCCGCTTCCGGTGAAGCGGGACCGCCGGATATGATCGCAGCTGGCTCGCACATCGGGGGCTATCACATCCAGCGTCTGCTCGGCCGCGGCGCCATGGGCGAGGTCTACCTCGCCGAGCAGGTCTCGCTGCGGCGACCGGTGGCGCTCAAACGCATCGCTGGCCACCTGCTCGACAACGAAGATGCGATCGCGCGCTTCGAGCGCGAGGCCCAGTGCATCGCCCGCATCACCAGCCAGCACGTGGTCATGGTCCACGATTTCGGCCGCTTTCGCGACGAGTCGGGCGAAGAGCACTACCTGCTGGTGATGGAGCTGGTCGAGGGCGGGACCAGCCTCGCCGACTGCATCGCCGAACCGGTCGACTGGCGCCTGGCGACCTCGGTCATCCGCCAGATGGCCGAGGGCCTGGCAGCGGCGGCCGAACAGGACGTCATCCACCGCGACATCAAGCCGGGCAACGTGATGCTCTCGAGTCGGGGCGTGGCCAAGCTCTGTGATTTCGGCCTCGCGCGGGCGCTCGATTCCACCGCCATGACCATGGAGGGCTCGCTGCTCGGCACCCCGCTGTACATGTCGCCGGAGGCCTGTCGCGGCGAGAGCGTCGGGCCGGCGAGCGATATCTACAGCCTCGGGGTGACCTGGTACCAGATGCTCGCCGGGGTCCCGCCTTTCAGCGCCGGCAACATGATGGCCCTGCTGCGGATGCATCTCGAAGAACAACCGCAACCCCTGGCCGAGATCGCGCCGGAGACTCCGCCGCAGGTGCTGTCGCTGGTCGAGCAGTGCATGGCCAAGGATCTCAGCTTGCGGATCGACTCGGCCCGTCGGCTCGATCAGGCGATCCAGGCTCTGGCCACCGAGGGTCTGGTGGTACCGCAACGGGTCGAGGACCTGGTGGCGGCATCAGGAGCTCGGAGCGCCGCGCCGAGCACCCTGGCGACGATGCTCACCGATCCCGGTGCCGCCACCGCCACGGTGCCCGGCGGCGCGAGCGCGCCGGCCGCCAGTGCTGAGACCATCGCCGGTCAGACCCTGGGCCCCGAGGATCCAGGCCCGGATCCTGCGCTGACCGTGGCTCCGGCCGGCCCGCCCACCGCGGCGACGCAGCTGCCGCCGCCGGCACCCGAACGCCGCGGTTCGCGCGTTCCGGTGATCGCGGCGGTGCTGGCCCTGGTCGCCGCCGGCGTCGGGGTGGCGCTGTGGCGCCCCTGGCAGGCCGCCGATGCGCCGGCCCCTGCCATGATGCCGCCAGCGGCTCCGGATGCTCAGGGCTCGCAAGCCCGTAGCCCCGAGCCGGATCCGGGTGATGGCCGCGAACGCGATCCCGGCGACGGGCCGGTCGATCCCGACCCGGCCTCGGTGGGTGCAGAGCAGATGGCCAGCGATCCAGCGGTCGCAGTGATCACCGCGGTCGAACAGGCGGTGGAAGCGGGAGATCCGCTTGCCGCGCGTCTACGACTCGATGCGCTGGACAGCGATCACCCTCGCTACGCGCAGGTGGCGCAGGCAGTCGTTGCGCTGGAGCAGGAGCAGGCGGCCGCGGCGGCGCGCGAGCAGGCGCTCGCTGCGATCGAGGCCGCGCTGGCGGCCGCTGAGCCGCAGCGGGCCCGCGCCTTGCTCGAGCAGCACGCCACGAAGCTCGACCCGGCGCAGCGGGAACGCATGACGGCCAGCGTCGACCAGCTGGCCGCGCGTCAGGCCCGGCAGCGCGCGGTGTCCGATGTCGAGGAGGCACTCGCCGATGGCGATGTGGAGCAGGCTCGTTCGCGGCTCGCCGCGCAGGCCGAGACCATCGGGGCCGATGCCCGGGCGCAGTTGGCCGAACAGATCGATGCGCTGGCCGTCGAACAGGCGCGCGCGCGGGCACGTGAACAGGCCCGCGTGGCCGAGGCCGCACGGCAGAAGCAGATCGCACAGATCACAGCCGCGTTGGAGGCGGGGGAGCTCGAACGCGCGCGTGAACTGCTCGCCGGGTTGGACGATGGCGAGCAGCGTGCAGAGCTGGTCGCGCAGCTCGCCTCGCTCGAGCAGGCTGCGACGGATGCGCTCGCGGCCGAGGCCGAGGCCAAGCGGCAGGCGGTGGCCACGGCGATCGACCAGCGCAAGCCGGCGACCGCGGCCGCGGCGCTCGCCCAGCTGCCGGAAGATGAACACTCGCCGGAACTCGCCGCGCGCATCGAGGCGCTGGCCGAACGCCAACGCCTCGCTTGGGAGCTGATCGAGCGCAAGCGCGAGGAACTGGCCTACCAGAAGCTCAAACAGTTGCTGCCGCATCTTGCGACCTATCCCGAACTCGAGCCGCGCGCCGAGGCGCTGGGCGAGGAGATCGCGGCCGCGGAGCAGGAGTGGGATGACGCGCTTGCTCGCGCGGAGGACCGCGCCGCGCAGACGGCCTGGGTCGACGCCGGTCAGGCCCTGGCGGCGGTGCCCACGGGCGAGGCGGCGCTCGGCGCAGAGCGCGAGCAGCGTCGCGCGGCCCTGGCCGAACGTATCGGCGCAGGCATCCAGCCGGAGATCGATGAACGCATGGCCCGGTTGATCACGCTCATCCGCGCCAAGCGTTACGCCGAGGCGCGTGGCCTGAGCACCGAATTACTGCCGTTGGCCGAGCTCGCCGGCCAGGGCGAGCGGATCGAGCGGTTGATCGCCCGGCTCGATGAGCTCCAACAAACAGGAGAACCCGATGAGGACCCGTGAGATCGTCTGGACTCGTGAGGCCGGCATCGTTCCGCTCGCCTTCGCGCTCATCCCGCTGCTCGCAGCCGTCCTGGCGATCGGCGGCTGTGGTGGCGGTGGCGGCGGGTCGCGTCAGGCGCACGATCGCAAGCCGGGTTGGGTCGATGATCCGCCGGAGATGCCGGGGATGATGTACACCGTGGGCCGTGCCCGCGGTGACGATCGCGCCACCGCCATCGACCAGGGCAAGCGCGAACTCGCCGCGCAGATCCAGATCAGCGTGCAGGGCGAGCGCACGATGATCGATGAATACTACGAGAGTGCCGACAGCGAGGGCCATCGCGCCGAACGGATGAACTCCTACGTGCGTGATCAGCTCACCACCGCGGTCTCACAGGAGAACCTGCCCGGCGTCGAGGTCGACGAGACCGCTCAGGTCGGCAGCTACACCTATGCCCTGATCGCCTTCGATCGCAGCGAATGGGCGATGCAGCTGCGCAAACAGCTCGAGGATCTCGATCGGCGCATCGGGGGCTTCGAGGTCGATTACCGCGAGGCCGAGCGACCGCTGGCGCGGGCGACCGATCTCTACGAACGGATCATGCCGGTGATCATCGAGCGCGAGGAGGTCGCCCGGCGATTGCGGGTGGCCGATCCACGTGGCGACATCCCGCCGCTGCCGTTCGATCTCGACGCACTGATGCGCTACATCGCCCGACTGGTCGCCACCGTCACCGTGCGCCTCGAGCTCGACGAGAGCGCGGCGGGCCTGCGGCCGCAGATCGTCGAGGCGATGGCGGCGGAGGGCCTGAGCGTGGTCCCGGCCGGTGCCGACGCCAAGCTGGCCCTGCGCCTGGCGCTGAGCACGCGCTCGGCCAAGACCACCGACGGCACCATCCGCTACACCGGTGCGATCAAGGGCACCCTGACCGATCTCAGCGGCGGACGGATGCTCGGCGGCATCGACCTCTCGCGGCGCAGCAGCTCGCGTGACATGGCCGTGGCAAAGGAATATCTCGAGAAGAAACTCGGCCAGGCCATCGCCGCGGAACTCGATCAGCAGATCATCGCGATGGTCTGCCGCTGAATCCGGAGCCGGCGATCCCTGCTTTACCCTTCCCCCCTTAAGCCTATCATTCCCCTTTCACCATTTCCCGCGTATCACCCTCGATTCGCTACGGAGAGAAAACCATGCGTATCGCCTCAACTCTGCTGTTCGCCGTCGCCCTGATCGGCCTGTTTGCCGGCTGCGGTGGCAAGGACGACAATCCCCGGCCACTCGTCGGCGGCATCGAATACCCGGTATGGGTCGGCAACCCCTTCGCCGAAGGCCAATTCGGCGCGGTCGGCATCTCGAAGGGCAGTCTCGGCGGCGATCCCGAGAAGCGCGCCCGCGCCCTGGCCCGCGGCCGGGTCGAACTCGGTCGGACCATCAGCACCAAGGTCCAGGCCGCCTACAAGCAATGGTTCAAGGAAGGCGGCGAGATCTTCAAGGAAGGCCAGGAGATCGACGAGAACAAGATGGCGATGGAGATGTCCGAGAACGTCTCCAAGCAGCTGACCAACCAGGTCATCACCGGCAGCCATTCCTACCGCATCTGGGAGCACCCCGAGAACCAGAATCTCTACATGTGGGTGATCGTCGACCAGGAGAAGCTCGAGGTGCTGCAGCGCCAGATCAAGGCCCAGGCGGCCAAGGAAGCGCAGAAGCGCTCGTTCATCAAGGCCGAGATCAAGGCCGAGGAGGCCTTCAACGAGCTCGAAACGGCAATCGACCGCGAACTCGCGCGCGAGCAGGGCATGGTCGCCGGCGACGCACCCGCCAGCGATTCGTGAAGCCGGCCAGCGGCGACTGACACCAGGGGAGCCGGGGCCGATGGTCCCGGCTCCTTCATGCCTGGAGGCGATCGCCCGCTGCGGTGGTGTATTCCATTCTGGAAAAGTGCGCATGGTCATGCGCACTTTTCCAGGGGAATGGAATACGACGCCCTGCTGGTGACGGATGTCGATCCGGATGGCGACTACGTCGGCGCGGTGTTCACCGGGTACATCCGGGGCCCCGGCCACCGGTCTCTACCGCTTCTGGCTGACTTCGGCGGACGCTTCGCGGTTGCGGATCGCCGGTCACGACGTGCTCGAGAACGACGGATGGCACAAGGAGCTCACCGTCAGCGATGTGGTCCGGCTCGAAGCGGGATTGCATCGGATCAGCATCGCCTACGCCAACTGGTGAGGCTCACCCGAGGCCATCGATCTGCGCTGGCGTCCGCCCGGTGCAAAGCAGCGCGCGGTGGCGGAGGTGGACCTGCTGCGCGCGGGTCCTGATCTGATCAGCCGCTTCACCGACGTTGCCAGTGCGGTCCAGGCCGCCACGCTCGCCACCATCATGGATGCACGCGAGGCCTTCGGTCGCTGTTGGGAGGAGGTGCGACCCGCCGTGGTCGCTTATCTCTACGCCCGCACCGGCGACCATGCGGTGGTCGACGATCTCGCGCAGGAGACCGCACTCGCGGCCTGGCGCGGCCTGCGCGCACGTCCGGCCCCGGCGCGGATGCAGGCCTGGGTGATGGGTATCGCGCGGCACAAGCTCGCAGACCACCTGCGTCTGGTGCGGTCAGCGGTGGCGATCGCGGTCGATGCGATCCCGGAAGCGAGCATCGACGCGGCCGCGGTACGGGTGGCCGATCAGGTCAATGCGCGTTCGCATGCCCTACGGCGTTGCATCGCGCGATTGGATCCGACGCAACGCGAGTTGCTCGCCCGGCGCTACGCCGCCGGCGAACAGCTCAGTGCGATCGCTGCGAGTCTCGGGCAGACGGACAACAACGTGAAGGTGCGCCTGCACCGGATCCGCGTCGCCCTGCGGCGGTGCATCGATCGCGCCCTGGCGCGTGCGAAGGAGCGGTCATGAGCAGACTCGAGGAACTGGCCGAGGATTGGGCCGAAGGGGGCCTCGACGCCCAGCGTGCGGAGGAACTGCGCGCCTTGTTGCGCGATCCGGCCAGCGCGGACCGGTTCGTGCTGCTCTGCGGGGAACGGCGCAGCCTGCGCGATGCCCTGCGCGGCGGCGCGAACGAGGCGCTGGGCATCGCGCAGGCGCAGCGGCGGCGTACGATCGCGCTGATCGCCGGCGGCGTCGCTCTCGCCGCCGCGTTGTTGCTCACCGTGGTCCTCTGGCCCGCTCCGCGCTCGACGCGCCACACGCAGAGCGCTGCGGTCGGCCGCGTGAGCGGGACCACGGGCACCGTCTGGCGGCACCGTGGCCGTGAGCGCGTTCGCATCGCCCCGGGCACGACGCTGGTTGGGGGCGATCGCCTGATCACCGCCGACGGCAGCGTCGAGGTCGCGCTCGCCGATACCGGCGCCGGCACGCTCGGCGCGCACAGCGATCTGTCCGTGCGGAGCGCGCACGCGCTCGCCCTCGCGCACGGCGTGCTCACGCTCGACCTCGCTCCCCGCGGCGCAGACAGCCCCTTCACGCTCGACACTCCCCATGCCAGCTGTCGCGTCATCGGCACCCGCTTCACCGTGCGTTGCGACGATCTGGGCAGTGCGGTTGAGGTGGCCGCGGGCAGCGTGCAGTGGCAGAGCGACGATGCGCCCGCGCAGACGGTGCGCGCCGGGCAGAGCGCCAGCGCCGGCGCCGAGATCCTCTTCGGCTACGATTTCACCGGTGGCACGGTGCGCCAGATCGGCACCTTCCCCACTCCTGTGCCCCTGGACTCGCGCGATGGCTTGCGCTTCGCCGAGGGCGGGCTGCTGCTCACGCGCAACGATTTCACTGCCGTGCACAATCCGCCGCAGCCAGACGTGTTCATTGACCGCCTCCGCGCTGCCGACGCGGTCTCGCTCAGCGCGCGGGTGCGATTCCTGACCGCCATCCCACGCAACGTCTCCATCGCCACACTCCTCAGCATGGCCCCGGAGCAGCCCGACCGACGGTTCTTCCCCCTGCGCTGGCTTGCCGCAGGCGTCCCGGCCGGTCGGCGCTGGTATGATGTCCGGGTCACCCTCTCACGTGACGGGCATCAGCGCTGGTACATCGATGGGCAACTGGTCGAGCAGATGGCGCGTGGATGGATCTTCGCCGACTGGGCCGACAGCCTCGCACTGCGCATCCATACCCACCAGGATCTGCCGGAGGAGCCGGTCGATATCGTCTACGCGCGGCTGCGCGTCATCGTGCACTGACCCGCCGGCAACCCGATCCGCCCGCCGCCGCGCGAGTGCTCGGGATGCTCCGGAGCCCACATCGTATCACACGGCCACTCGCGGCGTGATCTGCGTTGGCGTAACCCGTCGCGCCCGAATCCGACGTGGGGGTGAGAACCCTTGCTGCGGAGATCACCATGCGCACGGCCCTGTCATTCGCACTCCTGTCCCTGGTCGCGTTCGCGCGGCTGTCGGCCGCCGAGATCCACGTCGATGGCACCGCCACCGGCCCGGGCGACGGATCCGCGGGCGCGCCCTACCCGACGATCCAGGGCGCGGCCGCGGTGGCCGTGGCCGGCGACACGGTGCGGATCCACGCTGGCACCTATCGCGAGACGGTGATTCCGGCGCATTCGGGCACCGCCGGCAGCCCCATCGTCTACGCCGCCGCCGGCGACGGACCGGTGGTGATCGATGGTGCCGATGTCCTCGACGGCTGGAGCCGGGTCGTCGGCAGCGATCACGTCTGGCGGGCCTCCTATCCGGTGCCGTTCGCCAGCACGCTCAATCAGCACGAGCAGCTGTTCTGCGATGGGGCGATGCTGTGGACGGCGCGGACGCCGGACCGCCCCGTCGGCCGCGGCCTGTTCCACCCCGACGCGGTCCTGCGGGTGAGTGCGGTGCAGTCGATCGACGACCTCGGCCAAGGCAGCGCCACGCCCTGGGGCCCGGTGGCCAAGGGCGGTGCGCGACGGATCACCTTCACCTGCGACGCGCTCGATGATCCCGATGGGGCCTGGCCAGCGGGCGCGACGCTCGGCATCCAGCCGCACGAGAACCAGAGCTGGGGCTTCTGGTGCATCGGCCCGATCGAATCGTACGCCGACGGCCAGATCACCGCGGTGGTTTTCACCTCCATCAGTCAGGACCAGCATGCTTTCAGCCGCGTGACCGCCGGCACGCCGTTCTTCCTCACCCGCGGCGACGGCAGCGAGCTTGACGCGCCCGGCGAGTGGTACCATGACCGCGCCGACGGCAGCATCCGGGTCTGGCTGCCTGATGGCGGCGACCCGAACGAGCATGTGATGCGCATCAAGCAGCGCGACTACGCCTTCGACCTCAGCGGTCTGGCCCACATCGAGCTACGCGACCTGAGCGTCGAGGCTGCGACCATCACCACCGACAACCTGCTCGGCGACGGCGTGGGCATGGGCGCCTGGCTGACCCACAACCGCGGCAGTGTCGACATCCCCGCGGTGCAGGGCAACGCGAGCGCGCACCACATCACGCTCGACAGCATCGACCTGCGTCATCTCAATCACTTCCACGGGACCTGGGGCAAATACCATGGCCAATGGATCATGTCCAGCGGTCTGATGATCGCCGGCACGGCCCACACCGTGCGCGATTGCCATATCGCGCAGACCGCCGGCAACGGCATCGTGCTCTTCGGCACCGATCACCGGGTGACCGATACCCTGATCCACGACGTGAACTACAGCGGCGTGCACGCCAGCGGGATCTACATCGCGCAGACGCCCGGGAACACGCCCGGCACGCCGGTCAAGCCGGACCGGATCGAGATCGATCACAACACCCTGGTCTGCGCCGGTTGGGGTCTGATCGATGGCTCGAGCCTCTACACCTCTGATCCGGCCACGCCCTCGCGCATCCACCACAACCATATCTCGGCAGCCGGTCTGCTGACCCGCGACGTCGGCGGCATCCGCTTCGTCGGTCATACCGTCGGCAATCCGCCGCGTACCGGAGCGACGCGCATCGACCACAACGTGGTGCGCAACGTCGTTGCTGCGCTCGGCAACCCGATCTACTTCGATTTCTGCGACGACTACGTCGTCGACCACAACCTGATTTATGACTGCAACCAGGGCATCAACATCAACGATGCCAACAACCTTACCGTGACCAACAACACTATGATCGGTTTCGGCGGGGGGATCGGCGGCGTGTCGCGCGACGACAGCGATTTCTTCAACATGGCCGACACCCTGGTGCGCAACAACATCTGCGCGGGCTCGGTGCTCGACGGCGGCGGCCACATCGATCCGAGCTACACCGCCGATCACAACCTCGAGCAGGCCACCGACGCGTTGTTCATCGACCCGGCTGCGGGCGACTACCGCCTGCGCGCCGACGCGAGCGCGGCGATCGACGCCGGCAGCACCGCCGTACCCAACCCCGGTGCGCTCGCCGGCGCGCCGGATATCGGTTGTTTCGAGCGCGGGCACGATGATTGGTTGGCGGAGGTCGGCGTATCCACGCCCGTGCATTCCCGCCCTACCGACGTCGTCGCCCGCGCCCGGCGCGATGGCACCGTGGACATCACCTGGCAGGATACCACCGGCGGTACGGCCGCGCACTGGATCGATCGCGGATACAAGACCGACCATCCCAACGGCGGGTGGGAATTCCTCACCGTCGGCCGGGCCGCGCCGGGCACCACCCGCTTCGTCGATGTGCTCGCCGGTGTGCCAGCCACGCGGTACTACCGCGTCCGCGCCGTCTCGTCGACCTTCTCGCCCTGGGCGACGACCGCCGCCGGTGTGACCGCCGGCGACACCATCACCTTCGAAGGGGACCAGGGCTATGCCGATGGGCCGCTGTTCGGGCAGGGCCCGTGGGCGGCGGATCCCTACACCGCGACCGACCGCGACACCACACTGGTCGATGACGGTGTCGCCGAGGTGCGCGGCGACGAGACGCTGATCGTGTACGGTGACTTCGGCATCATCGACCCCGCCTTCGACGACACCGCCTCGCGTGTCGGCTTCAGCCTGCGCCTGCGCCTGCGCGCCGCGACGCCCGGCGATACCGGGGCCGCGTTGCGGGTGCGCGTGGGTGGCTATGGCATCTGGCAGCACAGCACCTACGCGTTCGAACTCGGCCTGCGGCGCGATGGTTATCTTTATGCCAACACCGCCGACGGGTGGAAGGGTATCGGCGCGGTGAGCGATTTCGCGGAGTCGGTGACCGACTGGGTCACCATCGCCGGCGTGCTCGACTACGATCAGCGGGTGGTGAGCGATATCGCGGTCAACGGCATCACGCGGGACGCCGGCTGGTCGTTCAAGACCACCCACGCCGACCTCCACGACGGCCTGTGGCAGCTGATGGGCAGCCCGGCGAGTACCGACGCCTCGGTGCTGGTCGACGACCTGCGCCTGCGCATCGATGCCGCCCCGACGCTGTGGATCACCGCCGTCGACGCCCGCCTTGACGAAGCCGGAGACCACGGCGAGTTGCGCATCGGTTGCAGCACGGTACTCGAGGCCGACCTGCCGCTGGCGCTCGGCCTCGATGGCGCCTCGCAGGCGGAGCTGGCCGACGTCAGCCTGATCGACAGCGCCACCGGGGCCGCGGTCGACCCCGCCGGGGTGATCGTGCCTGCGGGCGCGGCCGGACTGCGCCTGCGGGTCGTGGCCCGGGCCGATGGGATCGCGGAAGCGGGCGAGTCGCTGATCTGGCGTCTGGGCGCCGCCAGCGGCTACCGCCTGGACCCGGATCCGCTCAAGATCGTGGCGCCGATGCACATCGCCGGTGACGACGCTGTGCCACGGCGTCGGATCGAGGTCGCGATCGCACCGCTGACCCGCACGGTGCAGATCAACGCGGTTGTCGCTGGCATCACCCGGCTCTACGACGGTGGTACGCCGGTGGTGTTCGACGATCTCGATCCCGGCGTCGAAGAGACGCTGCAGATCCTGTCCGATTCCAACGGCGACGGGTAGCGGCGCGCGCGTGCCCATCAGCGGCCGGGCGGATGCGGGCCAGGCATCCGGCCGCTCCGGTCGCGCTCAGTCCTGCGCGCCAGCAGCCCAGATCAGCGCGGCCGCCAGTTGCTGCATCGCCTCAGGGTCTTCGCGGGTCCAGTTGAAGCCCATTTCGAAGCTGGTGCGGCTACGCTGTTCCGCGCCGGGGCAGGCCGTGGTGCGGAAGTCGACGCCGGCGCGGCGGAGCTGGTCGTGCCAGAACACCCGCGGTCCGCTGTAGCCCGCGGCGTTGATCCGGGCCAGGCGATGGATCGGCGTGGGGATGTAGACGAAGGCTTCGCCGCCGCACTCGGCGAAGCGCTCGAGGAAGGCGGCGCGGCTGCGGCCGCCGGCCTGTTCGTCGTAGACCAGCGAGAGCAGGTGGTAGACGCCTTCGGCCTCGGGCAGTTCCGGGGGCATGGTCAGCGCGGGGCATTCGGCGAGCGCGGCACGCAGGGTGGCGGCGTTGGCGCGTCGCGCGGCGTTCTCCTGGTCGAGGAAGGGCAGCGCCGCACGCACCAGCGCGGCGCAGACCGGCGAGGGCCGCCAGCCGAGCTGGAGCGCGTCGAGCAGCCCGGCGTTCTGCAGCGCCGATACCCGCTGGGGATCGAGCCCGCGGGGGTGCTTGCCGTAGAGGTAGGCGGTCTCGGCCGCCGCGGGATCGCGGAACAGGGCGTAGCCGCCTTCGGTCCCGGCCAGGGGTTTCATGCCCATGCAGCTGAGCGCCGCGGCGTCGCCCCAGGCGCCAACACGGTGTCCGGCGAAGCGGGCGCCGTGGGCCTGGCTGGCGTCCTCGAACAGCAGCAGGTCGTGTGCATCGGCGATCGCGCGCAGCGCGCGGCAGTCGACCGGGTGACCGAAGAGATGGACGGCGAGGATCGCCCGAGTGCGTTCGGTGATCCGCGGGGCGAGAGTCTGCGGTTCCAGCAGGCCGGTGATCGGATCGATGTCGGCGAATACCGGCACCGCGCCGATGGCGAGGATCGCGGAGACCGTCGCGGCCCAGGTGTAGGGGGTGGTGATGACCTCGTCGCCGGGGCCGATCGCGTGGCCGAGCAGCATCGCTTCGAGCGCGGCGGTTCCGGAGGTGATGAACCAGGCGATCCCCGGCCGGCCGTCGACCGCGGGGCCGTGGAAGGCGGCGAGGTCCTGTTCGAGCTCGGGAGCGCCCTCGAGACGGGCCCAGTCGCCGTGCTCGAGTTGCTGCACCGCGGCATCGATGACCTCGCGCCGACGGGTGGGGAAGAGGGGTGGGGTGCAGGTGATGGTGGGTCGGCTCATGGCGCGGATCTCGCTCCGGGTCGGTCAGGGACGGTGATGCTCGCGGCGATGCGCGCGAAGACGGGGGACCAGGTCGCGCGTTGCGCGGCTGGTGCGCTGCAGCACAAGGCGAGCCCGGTCTGGCCCAGCTGCAGCAGCCGGGTCTCCTGGTACCAGGCGAGTCCGGCGCCGCGCAGGGTGTAGCCGAGGCGATGGCCGGTCTTCCCGGCCAGCACCTCGGCCTGGTCGCTGTGCAGGCTGACGCTCTGGTCGAGCATGGTCAGGCTCGCGCGCTGCTGTGCGACCCAGGCGGGGAAACCGGCCTCCAGCGCGCCGTGCGGCGAGCGAGCGAGGGTGATCGCGGGCCGATCGGCCCTGGCGCCCGAGGCGGGATCGGGGGCCGACGGATCACCATAGCGCCAGGCGGCGATGCAGCCCGCCGGGGGGTCGTCATCGGCCTGCCAGCCCGGAGGCAGCTCGAGCGCAAGGCCGGCGACGCGCACCGTGGCGGCGGTGGCCGTCGCCATGGCGGTGAGCAGCAGGACCAGGAGCACGGACACGGTGCGCATCTCAGGCCTCCTGGCGCGCAGTGTCGCGCAGTTCGTAGAGCAGGTCGAGCGCGCGGCGCGGGCTGAGTTCGTCGATGTCGAGGCTCTTGAGCCGCTGTAGCGCGGGGCTCTCCGCGACGCTGAAGAGCGAAAGCTGGCATGCCCCGGCGCCGGCCGGGTCGTCGTGGCCACGGGTCGAGGCGCGTTCGCGTTCGGTCAGGCTGACGTTGAGCTGTTCGAGCGTGGAGAGCACCTCGCCGGCGCGGCGGATCACCGCGCCGGGCACGCCGGCGAGCCGGGCGACATGGATGCCGTAGCTCTTGGTCGCCGCGCCGGGGACGATGGCGTGCAGGAAGGCCACGTCCTCCTCCTCCTCGGCCACCGCCACGGTGAGGTTGCGTACGCCGGGCCGGTCCTCGGCGAGGTCGGTCAGCTCGTGGTAATGGGTGGCGAAGAGACACCGGCAACCGATGGCGCTGTAGATATGCTCGGTGATCGCCCAGGCGAGCGAGACGCCATCGAAGGTCGATGTGCCGCGGCCGACCTCGTCCAGCACCACCAGGCTGTGGCGCGAGGCGTTGTTGAGGATGTTGGCGGTCTCGGCCATCTCGACCATGAAGGTGGACATGTTGCGCGCCAGCTCATCGCCGGCGCCGACGCGAGTGAACAGGCGGTCGACCACGCCGATGCGCGCGCCGGCGGCGGGCACGAAGGAACCCGCCTGGGCCAGGACCACGCACAGCGCGACCTGGCGGATGTAGGTCGACTTGCCCGACATGTTCGGCCCGGTGATCACTGTGAGGCGGCCGGGGCCATCGGCGGCGCGTTGGGGGGCGGCATCGAGCGCGATGTCGTTGGCGACGAAGGCGCCGCGACCGAGGACGCTCTCGACCACCGGGTGCCGCGCCTGATCGAGCTCGAGCCGCAGCGAGTCGTCGACCGTCGGCCGTGCCCAACCGCCGCTGCGTGCGACCGCTGCGAGACCGGCGAGGACATCGCAGACCGCCAGGGCCCGGGCGCAGGCCTGCAGCGCCGGCAGCTGGGCGTGTGCCGCCTCGCGCAGCGCGGTGAACAGCTCGGACTCGAGTTTGCGGATCCGTTCTTCGGCGCCCAGGGCCCGGTCCTCGTACTCCTTGAGCTCGTCGGTGATGTAGCGCTCGGCGTTGACCAGGGTCTGTTTGCGCACGAAGTCCGGTGGGACCTTCTGGGCGTGGGCCTTGCCGACCTCGAGGTAATAGCCGAAGACCTTGTTGTAGCCGACCTTGATCTTGGGGATCCCGGTGCGCTCCGCCTCGCGGACCTGATAGCCGGCGAGCCAGTCGTTGGCCCCGGTGCGCAGCGCGCGCAGCTCGTCGAGCTCCGGCTCCACGCCGTCGCGGATGAATCCCCCTTCGGCCACGCTCAACGGGGGGTCGTCGATCAGGGTGGTCTCGATCTGCTCCAGCAGTGCGGCCGGCGGTTCGAGGAAGGCGGCCTGGCCGGCGAGCAAGGCGGGCAGCGGCTGGCGTTCGAGCACCGCGGCGATCGCCCGGGCCGCCCGCATGGTCTGGGCCAGCTGGACCAGGTCGCGCGCGTGGCAGCGACCGGTGGCCACCCGGGTGAGCAGGCGTTCGAGGTCGTAGACCTCTGCCAGCTGATCGCGTAGGTCGGTGCGCAGCGCATCGTCGGCGACCAGCGCGTCGACGGCGTCATGGCGGGCGTTGATCCCGGCGACGCTGGCCAGCGGGCGGGCGAGCCATTCGGCGAGCAGTCGGGCGCCCGGCGCAGTGCGGGTGCGATCGACCACCGCCAACAGGGTGTTGGTGCGGCCGCGGTCGCGCTGGTTGCGCAGGATCTCGAGGTTGCGGCGGCAGGCGGCATCCATGACCAGGAAGGTCCCGCGGTGCACGCGGACGATCTCGCGCACGTGGCTCAGGGCGTGGTGGGAATTGGCCTCGGCGTAGCGCAATGCGGCCGCGGCGGCGGCGCAGAGGTGGTCCTCGTCGGGGCCGATGCCGAAGCCGTCGAGCCCGCTGACGCCCAGGCTCTCGCACAACGTCCGCCGGGCATCGGCCGCGCGCCAGGCGTAGCCGGGCAGCCCCGCGACCGGAGGGGGAGTGGCGCCCTCGAACAGCGCTGCGAGCCGGCGGTCGGTGTCCGGCGCAGCGAGCAGCTCGTCGTTGAGCAGCAGCTCGGCCGGTGCGAGGCGCGCGAGCACCAGACCGAGTTCGCGCGGACCCTCGGCCTCCTCGACCTGGAACCGGCCGGTGGAGCAGTCGAGCGCGGCGACCCCGACCGCCCCGTCGAGTTCGCTGAGGGCGACGAGGAAATTGGCCGCGCCGTCTTCGAGCACGTCCTCGTCGAGCAAGGTGCCGGCGGTGATGATCCGGGTCAGCCCGCGTTCGACCAGCCCCTTGGCCGTGCTCGGATCCTCGAGCTGATCCATGATCGCGACCTTCTTGCCGGCTGCGAGCAGCTTGGGCAGATGGCCTTCCAGGCTGTGCCAGGGCACTCCGGCCATGGGGATGGGGTTGGCGTCGTGCTTGTTGCGTGCGGTGAGGGTCAGGCCGAGGATCTGCGCAGCCTCGCGGGCGTCATCGAGGAAGAGCTCGAAGAAATCGCCCATGCGCATGAACAGCAGGCAGTCGGGGTGTTCCGCCTTGGTCGCCCGGTACTGGCGCATCATCGGCGTATCGAGAGGGTCGGTCGTTCTGGCCATCGGGCGGTGTATTGGAGGGGGCCGACGTCGGGGGGCAAGACGTGATGGGCACCGGCCAGCCACGGGCGCGCGGTGCGCGGCGTTGCCGCGCTGTGCTCCCGCCTAGCATGGACCCATGGACCAGTCCTTCCCCGCCACCGCCCGCCTGCACGACCGGCGCGACTACGGCCGCGTGTTCCACCGGCAGCAGAAGGCGGCGGGGCGCCACGCAGTGGTGCTGGTCGCACCGCGGCCCAAGCGCGGGCCACAGCGCTCGCGCTTGGGGGTGATGGTCTCGCTGAAGGTCGACAGGCGCGCGGTCGAGCGCCATCGCATCAAACGCTGGGTGCGCGAACGGTTCCGCACCGCCTGGCAGCACCGGCTCCACGGCCACGACCTGGTGATCCTGCTGCGTCGCCCGCCCTCCCCGCAGCGGCATCCGGAGTTCGATCGCGAACTCGATCGGCTGCTCGAACGCGCCATGCGGGCGAACCCGGCCCCGGGCACGGGCCGCCGGCAGCGAGGTCGATCGTGATCGTACGCCTGCTGGTGGTGCTGCTGCGCTGCTACCGCCGCTGGATCTCGCCGTTCAAGCCGCCGGCCTGTCGGTTCCTGCCGACCTGCAGCGTGTATGCGATCGAGGCGTTGCAGACCCACGGTGCCCTGCGTGGCGGCTGGCTCGCACTGCGGCGGTTGTTGCGCTGTCATCCCTGGGGTGGACACGGCTATGATCCGGTGCCGCCGCGCGGCGACACCGGCGGCTGAAGCTTTCCGGCCGGAGCGCTGCGCACCAGCTCGGCATGGACGCGCGCGGCCCCGGCCGGGTGGCCAGGGCGACTCAAAGCTCGCCC
>CAZTGE010000035.1:26226-33436 GCA_964612995.1 uncultured candidatus Brocadiaceae bacterium | reverse complement strand
TCTGTGTCCTCTGTGGTAATTGTAGAAAGAACTCCAGGAAGGTCTGAGCAGTTACCGCGAAGCAAACAACGCCAACCACCCCACCCAGCACACCGAAAACGCCGAGAAACCGCAGTAGCGGCGCAGATGCAAGGCGTCCGACGAGGAAGTTTGCTGCTGCAAACGACGAGGAGGCAACGCAGCAGCTGCGGCGCTACTGCGGTTTCTCGTCAGTCGAGACCTTTGGCGGCGCGGTAGTCGCTGTAGTTGCCCCGCCAGTCCTCGATCCCACCCTCGTGCATCACCAACACCCGCCTCGCGACGCTGTCGACGAACTGACGGTCATGGCTGACGAATATCAGCGTGCCGTCGTAGCCCTCCAGCGCCTCCTGCAAGGCCTCGATGCTCTCGAGGTCGAGGTGGTTCGTCGGCTCGTCGAGGATCATGCAGTTGGCCCCCTGGAGCATGACCATCGACAGCAGGCAGCGGACCCGCTCGCCACCCGACAGCACGTTGACCGGCTTCTTGACCTCCTCGCCCGAAAACAGCATCCGACCCAGCATCGCCCGCATGGTGTTGATGTCCTGGACCTCGGCATAATGCCCGATCCAGCTGAGGATGCTCTCGTCGGTGGCGAACAGCGCGCCCGATTCCTGGGGGAAGTAACTCCGGGTGACCGTGCTGCCCCAGGTCACGCTGCCGGCATCGGGCTCGAGTTCGCCGAGCAGCAGGCGGATGAGCGAGGTCTTGCCGATGCCGTTGCGACCGACGACCGCGATCTTGTCGCCGCGCTCAATGGCGAAGGCGAGGTCGCGACAGATGGTGGTGTCGGCGTCATGGGCGAAGCCGAGGCCTTCCACCCGGACGATATCATGCCCGCTCGGCCGCTCGAACGCGAACCGGAGACGCGGCGCCACCCGGCTCGAGGGCATCACCCGCTGGCCGGAAAGCTGCTCGATCTGTTTCTGGCGGCTGGTCGCCTGACGCGAACGCGCAGCGTTGGTGCGGAAGCGCTGGACGAAGCCCTTGAGCTTCTCGACCTGCTGATCGATGCGCGACTGCTCCTTGCTGCGCCGGGCCCGGGCCAAGGCCTCGGCAGCGGCGTAGACGTCCCAGTTGCCGACGAAGGGGCGGATGGTGCGGAAGTCCACGTCGAGCACGTGTGAACAGACACGGTTGAGGAAGTGGCGGTCATGACTGACCACCAGGATGCAGCCCTCGTAATCGGCGAGGAACTGCTCGAGCCAGGCGATGGTCTCGATGTCGAGGTTGTTGGTCGGCTCGTCGAGCAGCAGCAGGTCGGGACGGGAGAAGATCGCCTGCGCCAGCAGCACCCGGACCTTGAGCGCATCGTCGATCTCGCGCATCGGCCGCTGATGCAGCGAGGGCGCGACCCCGAGGTTGGTCAGCACCTCGGCTGCGTTGGACTCCTGGGAGTAGCCGTCGATCTCATCGAAACGCTGCTGCAGATGCGCCACCGCCTCGCCGTCGGCGTCGGAGAAGTCCTCCTTGGCGTAGAGTTCATCCATCTGCTGTTGCAGCCGCCAGACCTCTTCGTGGCCCTGGACCACCACGTCGAGGATGCGCACGTCCTCGAAGGCATCGCGGTCCTGTTTGAGCCAGCCCATGCGGCAGCCGGGATCGAGCGCGATCGAACCGGTGGTCGGCTCGAGCTCGCCGGTGATCACCTTGAGGAAGGTCGACTTGCCCGACCCGTTGGCGCCGATGATGCCGTAGCAGTTCCCGCCGACCAGACGGAGGTTGACGTTCTCGAACAGCGGATGCTCGCCGAACTGGACCGTGAGTTCGGAAACGGTGATCATGGGCGCCCTCCAACGTTGCCGTCGCCACCCCGGACAAATCCGGCCCGGACAACGAACGGACGCGCATGCTAGGACACAGCCTGCAGAGGCAAGGCCCGGCGAAGCTGGATTGCGTTGCTCGTGGACCGGCGCCGGCTACAACGCCGGCTATGAGCGAGCATGTCCAGATCCGTCTGATCTCATTGCTGGAAGAGGCCACCAACAGCTTCGAACAGCTCGAGACCATGGCCAATCGCGCCCTGCGCGAAATCCCGGCCGACCATGTCGACGAGATCAGCATACTGCCGGTGGAGCGCGACGTGCTCGACGATGAGAACGAGCTGGTCAGCGAGATGGACCACCTGGTCTTCATTCGCTACCGTGCCGAGAACGACACCCCCGCCGGCTGACCGCCGAGCCGACACGCGCCACGGTTTGTGCTGGAGCCAGGGGCCGGTCCGCCGACGATCGGACCGTCCATGGACGCAGACGACGACGAGCCAAACCGGACGGATCTGCGTACGGTGGGAGCCTACCGACTCGAGCGCGAACTGCGCCGCGGCGGCATGGGGGTGATCTACCTCGCCCATCGCAGCGACAACCCCGAAACAGTGGTTGCGATCAAGATGGCCAGCCGCTGCGACGTGGAGACCGAGGCCCGCTTCCGTCAGGAGATCGCCGCCACCCGCTCGCTCGACTACCCCGGCGTGGTGCGGATCCTCGACACCGGACGTCACAGCGGCCGCCCCTGGTACGCGATGAACTTCGCCGGCCACGCCAACCTCGCCGACGTACTCGCGGTGCGCGGCGCCGGCGCGCCAGACGACCTCGGCTCGCTGATCGCCGGCATCAGCACCGGCCGACTCCAACCGTTGCCGCTCGAGCAGCGCATCGGGCTCGCCACGACCACCGCCATCGCGCTGATGCAACGCATCGCCCGGATCGTCGCCCATGCCCACTCCCGCGGCGTGCTCCACCGCGACCTCAAACCGGCCAACATCCTGCTCACCGAACACGGCGATCCGGTGTTGGCCGACTTCGGCGTGGCCCAGAACCTGTTCAGCAACCTGCGTCTGACCGCCGACAACGAGGTCGTCGGTTCGCTGACCTACATCGCCCCCGAGCAGCTCAGCGGCGCCGATTGCGACGAACGTGCTGATGTCTACGCCCTCGGCGCGATGCTGCACGAATGCCTCGTCGGTCGCCCGCCCGAGCGTCGCCTGAGCGGCTGCGAGGCTCTCGAGCTGCCGGACAATCTCCCGCGACCGCTGCGGCGCATCCTCTCGCACGCACTTGAACCGCGACCGCGCGATCGCATGCGCAACGCCACCGCGCTGGCCAGCGATCTGGCGCGCTACCAACGCGGCGAGAAGATCCAGGCCCGCGCCGCCTCGCTGCCCCGCCGACTGACCCATCACGTCTCGCGCCACCCGCTCATCGCCGCATTGCTGTGCGCGATGCTGGTCGTCGCCGCGCTCACCGTGTTCGTCAGCTACGATATCCTGCGTCAACAGCGCGCGGTCTGGCGCTCGCCGAGCATCGACCTGTACACCGCCCTGATTCCCGAGGTCGCTCTGCACGCCTCCGGTCACGAGGGCTTCGTGGAGCTGGAAGGCAACGCGCAGAGCGTGCGCACACGCACGCTCGAAGGCGGCTTCATCGCTCTCGACGACGGCCAGGGCATCACGGTCGACAGCAGCCTCAGGTATCAGGGCCACCACGTCCTGGCGGTGCACACCCCCACCGCGGCCGGGCTGCGGGTGGAGGCCCGCGCCCGGGCGCCGCTGGAGCATCCGGGCGAGATCAGTGTCTTCCTCGGTGGCAGCACCAGCTGGCAGCAGGGCTACACCTTCCAACTCGGCGCCTACGAGAACAGCTGCGCGCTGCTCAAACGCGCCGGTCGCACCCTGTGGATGGGGCCGGGGGTCATCACCCCCGGTGCCAGCTACGCGGTCGGCCTGGAGCGGATCGGCGACCGTATCCGCGCCTCGGTCGACGGGGTCACGGTGGTCGAAGTGCGCGACCTGTTGCCGCTCGACGGCCGGCTCGCGGGCTGCTTCACCTACCACACCCCCGGCGTTATCGCACCCCCGATCTTCCAGCGCTTGCGCGTGGCCGAGGCCGATCTGCCAGATCTCGCACCGCCGGAATGGCTGGCGGTCCGGCTCGCGCTCACCGGCAAACGCACGCCCGCGCCGGCGGGAACGCAGATCCTCGATCGCGCCCGTGCGGTCAGCGACGACATGCTCGCCCGGCTCGACCCGGCCGACGCCCGCTTCCGCGAACACCTGCTGCGCCGCGGCGCGCTGCTCGACACCAGGGATACCGCCGCGCGTCAGCGCCACATCCGCGTCCTGCACGACCACGCCGCCGAGCTGGACCATCGCGCAGTCTACCACCGCCAACTGATCGAAGGCTCCGGCCTGTCGCCCGAGGATCCGGCACTGGTGCCCTACATCCGCGGCGCGCGTGCAGCGATCCGTGAACCGGATGAACGCGCCCGCTTCGCCTGCTGGGTCGAGCGCGATCTGCGCGGGCACGCACGCCTCGCCGCGCTCGAACTGCTTCTACCCGAGATCGACCCGCTCTCGCCCTTGAGCCACTTCCTCCGGCGCCAGCTGGCGACCGCCCACGCCGAGACCGCCGGCAACTGGGATCGCTCGAAAGCCCTGCTCGAGGAACTCCAGGCCCGCTCGCGCGAGACCTACTGGGTCCGGCTGGCCCGCCGCACACTCGCCTTCTGGCATTTCCGACGCCGCGATTTCACCGCCATGGACCGCTCGGCGGTACTCGCCGCGATCGACCGCTTCAGCGGCGGGCTGCCGCATCTGCGCCAGCAGGCCTTCCAGGTCCAGCTGTGCCTCGGCGGCTACTGGAGCCTTCCGGGGATCGAACTCGCCGAGCCCGTCCGATCGATGCGCGACGCGCTGCTGCAGATGCTGCGCGGCGAAGCCCTGCAGCAGGACACGCTCGGGCGGGTCGATCTGGCCGATCCACTCTCACTCGAGCGCGAACAGACGCGGAAGGCGGGCGAGGCCGCGCTGTTGGCGGGCGAGCTGCCACCTGCCTTGATCCCGGTGCTGGAGATGGCCGACCGCCCCTCGCCACGCACGCCAGCGGATCTGCGCCGCGATTACCCCTGGCTGCTCGGCGCGACAGGCGACTCCGCCCTGCCACTCGAGTTCATCCGCGAGCGCCTGCTCGCCGGGCTGCTGGCCGCGGACCCGAACAACGAGCTGCTGCGCACCGCGTGCTGGCACGCCTGCAAGCAGGGGCAGCCCGGCGAACTGCATCTTGCGCTGCCCCTGCTCGCCCACGAGGCGCGGATCCCGCAGCGCTTGCTCGACCACTCCCAAGGCTGGGTCCGCGAGGCCCTGCGCGAACTGTTCCTCAACCCCGTCGACAGCGGCCGGACGCAACCGGACCTCGACCGTTCCCTCGGTCGGCTGCTCGCGCTGATGCTCGCCCGCCGCGATCTGGACACCGGCGCCCTGAGCCAGGCCCACGAACGGCTCACCCGCCTGGCCGCGACGGGGCCGGCGTATCCCTGCGCCCGCATCGCCCGCCGCATGCTCGCGGAGCGCGCACCGTGAACCAGGATGCCTTCCTGCCCCACCCCGAACGCATCGGCCCTTATCGCATCGAATCGGTGCTCGGCCAGGGCGGCATGGGCACGGTATTCCTCGGCCGCGATCAGGCGCAGCAGCCGGTGGCGATCAAGCTGGCCGCGGGTCTCGACGAACGCGGCCAGCGTCGTTTCGAACGCGAGGTCGGCGCCTGCCGCCGACTCGATCATCCCGGCATCGTCAAAGTGCTCGACCTCGGACTCCACGCGGGCCAGCCCTGGTACGCGATGGAGTACCACAGCGCGGTCAGCCTCGCCCAGCTGCTGGCCTGCTCGCAGCACGGCAGCCCCGAGGACCTGCCGGCGTTGATCACAGCGATCGAACGCGGCGAGCTCAGCCCCGCACCGCCACACCGCCGCCGGTTGCTGCCGCGCACCGTGGCGATCGACATGATGATCGACATCTGCGCTGCGGTGGTCCACGCGCACGCGCGCGGCCTGATCCACCGCGACCTCAAGCCGGAGAACATCCTGCTCGATCCGGCTGGCAAGACGCTGGTCGCCGATTTCGGTCTCGTCGCCGACCTCGACCAACAACGCCGGCTGACCCAGACCGGCGGCGTCATCGGCACCCTCGGCTACGCCGCGCCCGAGGTGCTCCAGGCCGCACGCACGCTCGACGAGCGCACGGATGTCTACGCGCTCGGCGTCATTCTGCGCGAACTGCTCACCGGCATCCAGCCCGGCCCCGACGCGTTGCGCCCGGCCACCGGCGGCACCTGGCTGCAGCAGGACCGGCAGCGGCTCGTCCGGCTGCCCCGGCCCCTGCGGGTGGTGATCGAACGCGCGACCCACCCCCGGGCCGATCGGCGCTACCACAGTGCGCTGGCCTTGTTGGCCGATCTGCAACGCTTCCAGCGCGGCGACCGGGTGCTGGCCCGACGCGACCCCTGGTGGAACCGGCTGCGCCCCTGGTTCGCCCACCACCGCTGGCCGGCGGCGGCGATGCTGGTGCTGGGCCTGTCCGCCGGTGCGCTGGGAGTACGCACGTTCATGCTCCGGCGCCTCGAAGCCTCGCGCTGGGGCGAGCCGCTGCTCGACCTCCGGAGCGACGACAACGCGGCCATCGCCCAGCTGCTCGACCCCCTGCGGGTCCCGGAAGCCGACCAGTCCACCACCGGCGCCGCCCACCTGCTCGGCGCCCCGGCGCCAGTATTCGGTGACCAGCGTATCCGTGCCACCTTCCGTACCGGCAGCGCTGGCGGGCGCATCGGCATCTACCTCGCCGCCGCGGACGACGGCGGCAGCGGTTACCACCTCGACCTGCCGGTCGCCGACGACAGACCGGCTTCCCTCAGCCGGGGCGCAGAGGTCCTGTGGCTGTCCGGACTCCAGCTCGAGGCGCAGAGCACGGTCACACTCGAACTCGAGCTCCACGACCATGGGCTCAGCGCGCGCCGCGACCACCGCGATCTGGTGCGCATCGCCCAACCGATCCCCCGCTTCGGTGGCATGGCCGGCGCATCCATCCGATCGGCGGAAACGGGCACGGCGCCGGTATGCACCAGCCTGAGCCTGCGCGGTCGGACCCTGCCCCGCTTCCAGCCCGCCGGCTGGCTCGCCCAGCGACTGGTCGGACTGCTGCGCGACAGCGAGCCACCGCTGCGCCGGGCGCTGTGGGACGAGGTCCGCACCACCTGCGAAGAGCACCTGCAGCGCAGCGACGGCTCGCTGCCTGCCCGCCATCTGCTGCTCAGCGCCTGGTCGGCGATCGCCGCCCTGCCACCGGCCCTGCGCCCGGATGGCGAACCCCAGGAGCTGGCCGCGACGATCGAGACCATCGCCGGCAGCTTCCCGGCCGCAG
>CAZTGE010000035.1:0-26126 GCA_964612995.1 uncultured candidatus Brocadiaceae bacterium | reverse complement strand
CCCGGCCGCAGCCACGAACTGCTCGCCTTCACCGCCGGCATCTGGCGCACCGCGCCTGGCGAACGCGATGCACTGCTGCTGTGGTTGCTCAACACCGCCGCAGCCCGCGATGCCGGCAGCTGTCTCGACCAGGCCGTGGAGCTCGCCCACGACGCCGGACACCGCAGCCCCGCCGCGGTCCTCCTCGCCGAGCGGGTGCTCGACCAGGTCTGCTGGAACCCGACAGCGCGGGCATGGGCCGCCGGCCTGCTCGCGACCAGCCCCGACCCCGGTCCCGCGCGGCGCGAGGCCTGGTGGCGCGAGCGTCTCGGCGCGCCACCATTGCCGGATCTGCCGGAGCCCGACCGCTCCCCGACGCCCATCGACACCTGGCGCATGCGCGCACTGCTGCCCGAGCGCGCCGCCATGGAGCCGACGGGGGGCTACCCGCAGCGCAGCATCGCCGAGCTGTTTCTCGGCGCGCAACCCGAATTGCGTTTCGCCGCCATCGATGCACCGGCGCCGTGGACCCCCTCCGAGCGCCGGTGGCTGGCAGCTGCGCAGGACAGCCTGCTACCACCGCCGCCGGCCTGGGATGTTCCAGCCCTGCACCAGGAGCCGGCGCGCGCGGCGCTGCGCAACTGGCTCGGCGGCGAAGGCCTCATAGAGGATCTGGTCGCCGCGTTCGCCGCAGCGGGTGACGATCCGCTCGTGGTCCCCTGGCACCGCATCGCCGCCGCGGGCCTGGTCCTGCGCCCGCACGACCCGGACCCGCGCGCCCTGCTGGCGGCCCAGCCGCACTGCATCCAGCTCGACCTGCCGGCGCTCGGCCTGGTGCGCCTGGCGGTAGCGGGCATGGTGGCGCCAGACGCATTGAGCACACGCGCACGCGGCGAGATGGCACCGGTACTCGCTCTGCTCGCGCATCCCGACAGCGCACCGCCAGCCCGCGCACCGAGCTGGCATCCCTCCCGCCCGCTGCTCGACCTCACCATGGCCGTGACCTTGCTGCGCGCCGGCCGCGACGCCGCCGGCCTGGCTGTCCTCGAACGACTGGTCGCCACCTCACCGGCCTGGCCCGAGGCGATCGCGGCCGACCTGCTGCGCCGTGCCGCCGCTGACGGCGATACGCCCTGGTGAGAACCACAGGACCGGCACTTGCGCAGCAAGCGACAGTCATAGCATGCGCCGTTCCATGACTGTCGGCCGCCTGCGCATCCACCGGCCTTTCTTCCCGCTGCTCGCTCTGCTGCTCTCGGCCCTGGCCGGGCCGCGACTCGACCAGTCGGCCACAGCCGCTGCGCCCTGTCCCGAACTGCACGCCTGCGCCCCGCACTGCCTCGGCGAGGCCGCGAGCACCGCGCACAGCGCCCCTCGCCGGCCCGCAGCGCCCACCGCCGCTGCAGCCTCCGCGATCTCCGGCCCGAGCCGATCGCGATCGGGCCCACCGCTGGTCTGGTTCAGCGGTGCCGGCGGTCCCCGCGCACCCTGAATCCATTCGCTGCGCCCATCTGTGGTCGCCGCGGCGCATGCCTTGCTGCTGCGCGCTCACCCATTCCTTCTGTCCCTGGGAGCCCCACCATGCACCGCATCCTCACCCTCCTCTGCCTCGCCTCAGTCGCCTTTGCCGAAAAGACTGCCAGCAACGGCACCGATACCGGAGGTGGCGACACCGGCACCGGTGGTGGCGGCGACACCGCACCGGGCCAGGGCATGGACATGGGCCTGATCCTGCTGGTCGTCTTCGGCTTTCTCATCTTCTCGATGTTCAATGCCGCACGGAAACAGAAGAAGGAACAGCGCGCCAAGCAGGAGCGCATCGACCGGCTGAAGATCGGCGACAAGGTCATGACCGTGGGCGGCATCTGCGGACTGGTCGAACGCATCGGCGAAGACAGCGTCGACCTACGCACCGGCGGCAACGAAGGCGCGGTGATCACCTTCTCCAAGCAGGCGCTCAACCAGGTGATCGACGAAGAGACCGCGGCCAAGGATCAAGAGAGCTGACGTGAACCGCGGCCTGCCCGTCATCATCGCTGCCGCGGCCGTGGCGGCCGCCATTCCGCTGATCACCATCCGCTGCATCGGGCCGGTGAGCGAGGACGTGACGGTCACCGAACTGCGGTTCGCCTGTCGGGCCTACCTGCCGCCAACGCTGAGCCCGAGCCGGGCCGAAGCGACCATGGACCGGGTCGCCCATGTCTTCACCCATCGCCTCGGACTCTCGGGCATCGCCGACCCGGTCCTCGCCATCGGCGATGCGGGCGCGATCACCGTCGGTTTCGCCACCCCTGATGGGCCAGCTCGCGACTATCGCACCCTGCTCACCGCACCCGGCCAGCTCGAGCTGCGGGCAGTGCTCGCGACCGGCACCACGGACACCCCCCCCGCGACCGGCGAGGAACCGCCGGAGGTCGACCTGACCCTGACCGGGATCGCCACGCCGGACGGTGGCACCCGCACCCTGGCCCTCGGCCCCGACGTGCTCGCCCCGCCGCCAAGGCCGACCCGCAGCGATGCGGCCGAACCCGACGCCGGGCCGGAGGAACCGGATGACGAGGACCAGAGCGAGGCTGCGAGCGACCCGGCCGCAGACGCCGAAGCCCCGCCGGTGACCACCGCTGCGATCGCCCTGCACAACCAGCGCCCCGCCCTGGCGCTGGCCTTCAGCGATCCGGCGGCAGAGCGCGTGGCCGCGTTGACCTCCGCGATCGTCGCCCGACGCGCCGCTGGACCGCAGGCCCCTTCGGAGGTCGCCCTGCGGCTAGACGGGCAGCTGGTCTCGGTCGCCGAAGTGGTGCGGCCGCTCGAACACCGCCTGATCCTCACCGGCCTGCCGCGCGAGCGCCTCGACCAGCTGGTCGCGGTCATCGGCGGCGGCCCCCTGCCCACGCCGGTGGACATCACCGACGCCACCACCGCCACCCGCAGCAGTGGCGAGGGTCCGCGCCGCCGTGCGCCGCTCGCCGTGGCGCTGCTGGTCTCCGGCGCCTGCATCCTCGCCTGCGCCCTCGCCTGGCACCGTGACCGACGCGAGCGCCTCGCGCGCCGCAGTCCCGATTCCCAACCATCGTCGACCGACCGCGCCGACGATCCGGAGGAGAGCTGACACATGATCCGCCGTTTCCTGCTCATTGTTTTCGTCCTGGCCACCGCGCTCGTCCTGCTGGTGCTGCAGAACAAGGTTTTGGTCGGCAGCCAGACCCTCCGCGCGACGGCCGATGTGGAGGCTGGGGCCGTAGAGGTCGTCTTCCGGGACGTCTCCGGCCAACCGGTCCAGCTGATCCCCGAGAAGGGCATCAATGTCGACTCGCTGGTCGAGCAGGTCCGTGACGCCCTCGGCACGCGCCTGGGCGACAAGGGGCTGTGGGAGGACACCTGGCCCGAACCGATCCCGCTCGCAGGTCCGATCAAGACCAACAACGCCAACAATCTGGTGTTCGAGCTCGAGGATCCCGAGCACTCCCAGGCGGCCGAGAAACGGATCCAGGCCCGCTCCTACGAACACCAGAACCCGCGCCGCGGGCTGTTCCACGTCAACCTGGGCATCGACCTGCGCGGCGGGGTCGAATTCATCACCCGCCTCTACGATGCCAACAACGAGGCGCAGGAGGCCACCGCCCAGGAGGTGTCGATCCTCCGCAACCGCCTCGACGCGCGCGGTCTGACCGAACCGCAGGTCTTCCGCCTGTCCAATGGCGACGTGCAGGTGGTCATTCCCGGCGGCACCCCCGCCGACGCCGCCGCCACCCGCAAGGTGCTCGAGACCGCCGGCGTGCTCGAATTCCGTGAGGTCAAACAGCAGTACGGGCTCTCGGCCATCCGCGAGGGCATGATCGTGCGCCAGGAGAACGGCCGCTACGACTTCGGCGAGGGCATCAACTTCGGCATCAACGACGTGATCTACCCCGAGAAACCCGCGTTCACCGGGGCCGAGCCGACCACCTTCTACCACCTCGGCCCGCTCCAGCTGGCCGGCGAGGACGTGGCCCGGGCCTACCCGACCATGGACCAGGGCCGCGCGGCGGTCGGCATCACCTTCACCGGCCTCGGCGCGACCAAGAACAGCCGGTTCACCACCGACGTCTACGAGCGCGGCCCCAAGGGCAGCAACACCGGCACCGGGCGCATCTCGATCTGTTTCGATCAGGTGGTGCAATCGGCGCCGACCATCGTCAACCCATCGAGCAAGAGCTGCGTGATCACCGGCTCGTTCACCGCAGCCGAACGCGACAGCCTGATCGAGGTGGTCACCGCCGGCGCGCTCAAGCGCACCCCGCGGATCCTCTCGCAGCGGGTCGTCGGCCCCAGCCTCGGTGAGCAGACCATCAGCAAGGCCGGCTGGGCGATGGCCATCTCGCTACTGCTGATCCTCGGCGGGATGATCGCCTATTACTGGTGGCGCCTGGGCACCGTCGCCGTGGCCAGCCTGGTGACCTGTATCGGCCTGATCTTCGTCGTGCTCTCACTCTTCGGTGCCACCCTCACCCTGCCCGGCATCGCCGGTCTGGTGCTGACCGTCGGCATGGCGGTCGACGCCAACATCCTCATCTTCGAACGATTACGCGAAGAGATGAAGGCCGATTCCGACCTGTTCTCGAACATCGACCGCGCCTATTCACGCGCCTTCATCACCATCTTCGATGCCAACCTGACCACCTTCCTCACCGCGCTGGTGCTCTACTTCGTCGGCACCGGCCCGGTCCAGGGCTTCGGCCTGACGCTGATGATCGGCATCCTGACCTCGATGTTCAGCGCCATCTACGTCGGCCGGTTCCTGACCAACCTGCTGTTCAGCAAGAACCGCAGCTGTCACGTGCGCAACCTCGGCGAACTGCGCCTGCCCTACACCGCCGCGCGCAAGTACGCCTTCGCGCTGTCCGGGCTCCTGTTGCTCGTCGGCATCGCCTTCTTCGCCGGCAAGGACCGGATGAACGACAACTTCGACATCGATTTCACCGGCGGCGTCCAGGTCCAGGTGACCTTCACCGAACCGCTGACCATCTCCGCGGTCAAGCAGCAGCTGCGCGACTACCATCAGGCCGCCCCCGACGAACGCGCGATCCTCAACCCGGGCCGGATCCAGGTACTTCCCTACTACGAGGAGTTCGGCGTCCTCGGCGACGCCGGCAGCCAGCAGTGGATGTTCAAGGGTCCGGACGAGCGGAGCGCCGCGCTCGAGGCCGAACGCGCGGAGCTCGAAGAGCGTCGGGTCGAACTGCGACGCGAGGCCGACCGCCTGCAGGAGGACCAGCCGAGCGAGGCCGCACGCATCCGCCGCGAGGAGCTGCAGCCGCTGGATCGCGACATCGACAAGCTCACCGAACAGATCGAGAACCGGCAGTTCGAGATCCGGCGTCACTTCCGCGCGGCCTTCACCAAGGAAGGCGAGAGCCTGGTGCCAGCACCGGGCAGCCAGGTCATCAGCGCCGCCTGGGATGAGGACCAGCCCGAGCGCCTGCATCTGGTTCTGGCCACGCTCGCGCCGCCGGAGCCTGCCGACCTGGCCGCGGTGCAGGAGCTGCTGGCCCGACGCAACACCATCAGCGAGATCACCGTCCGCCCCGGGCCGGAGCGCGCAGACAGCGTCGCCTTCGACGTGACCTTCGCCACCGCGCCGACCACGCTCGAGGAGCCCGCACGTACCGGCCCGGTCGGCCAGCGCCTGCTCACCCTCTTCGGCGGCGAGGCCACGCCGGCTGCCAACCACCGAGTGGCGGTGGCTGGCGAGTTCTACGACCGGTCGATCGAAGCACTGGCCAACAACGACATCACCGTCAACCAGCCCTTCCCCTCGAGCCAGTCGTTCTCGCCGCAGGTGGCAAGCCAGATGAAGCTCGCGGCCCTGCTGGCGATGCTGATCTCGATCGCCGCGATCCTGGCCTACATCGCCGCCCGCTTCGAGTTCATCTACGGCATCGGCGCGATCGCCGCCCTGGTCCACGACGTGACCATCACCGTCGGTCTGCTCGCGCTCTTCGGCGTGCGCATCGACCTGACGGTGGTCGCGGCGCTGCTGACGATCATCGGCTACTCGCTCAACGATACGATCGTGGTCTTCGACCGCATCCGCGAGAACGTCCGCAAGCTGGCCAAACCGCTGGCCGAGACCATCGACATCTCGATCGCCCAGACCATGAGCCGGACCCTGCTGACCACCGCGACGACCATGCTGGTGGTGGTGATCCTGTTCTTCTTCGGCGGCGAGGGCGTGGCCGCGTTCAGCGCCACCCTGCTGATCGGCCTGCTGCTGGGCACCTACTCCTCGATCTTCATCGCCTCGCCGGTGCTCCTGGCGCTGACCCGCGGTCGCAAGATCAAGGCGATGGCCGTCGACCCGGCCGCCGAGCAGGTGGATGCCGACGCGGACGACGTGATCGATCCCGAGGTCGAGCGCCCCGAGTAGCGCCAAGCCGGACAGCAAGGAAGACCCGACAGGGCCGCGCCTCCGGGTGCGGCCCTGTCGGGTCGGGGCGAGGCGACGTCCGCGCTGCCGCCCAATGCGGTAGGATACGCCGCGCCGCTCGGACTTCTGATGGCTATTCGCAAGGCACGGGACTAGCCTGGATCCGATGCCAGCCGATCCGCATGATGTCCTGCGCCGCTGGATGCCGCATCTGTTGTTGATGGGCTTGCTGGCCGGCGTGGTGTGGGTGGTCGCCCGGGTGTTCCTGCCGCTGGCCGAACCGCTCCTGCTCGGATCCTCGCTCGCGCTGCTGACCACGCCGTTGCTCTTCGCCCCGATCGATCGCCGGCTGACCCGCTGGGCGCCCTGGCTCGGAGAGCGGACCCGCCGTCGGCTGGCCGGAATCGCGGCCACCCTCGCCCTGGTCGCGATCCTCGCCTTGCCGATCGTGCTGTTGATCGGCTCGGCCCAGCTGACACTGACCATCGCCTGGGGCCTGCTGCGCGACGATCCCGCCAGCGCGGGCGAACTGCGACGCATCCTCGCCCAGCACGTCGACCGGCTCGACCGCACCTTCCCCGCGCTGGGGCTCGACCAGGCCGGGATCCCGGAGCGTATCGTCGCCTGGATCCAGGATTTCGCCGACTTCGGCCCGAGCTTCCTCTCCTTTCTCTTCGCCGGGCGCGATCTGGTCGCGCAGTTCGCGCTCGCGCTGATCTGCCTCGCCTTCTTCTACAGCGAAGGACCGCGGCTGATCCGGCAACTGCTGCTGTTCACCCCGCTCGATGCCGCCCAGCGCGAACGGCTGTTGCGGCGCCACCGCCAGGTGGTGTTCCGCCTGCTGCATGACACCGTGGCCGTGGCACTGGTCAAAGGTTTCGTCTTCGGCGGCATCGTCTACGCCGCCGACCACCTCGTCGGCGCAGCGGCGCTGCCCTTCGTGCCGCTGGTGCTGATCGCCGCAGTGCTGGCTTTGTTGCCGGTGGTCGGGGTGACGATGATCTGGCTGCCGTTGGCGGTGCTGTTCTGGTCGCTCGGCCGCTGGGGCGAGGCCTTGCTGCTCGGTGGCATGGCCGCCGCGGCCCAGGTCCTGCTCAGCTGGGGGGGAACGCTGCTCGGACAGTGCATCGACGAGCGCGACGCCTGGATCGGCTTCCTGTTGTTCCTCGGCCTGCTCGGCGGCCTGTTGGCCTTCGGGCTGCCCGGCCTGGTGATCGGTCCGATGGCGGTGGTGCTGCTGGTCACCCTCGGCAGTTTCTGGCTCCCGCTCTACGGCGTCGGCGGCGAGGACATCGACACCGCGCGCCACTGCGCCGACCCGCTCAACGATCCGCCGGTACCACCCGCAGGCGTTTGAGCTCACGCAGGCAATCGCGGGTGACGACCCGCGCCGCGGGATCGCGTTTGCGCGCCCAGCGCAGGAAACCGATATGCCGGCCATCGCGCATGTTGGTGATCGCGCGGTAGATCTCATGACGCAGGTAGGCCGGACGGGGCGTGGCGAGCAGATCGATCATCGCCGCAGACAGGTCGTCCTGCTGGGCGAGCCCGGCGAGCAGGACGGCATAGTAGAGCGCCTCCGCCGAAGCCGCGTCACGCCGGAGTATCCGTTCGGCGGCCAACGCAGCGTGGACCCGGGCCCCCGGCACCCCCGCGACGACGGCCGCGGCGAGACACCACCACGCACGCGGCCGATCGCACAGCGGCTGCTCCACCCGCGCCGGCGGCAGAGTGCCGTGACGGAAATACCAGCCGTACCGCAACCACATCTCGGGGTCGTTGGCCAGGAAGCCATCGTGCCGCGTCAGGCGGCCACCGAGGCTGCGGCTGAGCCGCACATTGCCGGCATCGCCGAGCGCGTGCAGGTGTCCGTCGGCAGCGCTGAGATTGCGCGAGACCTTGTCGAGCTGGGAATACAGGTTGAGCACCGATGCGCTGCGCGCGCGCAACGCGGCCAGCGGCTCGTCGGCGCGCAGGGGCGTGCCAACGAACAGGACCCGGTCGAAGGCCACCGTCGGCGGTGCGTCGCGCGCGGCGAGCAGGCGCGCCGCCTTGTTGACCACCACCGTTCCCGCGCTGTGCGCCAGCACGTGGACCCGGGGCGGCCGCCCCGGGCCGGCGAGCCAGTTCGCCAGGGCCCCGGCGGCGCCATCGGTCGCGGCATCGAAAACGATACGCCGCCCCAGACCTCGCCCCCAATCGAAATACAGCGCCAGCTCGCAATCCGCGCGCTGACGGATCTGTTCGAGCAGCACCGTGCGGTGGCCCACGGGCAGATCCTCGACCCCCGGCACCAGCACCAGCACCGCCTCGGCCATGGCCACACGCGGAGCGGCCTCCGGGAGCAGACCGCGGCGGGTGAGCAGCACCACCCGTTGCCCGTCCACGGCCAACGGCCGCACCGGCGGCAGGGCGAATCCGGGGTCATGGCGCAGGCAGGCGCCGAGCAGCAGCGGCACCAGGTACAGCAGCCGCAGTACAGGCCTCTGGTCGCGGCCCCTTCCCGATCGCCCACACCGCATCGCTTGCCCCGATCCCCGCTGCCTCACCATGATACCATGAGCGAGAACATCATCCGTTTTCCCGGCTCCGGCGACGGGTCCGACGAACAAGCGACCCCCGAAGCGCCGGCCGGTCCAGTGCGTTGGGAGGACTTGAGCGAGGATCAGATCAAGGCGGTGCAGGTAGTGCTCAGCGGCATGGACTTCGTCTGCCTCGGCATCAAGCCGACCGACAGCGGGGCCGACTTCTTCACCGCCGTCCACGGCGAGGCCACGGTGCTCGGCCAGGCCCAGCCCCACCTCGCAGGCGTCATCGATCGCGCCTTCGCCCGCAAGGGCATCTGAGCCCGGAACCGTGGCCGACAGCCTCACCGCCTGTCTGCAGACCCTGGCCGCATCCCTCCACGAGCGCCACGACCTGCCGGTTATCGTGCTGCCGGCGCTGGGCCTCGCCATGGCGATCGGCGTGGCCCTCTGGCAGCTGCTGCCGCCGCCCGCGGCGGTCCTGCCTGCATTCGCCTTCGGCCTCGGCGCCGGGTTGCTGATCCGCCGCCGGTGCCGCCAGCGCCGGCGCCAGCTGGTGTGCGCCCGCTTCGAGCGCCACTTTCCGCCGACCGACCCCGGGACCGTCGCCGTCCACCGACGCCTGGCCGAACTCGCTGCGGCCGATACCGATGCCCCGGTGGCGCTGCTCGCCCGACTGGTAGCCCCGGGGCCAGCGCCCGAAACACCGCACGCCGATCGGCTACCGCCTCCCACGGCCGTGCGAAGCGATCATCTGCCGCTGGAACCGGAGAGCGATCGCTTCGCGCGCGGTTGAGCCAGCAGCTCGCCCAGCGCCAGGCGCAGACGCGGGTGGCAGCCCGCCGCAGGATGCGCGAGCACCCTTCCCACCGCCGCCGTTGGTGCGCTCCCGGCGTACGCGGCGATCAGCTCCGCCCCCGCCGCGACCAGCGCGGCGCGCGCGGCGGCCGGCGCGAGCGCCGTCTCGAGCCCGAGGCTGTGACAGCAGTCCCACAGATCGGAGATCGCGTTCGGCCCGGGACGGATCAACGGACGCGCCAGCACCAACCGATAGGTGGCCGGGCACCAGCCATGGCTCGCGACCGCCGTGTGCAGCAGATCGCCCTCATCGCCGTCGGCGAGCGGATCGAGCGCGAGCAGCCAACGCTCGCACAGCGCCAGGGCCGCCGCACCCGCCGGGATGAGCATCTCCAGCGGCGCCTGACCGAAGTAGGCACCCCCGCCGTCGCGCAGGACGGCATCCGCTTGCTCGGCGTTGCGCTGCGCCACCGCATCCACCAGCTCGGCGAGTCGGGCCCGGCCGGCGGAGTCGCCAGCGGCGCGGCGATACAGGGTCTGCTCCGAAGATGCGTTGCTCGCGCGTCGGCGCCCGGGCAACTTGAGCAGCTGACCGTCGGCCCCGATCACCCGCACCGCGAGCGCTCCCTCGTCATCGAGTTGCGCCGCCAGCGCCGCGGGGTCGCCGAGCAGCGCGACCAGCCCGGCCAGGCCCGCGGCCACCGCCTGCGGCGTGTCGTCTGCGAGCTCGATCAGGAAGGGCTCATGCATGCACACCTCCGCCCCGCGGGGTCAGAGGTCCAGCATACCAAAGCTCCGGTCCGGGCTCCAGGCCCGGTGTCGGCAGCTGTGGCGAGGATCAGTAGCGGGCGTCGGCGAATTCGACCCAGCCGCCCGCCTCGACCAAGGCGGCGTCGAACTCGCTCAGGCTGAAACCGCAGCGCAGCACGTCTCCATCGGCCCGGGTGAACACCAGCTCGCGCGCGGCGAAATCGATGTTGCAGTCGACCGGATCCCCGGCGAGGCCGAACAGGCGATCGATCTGTTCGGCCTCGAGCTCGACCGCCAGCATCCCGCCGTTGAACATGTTCTGGCGGAAGATGCGAGCGAAACCGCTGGCGACCACGCAGGTGATGCCGTTGACCTCGAGCGCCCAGGGCGCGTGTTCGCGCGAGGATCCGCAGCCGAAGTTGTCACGCGTGACGATGACCCGCGCCGCGCGCAGCGCCGCGCCCTGCGGATCGAAACCGGGCAGATCGAGATCCTCGAGCAGGTAGGGCGCGAGCGCCTCCTTCTTCACCTCGGTCAGATACTTCGCCGGAATGATCTCGTCGGTGTTGATATCGTTACGGTCCAGGAACAGGACCGGTCCGCCAAAGGTCTTCATCTGGCTTTCCTTTTTACAGAGGGGGCGCTGCCCCCTCGCGGCTTCGCCGCGTACCCCCACGCGCCTCGGTCGTCGCTCGCCAGCTCCGCTGGCGTTTTCTGCGGCGCTACGCGCCAGTTTCGCAGAAAAACGCGCCTCGGTCGGCCGGTTACAGAGGGGGCGTTGCCCCTTACAGAGGGGGCGCTGCCCCCTCGCGGCTTCGCCGCGTACCCCCACGTGCCTCGGTCGTCGCTCGCCAGCTCCGCTGGCGTTTTCTGCGGCGCTACGCGCCAGTTTCGCAGAAAAACGCGCCTCGGTCGGCCGGTTACAGAGGGGGCGTTGCCCCCTCGCGCCTGCGGCGCGTGCCCCCACGCGCCTGCGACGTCACGGCGTGCTTGCGGCCCGCCGGAAACCGTTGTCTTGTCGGTGTGGCTCGCGGCCGAACCGTTCATGCGTCGGGCTCCGCGGTCGCGGCCGTGGCGCTGCGATCGAGCAGGGGGCGCGGGTCGCAAAGCTCGCCGGTCACGCCGGCAGCGGCGGCGCTGGCCGGCGAGCACAGATGCACCGTGCCGCCCTTGCCCATGCGGCCGGCGAAATTCCGGTTGGTGGTCGCGGCGCAAGCCTCGCCGGGAGCGAGCACGCCGTTGGACATCCCCAGGCAGGCGCCGCAGGTCGGGTTGGTGACGCAGAAGCCGGCCTCGCGGAACACGGCGATGGTGCCATCGGCCAGGGCGGCGTCGAACACCGCCGGGGTCGCGGGGCTTACGATACCCCGTACGCCATCGGCGAGGCGCCGGCCGGCGAGCACGCTGGCCGCGGCATGCAGGTCGGAGAGCCGGCCGTTGGTACACGAGCCGATGTAGACCTGGTGCACCGGGATGTGTTCGCTCGCCAACTCGCGCAGCGCTCGCACCTGGTCGGGCTTGTAGCCGACGGTGGCGACCGGTTCGAGCTGGCCGACGTCGAGGGTGAGCCGCCTGGCGTAGGTCGCATCCGGATCGCTGTGCCAGCGACGGAAGTCATCGGCCGCGCGCTGCTTGTCGTCGTCGTACTGCGCGGCGATGAACGGCCAGAGATACTCGACGGTGGTCATGTCGGGCATGCACACGCCACAGGTGCCGCCGGCTTCGATGGCCATGTTGCACAGCGTCATGCGTTCATCCATGGTCATCGCATCGATGCTCGGTCCGACGAACTCGATCACGTGGTCGGTGGCACCGTTGACCGTCAATTGGCGGATGATCTCGAGGATCACGTCCTTGCTGAACACGCCCGCCGGCAATGCCCCGTCTACCGTCACCTGGATGCTCTTCGGCTCGCGGAAGGCGCAGACCCCCTTGAGGATGCCGACCTCGAGGTCGGTGGTGCCGACGCCAGCGGCGAAAGCGCCGAAAGCGCCGTGGGTGCAGGTGTGGCTGTCGCCCATGATCACGGTGTAGCCGGGACGGATGAAACCTTTCTCCGGGAAGATCGCGTGGCAGACGCCGTTGGCGCCGACATCGAAGAAGTCCGGCAGCGCATGGCGCCGGGCCCAATCGCGCAGCATCTTACCCTGGATCGCGGTCTTGGTGTCCTTGGCCGGGGTGACGTGATCGATCACCGCCTTGATCCGCGCCGGATCGAACACCCGGTCCTTGCCGCGCCATGCGAGATCGGCGATCGCGATCGGTGTGGTGATCTCGTGACACATGACCACGTCGAGATCGATGACGGTGGTGCCGGGGAACGGTTCGTCGCGTTTGTGCGCGGCGAAGATCTTCTCGGTGATGGTGCTACCCATGCTGGTCCTCTCGCGCGGGCACTATCCGCTCAGGCCTGTCCTGTGAAGGGGAAACCGTAGCGGCATTGCGCGTCGGCGGACCACTACGCAACGACGCTGAACCTGCGCTGGGAGGTCATCCTCCTCGAGCAAGCCTGCCCCGGGCGCCGCGGCCATGCGAACGATCCACACGGCTGCGGAAAACGCTGTTCCCGGCGACGCATTCCGAAGGCTTGCCCCTCAGTCACGGCGTTCAGACTCGGGTTCCCACCGAGAGTCGCCATGCAACATCCGCCCGCCTTCTTCCTCTTCCTGATCCTGGCCACCGCCCTCCCGCTCGCCGCCGAGGACTGGCCGGCCTACGGCGGCGGCGACGGCGCCTGCGCCGCGGGGCCGGTCGCTGCACCGCTGGTCGATGCCTGGATCGACGCCGAGCTGGCCTGGCGCTCCGACGCACGCATCCCCGACGGTCTGGCCGGCGATGCGCGCAAGCCCGAGAGCGACGGCCACGGGCTGATCTCCGGCGGGTACGCCACGCCGATCGTCGCCGCCGGACGGGTCTACCTGCAGTACTACCTGCCGGCCGGCGTACCCGATCGCGCGCTGGTACGCGAGCATGGCGAGCGTTTCACCGACAAGTTCCGCGTCGCGGCCCACGACGTGATCCACTGCTTCGACGCCGCCACCGGAACCACGCTCTGGCGCAGCGTGCTCGGTCGCCAGTCGCTGAACATGCAGGCCTTCACCAAAGGTGGTCCCTCGCTGACCTGCTGCTACGGCGACGGCCGGATCTACGCCCACGTCAACGGCGCGCGCGTCCACGCGCTCGACGCCGCCACCGGTGCGCCGCTGTGGTCCTACGCCACCGCGCGCCACGCGCGGATGGCTCGATACCGTGAGCTCGCGCACGAGCGCCAGGCGCTGGTCGGTTTCAACCGCGACTACGCCACCTCGCCAGTGTGTGTCGACGGGGTGGTGGTGTTCAACGACCACCTCCACTGCAAGCTGACCCCACCCGGAGACGACGAGACCAGATACTACTATGACGAACCCTCCACCTGCGTCGCGCTCGACGCCGCCACCGGCGCGGAGCTCTGGCGCCTGCCAGACGGGCTGAGCAACGTCGCCCAGCCGCTGGTCTGGCGCCAAGACGACACGGCCCTGCTGCTGGCACCGGGCAGCGATGCGATCCGCTGCATCGAACCGCGCTCGGGCACGGTGCGCTGGCAGATTCCCGGCGACGGCGGTCGGATCGTCGTCGGCGCGGGCCACCTGATCACCGGCAACGGCGCGAAGAACAAACGCGACCGCGCGCTGGTCGCCTACCGCATCACCGCCACCGAGGCGCAGCGCGCCTGGGAACTCGCCGGCCACGGCCGACCCGCGCACTTCGCCGCGCGCGATGGGCTGGTCTACTGCGACGACCGGCGTGGATCGCTGCTGTGCATCGACGCGGCGCGCGGCACGGTGGTCGCTCGCGCACCGGCGACCAACGAGCCGCATTTCGGCACCTACCCGGTGATCGTCGGCTCGCGCATCGTCTGCGCCGGCTCCGATTCGAACCAGCTGCACCTCTACGGCCTCGGCCCAACCGACCTCCGCCTGCTCGACCATGTCCGCAGCCCACACGCCTGGGGCTACACCATGCCCTTGATCCCCGCCTGCGCCGATGGCCGGGTCTACCTGCGCACCCACGACCGGCTGGCCTGCTACGACCTGCGCGCCCGCGACGACATCGGCCGCGCCACGATCACCTTCACTGTGCCCGCGCCGGCGCTCGATGCCGGCGAACCCTTCACCTGTACCATCCGCCTGCGCGACGGCCATCCCCGCGGCGGCACCTGTCGCCGTGGCGATACCGCCCTGCATGTCGGCACCGACGCACTGCAGTGGGACGGCGAGGCCCTGCGCGGCGCGATCGAACTGGAGAACCCCTTCCGCGGCACCGAGACCTTCACGCTCGCCGCCACGCGCACGGACGACGCGATCACCGGTACCATCACCCCGGCGCCCACCGCGTTCGCCGAACCCCTCCCGCTCGCCGGTGCGGTGACGCTGGTCGAACGCCAGGCCTGGATGCCGCCATGCACGCATGTGTTGCATCTCGCTGCGGCGACCCGTACCCGCAGCGGCGAGAAGAGCCACCTCTACCTCTTCCTCACGGTGGCGGACGGCCGCCTGAGCGGGCTCAGGGCGATGGCCGATCGCACCATCAAGAGCTGGCCGGCGCTCATCAACCAGCTCACGCTCAGCGACGGCCAGCTCAGCGGCAGCGTCCTGGTCCGCTACCGACCCGATCGTTGGTCGACCGTACTGGTCGAACAGGGCGCGAGCGCCGCCGCGCGCTACACCCTGCAGGTGGCACTCGATGGCGCCGAAGAGGCGGCGGGCACCTACTCCGGCCACTGGGGCGTGGCCTGGCCGCGCGTGTTCGACCTCGCCGGGAACTATGAGCCGGAAGGCTGAGGCTTTCTCCTGAGCCCCATAGCGCGGGCGCCGCCCGCTACAATGCCCCTTGGGGTGCGGACGGCGTCCGCGCCATGCTGAGTGTTCTCATTGCCGACGACGACCCGGCGATCCGCCTGGTGCTGGAGGCCCACCTGCGCCGGGCCGGACACTGGGTGTGCTCGGTCACCGATGGGGTGCAGGCGCTCGAAGCGCTGCGCCGCCACCACTGGGACATGTTGATCTGCGATCTGGACATGCCCCGGCTGGGGGGTGGGAGCTTGCCGCAGCGGTGCGTGCCAACGCCCGTTGGCGGCGGCTGCGTCTGCTCGCGCTCACCGGGCGCGACAGCGAGCACGTCCTCGCGCGCTTCGACGATAGCGGTTTCGACGCCTGGCTAATCAAACCGATCCGCGCCGAGAGCGTGCTCACGGCCATCGGCGAGGTGATGGAACTGGTATCCGCGGTCGAGAGCGACTCCTATTCCAACGACGAGCGTATCGGTTGATCCAGTGGCAGGCTCAGGCGGGATCGAGCACGCGATAAAACAACGCCAGATCCAGCCAGCGGTCGAATTTGCGCGCGACCTGCGGCAGCTCGCCGCCCGGCGTGAATCCCAGCCGGGTGAACAACCGGCAGCTGGCGGCGTTCTCCGCGGTGATGCTGGCAACGATCAGATGATGCCCTGCCGCCCGGCCGGCCTCGACCAGCGCCTGACCCAGCCGCACGCCGCATCCGCGTCCACGAAAGGTCGCATCGACGTAGAGCGATACCTCGACCGTCCGTGCACAGGCACAGCGCGGGATCCAGGGGCTGAGCGATCCCCAGCCGACCACCGCCTGGCCGTCGGTCGCGACCAGTACCGGGTGGCTCTCGCCGTGCGCGCGGAACCAGGCCGCCTGCTGCGCCGAGGTACGCTCGCGGATGTCGAACGAGGCGGTGCTCGTGCACACCGCCTCGTTGTAGATCCGGGTGATCGCCGGCAGGTCGGTCTCGCGAGCTTCGCGGATGAGGTCCATGGCGCGCGTATCTTCGGCCCCGCATACGCCCAGACAAGCCGATGGCCGCGCCCTCAGCGTGACGCCGTGGCGATGACGATTGACCTCTCCCTCAGAGCCCCTGCCAGCCCTGTGGGCCGGCTGCGAAGAGCCAGAAACCCGGTCGCCACGGACGTTTGTCGCAATGACGCGATCCGGACCGTGAGCGCATCAAATGGGCGTGATGGCGCGCGGAGTTCCTGGGAAGGGGCCCATCACGGTTGACCCTGCCGCGACCGCCGACAACACTGCGCGCTAAGGCGGCGATGCTCCTGCTGCGCTTGTTGGCTTATCCCTTGTCGCTGGCGTGCGCGGTGCTCCTGTCCGTGCGTTTCCTGTCCGTGGCACCCTGGCTCGGAGCGCTCATCGGGCTGGTGGTGGTATTTCCGCTGCTGCTGGTCATCGCCCGGATGCTCGGCTTGTGGCGGCTGCTCGGCACGATGGAGAGTGATCCCAACGCCGCCGGCAAGGCCAGGCTGCGCGAGCGCTACGCCCACATCCCCGACGGCACCGGTCGCGGTGACGGCTGAGCCGGCTCAGCTGCGCCGCCGCAACAGGATCCGCCGCACCGCTTCGTCATCCGGGGCCGCAAGCAGACGTTGCGATCCGCCGTCGCCGAGGGCTGTCATGGTCCAAGCGACGAACTGGAGATAGGGGTCCTCGCCAGCGGTGGGGGTAAGCACCAGGACCACCACCTGCGCGTCCGCGCCATCAGCGCCGCCAAAGTCGATTCCGTTCGGGCTCAGACCGATGGCACAGACCAGACCGCTGACGGTATCGGTGCGAGCGTGGGGCAGGGCGATGCCGGCTTCGAGGCCGGTGGCCAGCTGTTCCTCGCGCGCCAGCACCACCCGCGCCGCTTCGGTGGCATCGGTGACGAGGTCGCGATCGGCGAGCAGATCGATCAACTCGCGGATAACCCCCTCCTTGGTGTCGCTGATCAGCTCCTGCCGCACCACCGCGCGGTTGATGTAGATCTCGGGATCGAAAGCCGGCCGGGACGGCGCCGGAGCCCGCGCCGGGGCTGCTGGCGCGCCGGGGGCGCTGACGGGCGCGAAGGCGCGGTGGACCGCGGGCGCGGTCTCCGCCGCCAGGATGCGCTCACGGCCGGCCTCGTCGAGGATGCGGCTGATCATCGACATGAACTGGAGGTAGGGCGAGGGCCGCGACTCGGGCGAGAGCGTGAGCACGAAGATCCGCGAGGGCTGGCCGTCGACGGCTTGGAAATCGATACCGTCATGCTTGATGCCGATGGCGCAGACCAGGCCGTGGACCGCATCGGTGCGGGCGTGGGGGATGGCGACGCCGAACTGCAGCCCGGTGGACAGGCTCTCTTCGCGCTCCCACACCGCCGCCCGGGCGCGATCGCGGTTCTGGAGCTTGCCCTGATGGTCGAGGCGATCGAGCAACTCGTCGATCACGCCCGGTTTGTCCGTCGCCTGCAACTCGGGGATCACGGCCTCGGGACCGAACCAGTCGCGCACGTCGAAGCCCTTGGCAGGCAGGGCGCACGATGCGTTCGTCTGCTGGATGCGGGTGCGCAGACTGGTCGCGTCGAGTGGCTTGCGCAGTCCGCGCAGGGTCTGCTCGAGCGCGGCCAGGCTTTCGTACATCACCGCGTCGACCAGCGGCAATTCCTGCGCCTGGCATTGGAACACCAGACGGGTGCCATCGCGACGGAAGTCGATCACCGCCTTGTCCTTGCGCAGCTGGTAGAGTTGCTGCGAACGGTCGATGCAGTGGGAGAAGAAGCCCTCGTTCTCGAGCAGGCGGTTGAGCTTGCCGACGAAGAACTCGGCCATCTCCAGCGTGGGGAAGGTGAACACCGCCTCCTCCACGCCGCGATCGGGTCCGGCCTCCCGACGCACGCCGGGCGCCGGGTTGCGGAACAGGCCGACGAGTACCGGCGGCGCGATCACGGTGTTGACCAGGATCATGATGATCACCGCGGCCAGGATCTGCTCACCGCCGGTGGCCACGCCTGGCGGCAGCAGCAGGCCCTTGCTGATCGCGATGCCGGCGATGATCAACGCGACTTCGCAGCGCGGCGCCATACCGAAGCCGATCCGCGCCGCGCCGCGCAGATTGAATCCGATGAGCATCGCGGGCAGGCCGCAACCGATGACCTTGCTCGCCAGGGCGAGCACCGCATAGACGAAGCCGAACAACAGGACCGAAGGCTGGATCAGCTGGCGGATGTCGATGCGCATGCCGGTGACGCAGAAGAACACCGGGACCAACAGGGCATAGACTGCGCCGAGCTTCTCCTGGATCACGTGGCTGATATCGGCCTGGCTCAGCGACAGCCCCATGACGTAGGCGCCGACGATCATCGCCAGCCCGGCTTCCTCGAACAGGCCTGCGAGGATCAACGCAAGGCCGAGGGCCATCACCGCGATGGTGGTCCGATCACGGAACAGCTTGAGCAGTACGCTGATCTTGCGCGAGGCGGCCAGGCCGATGGCGGTCGCGGCGAGCCATACCCCCACCGCCTTGACGGCGATGACGCCGATGTGACCCCAGTCCACCGGGCCACCACCCTTGGAGGCCTGGATGAAGGCGGTGACCAGCGCGAGCAGAATGATGCCCATCACATCGTCGATCACCGCTGCCGAAAGCACGGTCACGCCCTCCGGCGAGTCGAGCTTGCGTTTCTCGGACAGGATCCGCGCGGTGATGCCGACCGAAGTCGCGGTGGTGATCGTGCCGAGCATGAGGCAGGGCGGGGAGAGGAAGCCGAGCTCCTTGCCGAAGAGCATCTCCGAGAACACCACGACGACACCTGCACCGAACGCGAAGGAGACCACCAGGCCGCCGAGCCCGGCGACTCCGCCGGCGACGCTGTAGCGCAACAGCAGCTTGAGGTCGGTCTCCAGGCCGATGTTGAACAGGAGCACGATCGAGGCGATGGTGGCCAGGCCGTTGAGTTCAGGCGAAATGGTGCTCCCGTCGTAGGTCGGGAACAGGCCATGGGGAAAACCGTAGAACGCGATCGCGCCGAGCGCGAAGGGGCCGATGATCGCGCCGATGCTCAGCTCACCGAGCGCGCCGGGGAGCTTCAGCTTCTCGAACAGGTTGTTGGCGAATTTGGCGCAGAACAGGATCAGGCCGACCTGGATCGCCAGGAGCATCATCCGATGGGTCATGTCGACGCCGGCCGCGCCCTCGGTGGCGTGGGCCAGCACCGGAACAGCGGTCAGGGCCAGGGGTGCGATCCAACGCCCGATCCGCTCGCCTCGCATACGACCCTCCCCACCCGCCCAGTGGCGGCACCTGCTGCTATACGTCTGTCGATCGCCCGGGCGCGCGGGCTCCGATGGAGCCACGACACGCGGGGCGGCGAAGCCTAGGGCCGGAGGGGAAGGGATCCAGCGTGGAGATGGGCAGCTTGGCAAGGCCGCTCAAAGCTCGCCCCAGGAGCGCCGATCACCAGGTCGGCATGCCTTGCGTCGCCTCCACCTGCGTCCAACCGCCCGGCTCTCTTTGATGCTTGGGCCATGGTGACGCAGGTGGAGGCGAGGCATGGCCCTCATGTGCGAGCTTTGAGTCGCCCTGGGCAGCTTGGGCGGCCGAGCGCTGCCGCGCTGCGGCGTCAGCGCTCGGCCTGGGCCCTGGCGCGCTGGGAGTCGCTGGTCGGGTCGACGTCGACGCGACAGCCGTCGAGCCAGCGGCGGATGTCCTGGACCTGGAAGGGCTTGTGGAAGATCGTGAAGCCTATCGCGCGCGCCTGTTCCTCCATGCTGGCGGTCCAGTAACCGGAGACCACGGCGCAGTGATCGATATCCAGCTGCTTGACTTGGGTGCTCCAGAGGAAGTCGACCCCATTGACATCGGGCATACGCACGTCGGCGATGACCACGTCGACACAGTCGTCGCGGTTGTCCCACCGCACCTCGCCTGCCTGGTACATGGGGCTGGCGGCGGGGCTCTCGTAGGCGTAGGTCTCCCACCCGGCCGACTCGCAGATGTCCACCAGCAGCATCCGGACGATCTCGTCGTCGTCGAAGATGAAAACACGATGGCGTTTGGGCATAGCGTCTCCCGCCACGTCTCGCAGAAGGGGTTCCGATCCACAGAGACCCGATATCACTATGGGAGGCATTGCCATAGCCTGCAAGAGGCGTTTGCCCCAGAGGCGTACAGCCACGGTCCGCGGCGGTTGTCGTGCCGGGGTCTTGCACCATCATCCGCCATGACGTGGTTCCAGGCGTCGTTGCTGGTGATGGCCGGTTCCGCTCTCGGCGGACTGGGACGCTACTGGTGCACCGTGATCCTGGAACTGGCCTGGCCACGACCCGCGCTGGGGCTCATCGTCGGCACACTGCTGGTCAACGTATCCGGTAGCTTCGCGATCACCCTCGTCGCTGGCTGGGGTGGCGAACGCCGCTGGGTCAGCTTGTTCGTGCTCACCGGCATCATGGGCGGATTCACCACGTTCTCGTCGTTCAGCAAGCAATCGCTCGAGCTCCTCCTCGCCGGGCGCCACGCCGCGGCTGGGCTCTACGTGCTCGCCTCCCTGCTCATCTGCCTGCTCGCGGCCGGATTGGGCTACCGCGCCGGGCTCGCATTCGCGCCATGAGATCCGGTCCGGCGGTGCAGCCGCACCGGCCAGCTGGCCTGCGCACGCTCCGCCTCCGCGATCGGCCTGCTGTCATGGACGGCGGCCGCGGCGATATGGTCCCTGGCCGTGCACCAGATGATCCCCGCACGGCCCGACGCGCAGCCGGCCGGTCGCGTCGATCGCCAACGAACCAGGGGGAAACCATGGCCATCCACCGTCGGTTGCTCTTGCTGATCCTGACCATCACCGCGGGCGCATCCGAGTTCCAGTTCACCACCGTCAGCCGTCTGGGTGGTAGCGCAGCGGACGACCTCGTCTCCTGCCGCATCCAGAGCGACGGCACCGGGGTGCAGGCCGGCAAGGGCGTGCAGATGCAACGCACATGGAAATACCTGCGCGCCGGCGACAAGGCGAACCTGGTTACGGCCGCGGCGCGCAAGCACAACGCCGACGACCACGCCATCGCCGCGTTCTTCGCCATTCTCGCCGGGAATGAACGCGCTGCCGCGGAACACCTTGATCAGGCCGGCGAGCAGGCCGACGCGGTCCGCGCCGCCTTCGCCGGCGGGTGAACCGCCGGGGGTCAGGCGCCCGGCGGCACCTGCCAGTCGCGCAGGTCGGTCGATCGGGCCAGGGCGAGGCGGTTCCACCCGCGCGGCCAACCCTCACGCCTGATCCCGCCGGCCAGACGGCCGCGGAAATCGTTGCGCCGCTCCTCGTTCTTGCCGGCGTAGAGCAGGTAGAAGAAGCCATCGTGCTCGCGCCAGTCGGCGATGAACGGGGCATTGCTCAGGCCGTCGACGATATGCACCTTGTCCGGATCGTCCCAGCAGGGGAAGAGCGGACGGACGAAATCGTTCGCGATCACGCAGTCGAGCTCGCGCGGCATCGCGTTGAAGCGCTCGCTGGGCACCAACACGCGGTAGCCTTCGACCCAGCGGGCCCAGCTCGCCGGCTCGGCCGGATCGCCGTCCATCACGTACAGCCAGGGCTCATGCGGGTCGTAATCGGTGGAGAGCAGGTACCAACGCCCGTCGATCTGCAGCAGCTGCACGTTCTCGTGGGTCAGGCCATCGTCGGCGACGTCGTGACCGTTGGCGCGCAGCAGGCAGGCCCGAGCGCCATCGACGAAACGCCAGGTGCCATCGAGCGATCCGGCCACTGCCACCCGCGCGGTGCCTCCCTCCTTCCACATCGCGACCCAGAAATCACCGCTGTGGGCCAGGGCGAGATCGATGCAGCGCTTGCCCGCGGTCAGCCCGCTGGCCACCGGAGAGAGCGGCGACCACTCCACCAGATCGTCACTGGCCGTGTAGTAGAGCTGGTTGCTGGCCGATTTGGGCTGGCCCCAGGTGTTCAGGTGGAGGTAGTAGCGACCCGCGTGCACGTGGATGTTCGGCGAACACATGCCGACCGCGTCGAGTTCGGCGCCGGTGAGCTGGAAGCGGAAGTCGCTGTATTCCTGCCAATCGCGCGTGGTCAGGTGGACCACCGTCGACCGGTCCTGGTCGAAGGCCGAGGTGAAGATATGGAACAGGCCCTGCCGATACACGACGCAGGCGTCTTTGAACGACCAGTCGGGATGGGCGAGTACGGGATTGGCCAGTGCGGCCCAGTCGATGAAAGTCATGGCCACATGATGGCGGTCCCACAGGCCGGAGCCATGGCCGTACGGCGCGCAAAACTGGCTAAATCGCTCACTCGCCGGTGTACTCTGTGACTACTCAGGGGCTTCGCCCCTACGGTCCTCACGCAGTGAGGACCCACCCCTCTGGCTTTGTCGTGGTTCGCCTGAATCTGCAGGCAGATTCAGGCGTGGGACGCATGCCTCGGCGGCCAGCCGCTTCTGGCGCCTGCCGTTGCGCGTCTGCGGCGCCAGCGCGCAGCTCCTCCGCGAGGCGCACTACTACATCTGCTGGTTGCGTCGCCTGCGCCGGGTCGATTTCGCGCTCGCCTGCGCGCTGCTCGAACAGCTGCTCGAACCCGCGAACAAGCTGCCTCTCTGGCCGGTGCTCGAACGCCACGATCCGGATTCGCTCGCCCGCGCCCTGCCGGTGCTCACCGACATCCACGGCATCACCTACGTCGCCACGCCGGAACCACTGCTGGTGCTACGCCCCGAGGTGGCGACCGCGATCCACGGCCACCTTGCCTCGGCGGCATGGTGAGCACCATGGCACCATGACCGACGACACCCCCCGCCCCGCCACCCCCATCTGGCTGCGCGCGCTCATGGCCCTGGTGCTGCTCGCTGCTGCCGCCGTGATCTACAAGGCGGTGAGCCTGTCGCAGATCCACGGTGGCCCGGTCCGGCTGCGCGAGCCCAGCGGCATGGTCCGGCTGCAGCGTGAAGGCGAGGTCACCCTCGCCGTACCGGACGAGCCGCTACGCGCTGGCGACCGCATCCTCACCGAACCCGGTGGCGCCGTATTTCTCGACTATGCCGGCGGCACCCGGGCCCGGATCACGGGTGACGGTTTCCTGCGCATCCCCGACGAACCGATCGGGCACCTGATCCTCGAGCGTGGGGCGCTGGCGATCGATACGCGCGAACGCACGGACGGCCCCTTCGCGGTGACCATCCCGACCGGCGCCCTGCAGTTGGCCCAGGCCCGCTGCACCGTCTTCGCCACCGGGCCCGAGAACGAGATCCGGGTCGGAACCGGAACCGCCGTGCTCCAGGCCGCCGGTGAGCGCGTGGAGCTCGGGCCCGACACCACGGTGCTGCTCACAGCGGACGGACTCCGGCGCCTGCCGCCACCGCTGGTCACGGTGGACTGCGACGGGCAGGTCCCGGACCTGTCGACCTACCCGCCAGAGGCCGCAGTGCGCTGGCGCGCAGGACGCAGCGCCATCACCGGCCTGGGCAGCATCGAAGTCGAAGCCGGCACCGCGCGCATGCCCGAGCGCTGGGGCGCCATCGCGATCCCGGTATCGCTACCGGACGGACGCGCTGCCGGCAGCGTCAGCGCCTACCTGCGCTGTAACCGCTACACCACCCCCGAGGCGCGCTGGGTGCTCGGCGTGCGCGAGCACGACGGCGACGTCTGGCTTCTCGCCACGGGCGAGGCCGAGGCACTCGCCGCCGAGCGTTGGACCCGGATCGCCGGGTCACTCGAGGCCCCGCTGGGCCTGCAACACCGCGGCGGTGACGGCGCGCTCGATCCCACGCAGGTGCAGGCGGTGCTGATCGGCGCCGGCCATGAAGCCCTGGCCTTCCTGCTCGACGACATCCGCATCCTCCCCGCCATCGCGCCCGGCAGCTGAACCGACGCCGACAGCTTGCCGCGCCCACCACGTCTCCAGACCATGGCGCCACCATTGACCGATCGCCCGGAGGTTCCCGTCATGCGCTCGATCCCCATCCTGCTCGTCACGCTCCTGTGCTGTGCACCCGGCGCGCATGCCGCCGAGCCCGCAGATCCCGCCGACGAACAGCCGAGCCCGCGCGCAGTCGAGCAGGAATCCCTGCAGCTGCTCGAAGCCCAGCTCGACCGACGCCTCACCGCACTACGCGAGCGCGCGCACGCACAGCCGGCGGTCGCCGAAGCCCATCGCGAACTCGAAGCGGCGATCGCGGCCTATTTCGCCACCGTCGATGCCATGCCAGAACTCCAGAAGCTGGAGGACGAGCGCGAACACATCGAACGGACCCAGCGCAAGACCCGCAGTCAACGTGGGCGCCGCTTCGGGTTCGAGAAGATGCTCGACCTGGCCGAACGTTGGGAAGCGGCCATCACCGCGTCGCCCGACCTCCAGGCAGCCGACACGCGGCGACAGGAGGCCCACGCCGCCTATCTCAGCGCCGTCGAACAGGCGCTGGCAGACGACCCCGACCACGCCGCTCTGCAGCAGCAGCGCGAACTGGTCGAGCGCAATCACGAACTCTTGCGCCAGCAACGACGTCTGCGGCAACTGCGCGCCTTCGCCAAGCACCGCAACGCCCAGCGCCCCCCAGCAAGTGGCGATGACGCCGATCAGGAGCCGACGGAAGCCGAACCCGACAACCACGACTTCTGATCTCCGCCTGCGCGCCGGGGGGCCGCGCCGCCGCTGCGATCCAACCTCGGTGAGCAGCTTGTCGGCCCTCTGCCCCATGGTCCAATGTGGTCATGCCGCAGCAGCTCGCCCACACCACCATCCCGGCCTGGTTTCTCGACCGCTGGCTCGAATGCGCGATCGTGCCACGGGGCTATGGTATCTGGCGTCTACCGCCGGGTTGGCGACAGCAGCGCAGCTATCGCCGCAGCTACGAGCTCTACTACCTGCTCAACGGCGGCATGGTCACCAGCATCGCCGATCGTGAATTCGACCTGCGACCGCACTGCGCGTTGCTGCTGCCGCCGGGCACCCCGTTCGTCGACCGCGACGCACCGGCGCGCACCGGTACCCATCTGCTCAGCGCCCGCTTCAGCGTGGTCACCGCCGGCGCGTTCGACCCCCTCACCACCCTCGGCCTGCCGGTGGCGGTCGCCCTGCGACAGCCGACGGCGATCAACCAGCTGTGCCGTCGTACCGCGGGGTCGAACCAGACCCGGCGCTTCGCCAATCCCCGCTACCGCCTGCGCGTACGCAGCCTGATCGATCTCATCGTCGGACAGTTCCTCGCCGACGGCTTCATCGCCGAAGCCTTCACCGCGATCGCCGCCAATCCGATGCCCAAGTGGCTGTGGCAGGTGCTCGGCTTCATCGAACAGCATCTCGACCGCCGTTCGCTGCACGTCGGGGATCTCGCTCGCGAGGCCGGCCTGTCCGAATCACACCTCACGCACCAGTTCCGCGCCTACCTCGACACCTCGCCCAAACGCTGGCTGCGCCGTCGCCGCATCAACGCCGCCCGCCGCCTGCTCACGGCCGAACCCCATCTGCCGATGACCGAAGTCGCCGAACAGTGCGGCTTCACCGATGCCTTCCAGTTCTCCCGCGCCTTCTCCCGCCACATGGGCCTGGCGCCGAGCCACTGGCGCAAGCGTGTCCTCGAACAGGACGAGGAGGAGGACGAGGAGGAGGACGCCCCGCCAGCGCCACAATGACACCGGCGCGAGCGCAACGGTGTAGCCTCGCACTCTCATGTCCGGCAGGCTTCTGGCTCGACCGCTGCGCCGAGGCCCCCGAAGCATGTTCCAGATCGTGCTCCACGCCACCGGGCGCGAGGAATGTAAACGGTAACCACTCAGGAGCTTCGCCCCTGCGGTCCTCACTGCGTGAGGACCTGTCCCCTGGCTTTGTCGTGGTTCGCCTGAATCTGCAGGCAGATTCAGGCGTGGGCGG
>CAZTGE010000034.1:0-34126 GCA_964612995.1 uncultured candidatus Brocadiaceae bacterium | reverse complement strand
CTGGATCACGCGCATGCCTTCCCACTGCCCGCCGCGATAGCGGATGTAGAACACACCCGCCCCCAGGGCGACGTAGGCCAGCAGGATCGACCACAGGGCCCAGACATCGGCCCCGAGCCATACCGAGAGCGCCGCCGGGACGACGAACGCGACCCAGGCGAGCACGACGCCCATCCACATGCTGAAGCGGGTGTCGCCCGCGCCCTGGATCGCCGACATGTAGACGATCCACAGACCATCGAGCAACTGCCAGACGCAGACGAAATACAGCAGCCGCCGGGCCAGGCCGAGCGTGGCGGCCTGCTGCGGATCGTGGGCCCGGGTGAAGCAGGCCAGCAGCGGGTCGGGGTAGAGCAGGTACCACAGCGACATGAGCGCGCCGTAGGCCAGGGCGAGGTTGCGCGCGCCAGCGACCATCCGCCGCGCCAGACACGGTTCATCGGCGCCGACGGCCTGGCCGACGAGGATCGAGGTCGCCTGGCCGAGGCCGACCAGCGGCAGGAAGGAGATGGCGTTGAGGCTGAAGACGATGCTCGCCGCTTCCTGAATGTTGGCCCCCACCGCCGCCGGCCGCTGCGCCAGCCGCCCGACCAGATGAACGAACACGGTGAACGAGAGCATGTCGAGGAAGAAATGCAGCCCGTGGGGCAGGCCGTAATACAGCAACCGCCGCAACAACGCGGGCTGGAACCGCCGTGCTGGCCAGGTGCCGAATCGCCGCCGGTTGCGGGCGCTGAGGAACAGCGCGAAGCTCACGCCGGCGACGAGCGTGTTGGCGAGCACGGTCCCGATCCCGGCGCCGACGATCCCCAGTCGGGGGAAGGCGCAATTGCCGAAGATCAGGAGCCAGTTGAAGCCGAGGTTGAGCCCGGCAGCCGCCAGACCCTGGTACATCACGAAACGCGTCCGGCCGCGGCCGCCCCAGAAGGCGGCGAGCGCGCGTTGCAGCAGCAGGCTGACCCCGCCAGCGGTGAGGATCGCGAAGTAGGGCGCTTCCTGTGCACGGACCGCGGGTGGATGCCCCGCCCAGGCGAACAACGGGTCGGCGCACAGGGCGATCAGCGCGCTGCACAGCCCGCCGAACAAGGCGACGTGGACCCCCTGCCATACCGCGGCGCCGCTGCGCTCACAGCGACCGGCGCCGGTGTACTGGGCGACGAAGACCTGGGCATAGGTCGCGATACCCAGAAACAGCGTCAAGCAGGTGAACGCGGCGATCCCGGCCGGCATCGCCGCCGCGATCGCCGCCTCGCTGTACCGGCCGAGCATCACCCGGTCGCCGAAGAGCATCAGCCCGGTACCGGCCGAGCCGGCGATCAGCGGCGCCGCCGTGTGCAGCACGGACCGCGCCACCGGTGATCGGACCTCCGGCGTTGCGCCCGTCGTCGCGTCCATTGCCGGACCATATGCGCCTGCACGCGTGCGCCACGCGCGAAGGCCGCGGCTTCAGCAGCCGCGCCGGCTCAGACGGCGATCCGATCCTCACCGGTGGTCGCCTGCCAGACGCGGATTTTCTCGCGGCAGGCGGCGACGCGTTCGGCGTTGGCCGGATCCGCGACCCGGTTGACCATTTCGCCCGGGTCGTTGCGCAGATCGAACAGCTCGTGCTCCCCGACCGAGGAATGGTTGTACTTCCACCCGTCGGTGCAGACCACGGTACGGATATCCTGCGTGCGCGAGGCCTCCACCGCCTCCGGCGAGCCCATCTGCGCGGCGTAGTCGGGCAGCGGCGGGACCGGGTCCTGCCGCTGCTTGTCGTTGAGCCATTCGATGAACACGTCGTCGGTCGCCTCGCCACCGCGCTCGGCGAGTTCGAGGCGGCTGGTGCCTTGCACGTCTGCGGGGACCTGCTGCCCCATGGCATCGAGCAGGGTCGGCACCATGTCGACCTGGCTCACCGGCCCACGTACCCGACGCTGCTCACGTTGACCCGGCAGCTTGACCAGCCAGGGCACGCGCGTGGACTCCTCGTACATGAAGCCCTTGGCCAGCAGATTGTGCGATCCCATCATGTCGCCGTGGTCGGAGGTGAACACGATGATGGTGTTGTCGAGTTGCCCGCTCTGCTCGAGGGTCGCGAGGATGCGACCGATCGCACTGTCGACCAGCGAGCACATGCCCCAGTAGCGCGCGGTCAACCGCCGCCACTCCTCTTCGCTGCCCAGCGGGGTGTCGATGTCGTAGCCCTCGGCGCGATAGCCGGCCGCGGCCAGACGCGAGCGGAGCATGTGGTCCTCGGCCGGGGCGATGCCAAGGTTGTCGCTCAGGGTCACGTCGGCGGGGTCGTACTGGTCATCCCGACAGCTGAAGAAGGGCATGTGGGGTTCGAGGAAATTGACGTAGAGGACCCAGTCGTCCTCCTGATGGTCGCGGATGAAGCGGGAGGCGGTGTTGGCGAGGAAGCCCGGTCGCGAGAGCTCTTCGGGCATGCGGTGGATCTGGCTGCGGAAGAACCGGTCCTTGATGAAGTCGGGCACCCCCGGCGCCAGCTCCACGTCCCAGGGCTCGACCCCCTGCGCGCGCAGGAAGCGGTCGTAGTTCGAACGACAGGCCTGATCGCGTTCGGGCTTGTACCAGTTGTGGTAGGTATCCTCGGTGCCCATCCACTCGGTGAAGCCGTGCTGAGCGAAGATCTCGTCGCCGAGGTGCCATTTGCCGTGGTGCGCGCAGGCGTAGTCCTTGTCGAGCATCTCCGGCAGGCAGCGGGTCTCGTCGCGCAGCGGGATGTTGTTGCGCACGCAACCGTTGGTGTGCGGATATTGCCCGGTCAGCAGCGAGGACCGCGACGGGGTGCAGACCGGTTGGGTGACGTAGGCCTGCTCGAATACCGTCGACCGCTCGGCGAGGCGATTGAGATTGGGCATGTCGATCGCGGTATTGCCGTAGCAGGCGAGCGAATCGAAACGCTGTTCGTCGGTGTAGAGAAAGAGCAGGTTGGGACGGTCGGACATGAGCACCTCGGCTGAAGTGGTGGAGCGCCACCCAGCGGGCAACGCATCGTCCCCTGCTTCTAGCCGGCAACTCCGGTCTGACAACCGGGGCACCGCGCACGATCGGCGCGGTGCCTGCCCCCTACTCCTCGGCGATCATCGAATCGTAGAAGCCGACGTAATCCTTGGGCCGATCGCCCGCCTCCCACTTCATCGCCGCGCGCGGATGCTCGTTCATCTGGCCGGTGATCATGTAGGGGATGCTCGGGCCCCAGGTCATCTCGGCGCGCAGCGGCTCGATCGAATCCTGGATGCACGACAAGAGCGGGCGCATGTGATACTTGGGGTTACGCAGGAATCCGACCAACATCTCGGTCGGGCAGTTGCCGGCGCCGCGGCCGAGACCAGCGAGACTGCCATCGAGCAGATTGACGCCAAGGGTGATCGCTTCGATGGTGTTGGCGAAGGCCAGCTGCTGGTTGTTGTGGGCATGCAGGCCCACCTCCTTGCCCTGGGCCTTGGCGTAACCGAGGTACTTCTGCGCCAGCATGCGGACCTGTTCGTTGAACAACGAGCCGAAGCTGTCGACGAGGTAGATCGTGCCGACCTCCGATTCCGCGAACAGCTTGAGCGCGCTATCGAGCTCGGTCTCGCTGACCACCGAGACCGCCATCAAATTGACGCAGGTCTCGTAGCCCTTGGCGTGGGCGTCCTTGATCAGCTCCAGCGCTCCGGGCACCTGGTGCACGTAGCAGGCGACCCGCACCATGTCGACCACGCTCTGGTCGCGCGGGGGGATGTCGTTGTCATGGTCGGTCCGGTCGACATCGGCCATCACCGAGATCTTCAGCCCGGTGTCGTTCTCACCGACAATGCGGCGGATGTCGTCCTCAGAGGAGAACTTCCACGCGCCGTACTGGTCGGGCGAGAACACACCACGCGAGCCCTTGTACCCGACCTCCATGTAATCGATCCCGCCGGCGACGCAGGCGCGATAGACCGCCTCGACCGTGCCGTCGGCGAAATGGTGGTCGTTCATCAGGCCGCCATCGCGGATCGTGCAGTCGATCACGCGGATCTCGGGGCGATAGCTGACCCAGCGCTGCCCCAGTTCGCTCTTGATGTCCGTCTCGTTGCTCATGGCGCGTCGGCTCCGTCTGGTTCACGGCCGCGACGTCGACCGCGCGGCGAGGCGTCAGTCTGCGGCGGCGAGCGGAAAGGCAAGCGCAGGCGCAAGGCACCACGACCCGGCGCGTGAGCGTGGCGACAGCGATACCGCAAGACGGCTCAGCCCGCCGAAGGATCCGACCCCTGCATCTCGCACCGTTGCCAGGGCCAGCGTCCTTCGAGCTCGACCTCCAGCGCGAAACTCAGCGTGGTCCGGATGAGCACGATGATGCCCAAGACGGCGACCCTCTGCAGGGTGAGCTCCACCGCCACGGTGTGGACGATGTCGCCAGCCACGAGGAACTCGAGCCCCAGCAGCACTCCGCGACCCAGGCTCTGGCGCGTGCGACCGAACACCGTCTGCAAGCCCGCCCCCTTGATCCCCTCCCCGATGGCCAGGACCAGGGCGCGCAGCGAGAAGACGACGATGATCACCACCCCTACGCTCTCCAGGCCCACGGCGCACCATTCGGCCATCCAGGTGATCGTCTCCATGCTCATCGCTCGACTCCTGCGCAGATCGCGCGCCCACAGCAGCACATCGATCTGTAACTACTCAGGGGCTTCGCCCCTACGGTCCTCACTGCGTGAGGACCTCCCCCTCTGGCTTTGTCGTGGTTCGCCTGAATCTGCAGGCAGATTCAGGCGTGGGCGGATCGGCTGCACCGAAACGTATCCGCCCACAACCACTCGGCGCCAGACCCCATCGCGTACGATGGGGCCCCGAAAAAGGCCGAGGCAACCACTCAGGCCCGATGGGCCTGAGTGGTTGCATCGATCTTATCATGGCGCTCACGTCGGCTCGCTCACGGATGTGCAGCCCAGCCGATCGGCAGCGCGCGCCGCGGCCGCTCTGTTGTCCTCCCGCGGCTGCTCTACGGCCTCGAGGTCGACCCCGGCGAACGGCACGATCGTGCCGCGGCCGAACGCGAGACGGTGGCCCGGCTGGCCCGGCTGATCAATGCCCAGGAACGGGCCATCAACCCGCGCGCCTCGGTCCTCGACCTCCCCCGCCTCAGCCGGGAACAGGCCCGCCGCAGCCTCGACTACGCGGCCGGAGCGCCCTGAGCCTCGCGCTGTATGCACGGATGTGAATGCGTTGGGCACGGCGGGATGATCCGCCATCGCCGAGTGACCGCGGTCGTCGCTGCCGATCGGCCCTTGTTCAGCTCACGGCGGAGGGTTTGATGTCGGGGGCAGATCGGCCTGTATACGCGGCGGTCCGCTTGCGGTCGCATTCCCAGGGAGGGCGCCATGCCACGTACCGAAGCCACCGACCCCGTCGTCGACGCGGTCCGCACCTGGAAGGATCGGCCGGGATCGCTGATCATGGCCCTGCATCAGGTCCAGGACCGTCTCGGCTACGTGCCGCGACAGGCGGCGCTTGACCTCGCGGCCGGCATGGGCGTACCGCTGGCCCGGATCTACGAGGTCACCACCTTTTATAGTTTCTTCAAACTCGAGTCGCCAGGCCGGGCGATCATCAGCGTGTGTACCGGTACCGCCTGCCACCTCAAAGGGGCGCCGGACCTGCTCGGCTGCTTCTGCGAACTCCTCGGCGTCAGCCCCGGCAACACCACCGACGACGGCTGCTTCCACCTCCAGGGAGTGCGCTGCGTCGGCTGCTGCGGCCTCGCCCCGGTGGTAACGGTCCGCGACCGGACCTACGGCAAGGTCACCCCCGGCCAGATCCACGGCATCATCGAGGACTGGCGCGCCCTGCTGGCGCAGGAGGAGAGCGATGAATCCTGAAGACATGTCCACGCGCGCAGCCAAGGAGCGCGACCGCCAGAGCGCCTTCGACTGCCGGCTGTTCTGCTGCGCGAGCACCGGTTGCATCTCCTCGGGCAGCGAGTCGGTGATGCCGGCGCTGGCCGAGGCCGCTGCCAGCCACGGGCTCGGCCAACGTATCGACATCGTCGCCACCGGTTGTATGGGGCTGTGCGCCAAAGGCCCCCTGGTCCGGGTCGAGATCGCCGGCCGCGAGCCGGTGCTCTACTGCGAGGTCGGTCAGCTCGAGGCGCGGCTGATCGTGGCCGAGCATATCCGTCCGGCGATCGACCGTGGCGCCAAGGAGGCGCTCGACCTGCCACCCTTCCTGCGCGAACGCCAACTCGACCTCTCGCTGCCCTTCTTCGCCTGTCAGGAGAAGGTCGTACTGGCCAATTCCGGCGCCATCGATCCAGACGACATCAATCACTACATCGCCGCCGACGGCTACACCGCGCTGGCCTCGGTCCTCGAGCAGAACGACCCGGAGGCGGTGATCGACCGCATCGATCGCAGCGGCCTGCGCGGCCGTGGCGGCGCCGGTTACCCCACGGGGCGCAAGTGGCGCAACACCCGCTCGACCCCGGCGAGCGAACGCTGCGTGGTCTGCAACGGCGACGAGGGCGACCCCGGCGCCTACATGGACCGTAGTATCCTCGAAGGCGATCCGCATGCAGTGATCGAGGGCATGGCCATCGCCGCACACGCCATCGGCGCCCAGACCGGCTGGTTCTACATCCGCGCCGAATACGGCCTGGCGATCAGGCGGGTCGAGAAGGCCATCCGCCAGGCCCGCCGCGCCGGCCTGCTGGGCACGGGCATCCTCGGCACCGGGTTCGATTTCGACTGCGAGATCCGTCTCGGCGCCGGCGCCTTCGTCTGCGGCGAGGAGACCGCGCTGATCAACTCGATCGAAGGCAAGCGCGGCTATCCGCGCCCGCGTCCGCCCTACCCATCTGCCTCCGGCCTGTGGGGCCGGCCGACCTGCGTCAACAACGTCGAGACCCTGGCCAACGTCGCGCCGATCATCCGCAACGGACCAGAATGGTTCGCCGGCATCGGAGACCCCGAGAGCGCCGGGACCAAGGTCTTCGCCATCACCGGCAAGGTGCAGCACACCGGCCTGATCGAAGTGCCGATGGGCGCGCCGCTGTCGACCATCGTCGAACAGATCGCCGGCGGCTCGTCCACCGGCCGACCGCTCAAGGCGGTCCAGACCGGAGGCCCCTCGGGCGGGGTGATCCCCGCCAGCGCCTTCGCCACCCCGGTCAGCTACGAAGGCCTGGCCGAACGCGGGTCGATCATGGGCTCGGGCGGGATGATCGTGCTCGACGCCGATGACAGCATGGTCGACATCGCCGCCTTCTACCTCGAATTCACCGTCGAGGAGTCCTGCGGCAAATGCGCCCCCTGCCGCATCGGCGGCAAGCAGATGCTCGAGCTGCTGCATCGCTTCCAGGCCGGTACCGCGACGCAGGACGACCTGCTCGCCCTCGACCGGCTCGCCGTGGCCATGCAGCAGGCCTCGCTCTGCGGCCTGGGTCAGACCGGCCCCAACCCCGTGGTCTCGACCATCACCCACTTCGCCGACGAGTACCGCGCCCGGATCGGCGCCACCGTCGCATCCGCCTGAGCCCGGAAGCCACCACCATGCCCAGCATCACCATCAACGAGATCACTGTCGAGGTTCCTGACGGCACCACCATCCTCGAGGCTGCACGGCAGGCCGATGTCGAGATCCCCACCCTGTGCAAGCATCCAGACCTGCTCGCCGGCGCCGGCTGTGGCATCTGCGTGGTCCGGATCGAAGGTGCCAACCGCCTGATCCGGGCCTGCTGCACCCCGGTCAGCGACGGGATGCGGGTCCAGACCCACACGGCCGACATCGTCGCCGTCCGCCGCACCGTGCTCGAGGCGATCCTCTCCGACCACCCCAACGAATGCCTGACCTGCGGGCGCAACGGCACCTGCGAATTGCAGAAGCTCGCCGCCGACTTCGGCATCCAACGCCAGTGGATGCCCTCGCTGGTCCGCGATCTGCCGCTCGACACCTCGACCGGCTCGATCGTGCTCGATCCGCGCAAGTGCGTGAAGTGCGGCCGCTGCATCCACGTCTGTCAGGACAAGCAGGACGTCTGGGCGCTGTCGTTCCTCGAACGCGGCCTCGAGACCCGGATCAGCCCCGCCGGCGACATCGCCCTGGGCGATTCGCCCTGCATCCGCTGCGGCCAGTGCAGCGCCCACTGCCCCGTGGGTGCGATCCTCGAATATGACCAGACCCAGGAGGTCTGGGCCGCGCTCAATGATCCCGATACGGTGTGCATCGCCCAGATCGCACCGGCGGTGCGGGTGAGCGTGGGCGAGTCCTTCGGCTACCCGCCGGGGGCCAATCTCGACGGCCAGATCTACAGCGCGCTGCGACGCATGGGCTTCGATACGGTCTTCGACACCACCTTCGGCGCCGATGTGACGATCATGGAGGAGGCCTCCGAGCTGGTCAGCCGGCTGCAGGAGCAGCCAGAACGCCTGCCCCTGATCACCACCTGTTGTCCCTCGTGGGTCGATTTCATGGAGAAGTTCCATCACGACATGATCGACCACTTCTCCAGCTGCAAGAGCCCCCACGCGATCCTCGGCACCCTGACCAAGACCTGGTACGCCGAACAGGCGGGCATCGATCCGGCCAGGATCTGCATGGTCTCGATCATGCCCTGCACCTCGAAAAAATACGAGATCATCCGGCACCGCAGCATGTTCGCCTCAGGCGAACAGGACGTCGACGTTTCCATCACCACCCGCGAATTCGTGCGGATGATCAAGCAGTCGGGCGTGCGGATCACCGATCTGCCCTGCCTCGACGAACCCGACGATCCGATGGGCGAACACAGTGGCGCCGGCACCATCTTCGGTGCCACCGGTGGGGTGATGGAGGCAGCACTGCGCACCGCGCACAACCTGCTCACCGGCTCGGATCGCGACCAGCCGGAGTTCCCCGAGCTGCGCAGCCTCGACGGCGTGAAATACGCGACCATCGACATCGCCGGCCGTGAATTGCGCGTAGCGGTCGCCCACGGCTGCGGCCACGTCGAAACCGTGCTCGACCAGATCCGCAATGCTCCAGAGGGCGAGCCGCCCTTCCACTTCGTCGAGGTGATGGCCTGCCCCGGCGGCTGCATCGGTGGCGGCGGTCAAGCCTGGCGGGTCAGCGATGCCACCCGGGCCGCGCGCGCTGCCGGACTGCACAAGGACGATCGCGTCCGCTCGATCCGCTGCTCGCACGCCAACCCCAGCGTCCAACGCCTGTATCGGGAATTCCTCGGCGAACCGCGCGGGGCCAAGGCCCACGAGCTGCTGCACACCACCTACCAGGCACGCCCGCAGTACCTGCGCTGAAGCCGTATCGCCGGGCGCGCTCAGCGCGATGACGGGGCATCGACCACGCAGCGCAGCCGATCGTCGACCACAGCCAGGCGCCGCGCACCGATCCTGATCCGCTCTGCGCCGGGCTCTCCGGTGAGCTCGAGCGTGGGCGCCGCTCCCTCCTGGAAACTCAACACCACGAGGTAGCGGTGGTCGGCTGCGACAGTGACCGCGCCATCGCTCCACCCCCCGTCGTGCAACGCCCAGGCGGCGAGGTTGGCGCCTGTGGCCGGACCGACACGCAACCGGCTGCCCGTAGCCACCACCGCGTCGCGCAATTCCCCGTTCAGGTTCAGGGCCAGACGCGAACCGGGCTCGGGCTCGCGGTTCTGACGCATCAAGGCGGCGAGACCCGGCGGAATATCACCCATATCCACTTCGACCGCTGCTTCGGGTTCGGCCTCCGGCACGTTCTCGAGCCTGTCGAGCCAGGCGATGAGCAAGGGCGCGCCGCTCTCGCCGCTGCAATCGACCACCAGTGATCGGGTGCCGGCGATACCGTGATCGTAGACCAGGCGACCCCAGTTGGGCACCGTCAGCTCGCGCGCGCCGGCCTGTCTGGCCAACTGGCGCTCGGGTTCCGCTTCGGGGCTGAGCACCTGAAAATACTGGCGGGCGAGATCGAGGTCGAGCTCGGCCACCCGCGCGACCGGCTCGTGCCGGCGCAGGATGTGCGGGCCATGGAAGGGATTGTTCGCCACCGGAGCGTGCGGCAAGGTGGGGAACGGCCGGCCGAGCAACCACCGGGTCGCGAACACGGTGACCTCCAGGCTCGGCCAGGCGCCCGAACGTTCGTAGTGGCAGGAGCGGCGCAGGTCGTGTTTGAGGTTGAGCAACACCTGCGGATCGGGCTCGGTGCGGGGGAATGGACGGAACTTCTCGCAGCCCTTGCGCTCATCGGGCAGCCACCACGGGTAGGCACGCGTCGGCGCCGCGGCCTCGACCGCCGGCACAACGCACAGCGTATGCAGGGCGGTGAAGCCGCCGCCCAGGGGCTCGCCGGCTTCCTGCCAGAAGTGACGGAAGACCTGCATGTGCGCCGCAGGACCGGTCATGAACAAGGTGGCCCAGAACGTCGCACCCTGCCCGGCCGGCGGATCGTCGGCGAGTTGGCGCGCGTGGAATTCGCCAGCAACGTACCAGTGTGCGGTCTGCGCCCGAGTCAGCCGGGCACCGCGCACCAGGCGATGGGCGCGCATGAACTGCATCACCCCACGCTCCAGGGTCATGTGCTTGTAGAAGTGCCCCTCCATGCCCAGGCCGGAAGCGCCGATGCCAAAGCGGATGTAATCGCGGACATCGACGGCAGCCCGATCGATGATCGTCTCCAACCACTCGGCATCCGTGCCCTCTGCGCCGAGGATCGCCAGTGCGCCGATGCCCATGCAGGAGACGCGGATCGCGTTGTGATTGCTCCACACCGCCGTGTTCATGCCTCGCATGCGACGACCGTCGACGATGCCACGCTGCAACTCGCGACAGCGCCGGGCGATCTCCGTCACGCAGCGTGCGCGCAACTGCGCATCCCAGACCGGATGACAGGCGTCGTAGGCCAGCGCCAGTCCGAGGACGAACGGCGCGTAGTGGATGTCCTGCACCATCTGCGCCCGATAACCCGCCGCGGCGGGATCGAAGACCACCGTCTCGATCTGCCGGGCGGCGGCGTGGGCATGGGCTTCATCGCCGGTAAGCAGGTAGGCGAAGCCCAACGCCGCTGCCGGCCAGGTGGCGCGTTTGGCGGCGATGCCGCCAATTCCCCCGCCCTTCTGCCCGAAACCGACAAGGGCGTCGACCGCCCGTCGACCGAGCGGGGTGGTGGCCTTTTGGCGCAGCTCGGGCAGATCGTCGCGGCGCACCACCAGGCGGGGATGCTCATCCGGTGCCAGTGGGCGGTGGCCGGCGATGGGCACCGGCCACGGGCCGGTGGGCGCGACGCTCAGCCTGCCAGCGGTGGCATGGCGGGCCTCTTTGCCAGGAAATTCCGTGACCGCCTGGAAGGTTCCGATCCCACCAAGCGGATCGAAACAGAATGCGATCTGTGCCGTCAAGCCCGGATGCCAGGGATCCTCCTCGATGCGCAGGTCGATGGTGGCGGTTACGAACGCGCCATCCCGCCCCTGCTCGACCACCCGCACCACGTGATCTCCGGTGTTGTAGGTACGTGCATGCGAACGCAGCACGTGCAACCGGCCGGCATCGTCGAGACGCACACCCAGTTCGAGATGGTGATCATCGAGCGGATCGTAGTGGAGCGGGATCGCCTCGAGCAGTTCGATGCGATACTGGCCGACTTCCGCCTCGTTCGCCCGCAGGCTGCACACGAGCATGGTCAGGATCGACACCAGCGTGGCCACCGTCCACCGCCTCCCACCGGCGCGCCACGCGACCATCGCTCCCCCTTTCGTGTGCACTGCACGGGAACTTGTACGCCGGAGCCAGCCCTGCGTTCGCCACCGGTCCGCCGCAGGCGGCAGTCGATCCGCCAGAACGACTGCGCTATCTCGCAGCCACGCCAACGCGGCAGAAGTACCGCGCTGGCGAGCTGCGCGTGAGGGCCAAGGCTCAGTCGGGCGTTTCCCCAGACCGCTCGTCGTCTGTGACGGAGGGCACCGCTTCGCCGAGCCGTTGGAGGTAGGTCCGCGCCTCGAAAGCCCACTTGCCAGGCCAGCGTTCCACCACCTCGCGCAGGCGCGCGCGGTACGGCTCGATCTGTGCGCGCCAGGCCGTGACCTTGTCGAGCGGATCGCTTACCTGGACGAAATGGGGTTCGGCGGCGATGGTTCGTTTGGCCGCGAAGGGCGGCAGCCGCCCGAGCGAGGTACGGATCAGGATCGGGTAATACCCCGGTGAGACCCGGAACCGCTGCTCGTGCTCGATCGGTGTGCCGGCAATCCAGGTGGCGAAGTCGCGACCGGCGTTGGTGTAGCGCAGCACCTTGGGCCGCGTCACCTCCATCACCGTATAGAAGTAGTGCGCCGCACCGCCTTTGCCGTCGGTCACCGCAGTCAGGTCGATGGCGGTGCGTGAGGAGAAGCGATCGCGTCCGTAGAGATCCTCGTTCAAGCCGCTCGCGTGGGTGAACAGCTCCGGAGCCAGTGGCTTCCAGGTCTGCGAGCCCACCGTGGCTCCCGGCTCGGGGCGCACCCCGGCGCAACCGCCAGCCGACTCGAGATGGTCCTTGCCCGCCGGCTCGGGAGGGAAAGGACCGAGAACGAGGAATCCGGACGGACCCATCTGTCCGTAGACCTTGGTCACCGGCACTCCCGCACCCGGGGTGTAATCCTCATCAGGCGGCAGGTCGACCACGCGTTCGATCTGCGGTGTCAGCGGCAGGCGCGAGCAGACATCGAACAGCTCGAGCACGCTCTTCTCGTATTCCAGGCGGCGCCCCTCTTCGGTCGTGGTCTCGAAGCAGGTCAGCGAGGCGCGCGTACGCAGGTACATCCGCGACCCGTCAAAGACCGGGCCGGAATAGGCCATGCCCTCGACCGAGCTGCGTGCGACCAGCCGCGGCGGATCGCCGGTCTCGACCACCAGGATGCCACCGCCGCCGCCCGGCGCCCGCCAGGTGGAGCCGTTGCCCGTGTCGGTGAGATAGACGTGGGAGCCGCACGCCGCTGGCGGGGTGTAGTCGTTACCGACATCCTCCATGCACGGTTCCTGTTTGAAGACCTGCTTGCCGCTCGCGGCGTCGACCACCGAGAGCGTCTGCCAGGGGATCGCAGTCCGTCCGGCCTTCACTCGTGAATCGGGATTGCCGTAGAACCGGCCGTCGGCTGCCAATACACAACCATTGGTGGTGTACCCACCCCCGCCGTTGACGAGATAGCGGATGCCGACCTGACCGGTCGCTTCGGCCCAGAAGGTCACACTCGAGCTGCCACCGTAGAGGATGCCGTCATCCACGAACCCGGCGTAGCCCGGCGAGACCCGACAGGAATCGCTGAGCACGCGGCCGTCAGCGGCGGCCAGCAGCATGCGCTGGGTCACCACCACGTCGACCGGGCCCTCCGGCCCACGCAGCCGCAGCGCCCGCGGTCCGCCGGGGGTGCCGTAGCCGCCGATGCCGCATTTGACCACCCGGTTCCAGCGTTCTTCACCGGTGCTCGCATTCAAGGCGACCACATAGTGCAGGTCCTGCTTCTTGCCCGTCGGCACGTCGGCCTCGCGCGCGAGATCGGTCATGCTCCGACCCTCGGCCTTGGCGCGATATTTCGGGCCGCCCTCGACGATCAGAATGTCGCCGACGAGCACCGGCGAGGACACGCCGGCGATGTTTCCGCGCAGCTTGGTGTCGACGATCCAGCGCCGCTCGCCAGCAAGATCGTAACACGCCACCACACCATGGGCGTACTTGACCCAGATATGCTCGCCATCGCTCACCGGCGTGGGCATGGTCAGGCCGGTGAACCGGTGCCAGCCGCCGCGGCCGGCGTTGTATTTGGACAGCGTCCGCAGGCCGGGATTGCGCCGGCCGACCAACTCCGAGATCTCGTTGCGCAGATCGCGCGACCGCTTGCGCAATTCGGTGCGCCTGGCCGCGTCGAGATCGTCTTCGCGCAGGGCGAGATCGACCTCCATCTTCTCGTCTTCGAGCGCAGCGGCTTGTTGGCGCACCTCGGTCTCGAGGTTGGAGCCGGCCAGCAGGGCATAGCCCTGGCGACCGAGTTCGCGGTCTTCGGGGGCGAAGAACCCGGCCAGATTGCTCGCACGCTTCCAGAGCACCTCGCCGCTCATCTTGTCGATGCAGTAGAGCCAGTGCGGTTCCGAGTTGGTGAAGATGCGATCACCCACGATCAACGGATAGCTATGCGAGTAACTCGGCAGCGGCAGGGTCCAGCGGACGTTGGTGCCGGTCTCGATATCCCAGGCCAGAGGCGGATGGCCCTCGGCCGGAGCAGGGAAGCGCCCGGTACCGTTGCCGCGGAAGCCGAGATGGACCGCGCTCGCGTCGACACCGGCTGCCACCTGGGCCACGGGATCGGGATCCGGCTGGCCACGGGTACAGAAGAGCACCCGCACCGAGGTCGCGGGGTCGTCGTTGCGACACCGCACCATCACCGTGTTCTCGCCGGCCTCGAGTTCGATCGGGAAGATCGACCATTTGACCCGCTTGCGATCCTCCAGATCCGGCTGGCTGTGCCAGGCCAGGCGATCATTGATCCACAGCTGTCCGGCATCCTGGCAGTTGGCCTCGACCCACACCGTGCGCTTGACCTCGCTGCGGACCAGGGTGCTGGCGAAGTAGGAACTGCGGGTCGCGCCATAGACCGGGACCTTGGTCGGGGTCACGCACCAGCGCGGTGGCATCACCGCGGTCCCCCAGCGCCCGCTGCGGGTTTCGGCCGGATACGTGTAGGCCTGCGCCGTCTCCGGCTTGCCCGATGCGATATAGTTCTTGAGCCAATCCGCGGCGCTGTAGGAGTGATAAGCCACGCTCTTCTGTTCCTCGCTCAACCAGTCCGGATGCACGAAGTCGCGGCCGAAATCGACGGTACGCAAGGCGTATCGTGCCTGACGCGGCGGGATGGCTTCGGGCAAACCGGGCAGGATGTGGTCGGTACGGTTGGGCGCAGGGAACGGACCGAGGATGGTCCACCGCGGCACGTACTGCCAGCGTTGGGCGCCGGGGGTACCGGTGGCCTCCGGCAACACGGCGACACCGTCGGCCCCCTGCTCCAGGGCCGAGGTGGCAAAGAACGGGCCGAAACGCTGGTCTGCAGGGCCGCAGAACCCCTGGGCGAATTCACCGGCCGCGGGGGCGGCCGGGTCGAAGCGCCGGGCACAGGCGGCCATGCGGGCGACCGTCTGCTTGATGTCGGTCACTGCATCGCTTTCCACGCTCCATTCGGGCAGACCGACGAGGTTGCGCTCGAGCCAGGTCTGGTAGCTCACCGGGTAGGCGTGCAGGGCGAAAGCGGCCGCCCACAGCTGCCGGTAGGCCTGAGCGCTCAGCCGACCGAGCTCTACCGCTCCTGCGGGGCCATCCGCCACCGTCTCTGTGCCGCTCGGGCCGGCAACGCTCACCGTGGCCTCGCGCCGGGCCACGGTCCCACTGAGCCGATCCTTGTCAGGACCGAGGTGGCCGGTGTAGCGATAGCTGCCGACCACCGCCGATCCGTCGATCCGTGCATCGATGTGATGCGTCTGCTCGCGTTCGGTGTGATCGGGCGGCACCCACTGGTCGGGACGCAGGGTGATCACCAGCGTACCGGTGAGCCGCTCGCCCTCGAGCCGTAGCCCGCTGGCGTCGATCCGGTGCTCTGCCTGATTGTAGCTCTTGAGGAAGGCGCCGGCGCCGTGGAAGCGTCCGCCACAATAGGTCAGATCCATGCGCATCGGCTCATGGGCGTGGTGATGCTCCTCGTCCAGACGCAGATCGAGCAGCGGACCCTGCTGGCTGTCGCGTTCGAGCCGGGCGTTGAGTCGTTCGAGCGCCGCATCGCGCGCGGTGACGATCGCCTCCAGGTCGGCGCGCAGGGTGGCGAGCTCCTCCGCTGCACCCAGCGGTGCGCCGCCACCAGCGGCCAGGCCGAGGGCCAGATGCAGGGCGACGAGCACGGGGACGGTCCGATTCGCGAGCATGTACAGCCTCCATCGCCGCTCCAGCGGCGCCGGAAGCATGTACCCTCCTACGCGGCAAGGTGTTGAATGTCGAACCGCCCCTATGGGCGACAACCGGCCCTGTCACAGCCACGGGAGGCCTCGCATTGAGTGGGTGCACCGGCCAGGACATCGCCGCGATGCCCGCCCCAGGCCACAGTCCCGACCGGAGGAGCGCAACGGTGTATCCCTTCCGAGCAATGATCAGGACCACGACCGCCAGCGCCCTGCTCTGGGCCGGCATCGCACTCAATGCCGCCGAACCACTCCAGGCGCAAGCGCAAGCGCCCGATCCCGCACTCGAGCCCTACTACAACGCCAACGCCCTGACCATGCGCCGGCTCTATGCACCGGCGGTGAGCCAGTACGAACGCTTTCTCGCCGATCACGCCGAGCACGACAAGGCGGATCAGGCCCGGTGGGGCCTGGCGATCTGCCGCTACCACCTGCAGCAGTACGCAGAGGCGGCCGAACTGCTCGCCGCGCTGCGCGACGCCGGTGTGGCCGACGAACACCGCCTGATGCTGATGCTCGGCTTCTCCCGCCTCCACGCGGGTCAGACGGCCCAGGCGCTCGAGGACCTCGCCTGGATGGTGGCCGAGGCGGACGGGGCGCAGCGGATCGCCGCCGGCGTGGCCCTGCTCGAGATCCACGCCCGGCGCGGCGATTGGCCCGCAGCGATCGCGCTCGGCCGGCGGCTGCTCGACGGGAGCACTGGCGAGCACGAGGACCTGATCCGGCTCCACCTCGGCAACGCGCTGCTGCAGGACGACCAGAGCGAAGCCGCGCTCGCTCCGCTGCAGGCAGTCATCGTGGCCAAGACGGACCCCGATCTGGTCCACCGCGCGCGCTACCGTCGTGGCGAGTGCCTCGCCGCGCTCGGCCGGCTCGAGGAGGCCGAACGCGCCTTCGCCGAAGCCACCGATCACCAGCAGGGGCCCTTCGCCGATGCCGCGGCCTACAACCACGCGGTCATGGCCTTCCAACGCGGCCATTACAAGACCTGCCGCAAGCGCCTGGGGCAACTGCGCAAGCACCACAAGGATTCCCCCTGGCGCGATGACGCCCGCCTGCTCGCCGGTCGTGCCCGCTACCAGGAAGGGGACCACGGCAGGGCACGCAAGGAACTAGACGACCTCTACGACCACACCGAGCTCGGCGTCGAAGCCCGACTGTGGGGCGCCCGGGCACGCGCCGCCGACGGCGACCACAAGCGCGCGGCCGAACTGCTCGCCGCGCTCGATGACCTCGCACCGGGCCATCCGCTCCACCCCGAGGTCATGCTCGAACGCGGCACCGCGGCGATGTACCGTGATCACCATCTCGCCGCAGCCGAGCTCTTCGCCCGGGTGCCCCAGGACAGCGACTGCGGCCCCGAGGCCCTGCGCCTGCGCGCCTACTGCCTGCATCAGGCGCAACGTTACGAGGATGCGCTCACCGTCTGCGACCGCTATCTCGAACGCGCCGGTCAGGCCGAAGCCGCCGACGAGGTCCGCTTCGTCAAGGCCGAAACCCTGGTCGCGCTCGGCCGCGAAGCCGACGCTGCACCGCTCTACGCACAGCTCGAACAGGCCGAGGGTCTGGCCGGTCAGGCAACGCGGGTCACCCGCCTGCGCCGGGCCAAGACCGCCCACGAAGCCGGCCGCTGGCAGGAGGCGCTCGATGCACTCGCCCCCCTGCTGGCCGACCCGCCAGAAGATCCCGCTTTCGCGCAGCTGCACTACCTCGCCGGTGACTGCCACCTGCGGCTCGAACACTGGCCGAAGGCCGTCGAACACCTGCGGCGCTTCCTCGACAAGGATGGCGACGCACCCAACGCCCACACCGCGACCTACAATCTCGCCCTGGCCCACCACCGCGCCGGGGATGCCGACAAGGCGGTCGCGGTGCTCGATCGGATCATCGACGACAAGCAGCGCCGCGAGGCGGTCACCGACGCCCGCAGCGCCTATGCCGCCCTCTGCCGACACGTCTATGACCATACCGAAAACGACAAGCGTCGTGGCGAGTTCCTCCGCGATGCGCACAAACGCGGCGTTGTCGCGGGCACCTATTACCTTGCCTGGCACCAACTCGACCGCGGCGAGCACGATGCGGCGCGCAAGCGTTTCACCGAGGTGGCCGGCCACCGGAAGCACCAGCTCGCCGACGACGCCGCGGTCCAGGCGGCGGTGATCGACATCCGTCACGGCGAGTTCAAACAGGCGGACCGTTTCCTGCGCGAGCACTTCGGCACGGCGGGCGGCGGCGAGCGGGCCGGCCAGCTCGCCTACTACCGCGGCCTGTGCCTCGCCTCTGCCGGCGAGCACGCCAAGGCGCTCGAGCAGTTCGCCGCGGCCGAGTCGCACGAGAGCGTCGAGAACCTGCGTGACCGCATCGCCTATTGGCGCGCCTGGACCTTGCACCAACAGGGCGACAACGCGGCGGCCGAACGCGCCTACGCGCTGATGATCGAGGCCCATGGCGACAGTCCGCTCGCCGGCAAGGCGCGGATCGCCCGCGCCGAGATCGCCATCAACGACGAGCGCTACGATGCCGCGCGCGAGCTGCTCGACGCCGTCGGCGATCAGGCCCCGCGCGCCGATCGTGAACGCATCGCCTACCTGCGCGGCTGGTGCGCCAGCCAGGCCGGTGACGCGCCGGCCGCGGCGGATGCTTTCGAGCATTTCCTCAAGCACCACCCGCAGAGCGATCGCCGGGCCAATGTCGCATTCCTCGCTGGCGAGGCCCGCCGCAACGAACGCGAATTCGACCGCGCCTGCAAGCACTTCGCCACCGCCGTCGCCGCCGGCGCCGAAAACCCCGAACACGAGGCTGCCTTGCTGCGACTAACCCAGTGCGAAGGCCTCGCCGGCCGCTGGGATCAGAGCCGCAAGCACGCCGAGCGTTTCCTCGCCGACTATCCGGACAGCCGCTACGCGCCCCAGGCCCGGCTCGCCTACGGTCTCGCGCTGGAGAACCGTGAGCGCTACGACGAAGCCCGCGCCGCCTATCGTGCCGTGGTCGACTCGGAGCTGCGCGATGCGACCGCCGCGCGGGCCCAGTTCCAGATCGGCGAATGCCTGTTCGCGCAGGAGCACTACCAACAGGCGCTGACCGCATTCACGCTGGTCGAAACGCGCTACCGGCTGAGCTCCTGGACCAGCAAGGCCCTGCTCGAGATGGGCCGCGTCGCCCGCAAACAGGGCGACCTGCAGGCCGCCCGCGACCGCTTCGCCGAGGTCTGCGAACGCTTCCCCGACAGCGCCGCCTCCGAGATCGCCGAGGACATGCGCACCGAGGTGACCAAGCTCCTGGAAAGGACCGACCGATGACCTGCCGCCTGAACCGCGCCGCCTGGCGCTGCTGCGCCCTCCTCGCCCCCGTCCTGCCGCTGGCAGCGGAATCCGCCACCGCCGCCGACCAGCCGGAGAGCCTGCTCGAACTGCTGATCGCCGGCGGCTGGGTCATGCTGCCGCTGGCGCTGTGCTCGCTACTCGCACTCGGCCTCGCGCTCGAACGCTTCCTCGCGCTGCGCCGCACGGTGATCGTGCCCGACGATTTCCTCCCCGGGCTCAAGACCGCCGTCGGCGACACGCACCAGCCCGACACCACGGCCGCGCTGCGCTACTGCGACGAGCGCAAGGAACCGGTGGCCGAGATCTTCCGCGCCGGGCTGACCCGGATGAACGAGCGCCCCGAGATCATAGAGAAGGCGATCGAGGACGCCGGCCTGCGTCAGGTATCGAAGATGAAGCGCAGCCTGCGGCCGCTCTCGACCATCGCCGCCATCGCCCCGCTGCTCGGTCTGCTCGGCACGGTCTACGGCATGATCACCGCCTTCCAGGCGGCGGCCGGTGGCGCGGTCAACAAAGCCGACACCCTCGCCGCGGGCATCTACACCTCGCTGGTGACCACCGCCGCCGGCCTGACCCTGGCGATCCCGGTGCTGCTGGTCTTCCATTGGTTGAGCACCCGCGTGGACAACGTCGTCGACAGCATCGACGAGCAGGCGATCGATTTCCTCGAATTCGCTGCCTACAACCAGCACCACAGCGAGCGCACCGCCACACAGAGCGACCGTGCGACGGAGCCGACCGCCGCGCCGGAGCTGTCGCCGGCCACCGCCTGAGCCGCTCCCCACCGCCGAGCGCCGGCCCGGAGGAAACACCCCATGCGCATCGCCCGCGAAGAAGCCGAGAAGGACCAGGTGATCAACATCTCGTCGCTGCTCGACGTGATGTTCATCCTGCTCATCTTCTTCATCGCCACCACCACCTTCAAGGCAGAGGAACGTGACGAGGCGGTCAGCCTGCCCCAGACCAGCGAGAGCACCTCGTTGACCAACACCGCGCGCAAGCTGATCGTCATCAACGTGCGCGATCGCAGCACGGCCGAGGACGGATCGCTCTATCTGGTCAGCAACCGGCCGATGGATGCCGCGGCGATCCAGGCCACTGTCGGCGATGCCATCAGCGCCAATCCGGACCAGAAGGTCCTGGTCCGCGGCGACAAGCGCGCCCTGCACGGCGATGTCGCCGACGCGATCAGCGCCTGCCGCGCCGGTGGGGTGGCCGAGGTCAACATCGGCTACGACTTCAACCCCGCGGGCACGCCATGACCGCCACCGCCACCTGGGTCCGCCGGGGCCTGCTGTGGGGCCTGGGGCTCAACGCTCTACTCGCCATCGCCGCGCTGAGCGCGGTGATGATCGCCCGCCCTGCGATCTGGCGCGACCTCTGGGGCATCGAGGCGGAAGACGCGCGCGAACCCTCGGTCGGCGGACTGCTGTGGCAGGATCCGACGCCGATCCCGGGGGCGCCGAACGCCACCACGCCGAACCCGGCCGCGACCCTCAGCACCGACGGCACCCAGATGATCATCGCCCGGCGTTCGCCGTCTGGTGACACCGACCTGTTCGCGACCAGCCGCGGCCAGGGTGGGTGGAGCGAACTGCGCCCGCTCAAGGAGGTCAACTCCAACGCCGATGAGACCAGCCCGTTCCTCGCCGCCGACGGCCGCTCCCTGCTGTTCTGCTCCAACCGTGCCGGCGGCTATGGTGGCTACGACTGCTACGTCGCCTTCCGTAACGGCGACGACTGGGGCCGCGCCTTCAACCTTACCGATCAGGTCAACAGCGAATTCGACGAACTCGATCCCCACCTGCTGGTCGACAGCCAGGACCTGCTGCTCGCCTCGAACCGGCCAGATGCCGCAGCGAGCCCCACGCAGCGACGCGAACGCTGGCAGGAGACCGTCGCACAGCAGCGGATCGGCCAGACCGATATCTACCGTATCGGCCAGCTCGACCTGCCCGATGCCGACGACCCCCTGCGTGATCCCGACTTCCGTCGGCGGTTGATCCGCCAGCTCGGCGGCAGCACCCGTACCGAAGCCGCCATCGTCCGTGCGCTCGACTGGCTCGTCGCCCAGCAGCGTCCGGAGGGCTGGTGGGATGTCAGCGCGCTCTCGCCCGATGAATTCCGCGACCGCACCGATCGCGACAAGCACAAGCCGTACCCGGATGCGCCAACGGTCCACGACGCCTCGGCCACCGCGCTCGCCGCGCTCGCCTTCTACGGCTGGGGCGAGCAGCACACGGTCTCCGGCCCCTACCGCAAACCCCTGCTCGCGGCGATCGACTGGCTGATCGCCGACGTGCGCCGGCGCGGCGGTCACTACGCCTCGGTCTCCCACGGCATGTATCACCAGGCGATGGTGACCATCACCCTCGCCGAGGCCTTGCTGCTCACCGGCGACGAACGCTTGCGCGAACCGCTCGAATCCTGCGTGCGGATCATCGTCGCCGCCCAGGACCCCGAACTCGGCGGGTGGCGCTATCACGCCCGGCCGGCCAAGGGCGACACCTCGATCGTCGGATGGCAGGCCACCGCCCTGGTACGTGCGCGCAAGGCCGGGGTGGCGATCCCCGACGCCACCTTCGAGGGCATCGAACGCTGGCTCGAACACGCCAACCAGGGCGAGCACGGCGGGCTCTACGGCTACACCGGCCCCGGCGACAAGGCCAGTCTCACCGCGGTGGGCATGTTCGTGCGCCAGATGCTCGGCGCACGCCCGACCGAGCCACGCCAACTCGAATCGGCCGACCACATCGTCGACCGCCTGCCCGACTCCGACGCCGATACCGATCTCTACTACTGGTACTATGGCTTCCTCGCCATGTACCAGCAACAGGGCAGCCACTGGCAGGCATGGAACGAACGGGTGCGCGACCTGCTGCTCGTGCGCCAGATCGCCGACGGTCCACACGCCGGCACCTGGCTCGACGACCGTTGGTCCAAGGCGATGGACCGGGTGGTCGCCACCGCGATGGCGGTGCTCTCGCTCGAGGTCTATTACCGCTACCTGCCGATGTACGACTTCGAAGGCGTGGACATGGAGGCGCTCAAGAAGAGCAGCGCCTCCATGCGCGTGGCGCACATCGTCTATCCCGACGAACCGGTGGCACTGCACGGCCAACGCGTCGCCGCGCTGAGTTCGCCAGGATGCGACCGCCATCCCACCACCACCCGCCATGGCGATCTGATCTATCTCGCCTCCGATCGCGCCGGGGGCCTCGGCGGCTTCGACCTCTACGCCGGGCGCATCGACGCACAAGGCATCGACCAGCTGCGCAACCTCGGAGCGAGCGTCAACAGCACGGTCGACGACAGCGCCCCCGCCATCGCCGGCAACGGCTACCGTCTGGTCTTCACCTCCGATCGCAGGCAGGCCGACACGCGTGGCGTGCTCCACCACACCGAGGCAGAGGACCACTTCGACCGCGACCACTGGGCCGCCTTCCTCGGCTTCCTGTATCAGATCCGCTGGTGGCTGGTGGCGATGGGCGGCACGATCGTCGCGAGCTGCCTGCTCGCCGCCTGGTACCGCGCCGTTGGTCGCTACGCGGACAGCGGCCTGCGGGCGAAGTGCATGCTGGTCTCCGGGCTGGTCCACGCACTGCTGCTGCTGGCCTTCGGCACCTGGATGATCAGTCGTCAGATGGAACAACCGGCGCGCGGCGATCCGCGCGAGATGGTGGTCGAAGCCGACACCCTGGCGACCGAGAAACTGGCGATGGAGCTGCGCGAGAGCGTCAACGCGGTCGAGACCACCTCCGAACCGATGGCGATCGAGGCTCCCCGCCCGCCGATGGAGCTGCCCGAGTTCGAACCGGTGCGCACGGGCCCCGCGCCCGAGCTCGCCGAACAGGAGTTCGCCCTGCCCGAGCAACAGGTCCGACTCGAGGCCCGGCCGGTGCGTGCCAGCGCGAACGCCACCGCGCGGACGGCCCAGGTCAGCGACAGCCTCGCCGACCGGCTCGAACTGCCGGTGAGCGAGGTCGGCCTCGAAACGGTCGAACTGCAGGCGCAGACCCCGGCCACCGCCGCGGCCGAAGTGACGGTCACGACTCCGACACACAGTACCCGGGTCGAGGCGACCGAGCTCGCACACAGCGAACAGGACACCGCCGTACACGCAGTCGCGATGGCGGCCCTCGCCGCCCCGGTCCATGCCCCGAGCGCCGACATCCAGGCCGCGCGCAGCGCGCCACGCCACAGCACGAGCAGCCAACGAGCTGCGCGGCTGGCCCGGACCGAGGCCCCCGCAGGGGCTGCGACCACCGCCGCCACCCCCGCCCTCGACCAGCTCCAACTCGAACGCGTGCACACCCAGAGCCGGTCGGCCACCGGCGCGCGCACACCGGTGACCGTCCAACGCCGTGACGCCACCCCCAGCGGCCGGGACGCGGCAGAGACTGAACGCAATCCGGCCACCGCATCGGTGCGGATGCAGGCGATCGCGGCCGACGCGGCGCCGGCCACTCCGGCGGTCGACCAGGCCGCGGACGCCGACCTGCCGCCGCCGCCACCCCGCCTCGCGGGCACTGGCGAGACCATCAGCCGCCACCTGCCGGATCTGGCGCTCGCCGACGCCGTCCACCTCGAGACCGCCGATCACGATCCCTCTCTCTACATGCTGCGCGATCCCGAACAACGCGACGAGGAGCTCATCCGCCAACTCGGTGGCAGCGAGGCGACCGAAGTCGCCGTCGGGCGCGCGCTGGACTGGCTCAGTCGCCACCAGGAAGACGACGGCCACTGGGCCTGCGAGAAGCACGGCGGCGAGCGTAGCCACAACGTCGGCGCCACGGCCCTGGCCACCCTGTGCTATTTCGGCTGGGGCGCCAAACATACCGAAGACGGGCCCCACCGCGAGCGCATCGAACGCAGCCTCGAATGGCTGATCGCCCAACAGGGCGAAGACGGCCGCTTCACCGACAACATGTACAACCACGGTCTGGCGACCATGGCCCTGGCCGAAGCCTGCGGCCTGACCGGCGACGAGGACCTGCTGCCACCGCTGCAACGCGCGGTCCACCTGATCGTCAAGGCGCAGAACCCGTCCCACGGCGGTTGGCGCTACAACCCCGGCAGCGATGACGGCGACACCTCGATCAGCGGTTGGCAGATCATGGCCCTGGTCAGCGCCCGTCACGCCGGAACCGACGTGCTGCAACGCACCCTCGACCAGGGACGCGACTGGCTCGAGCGGGTGGGCCAGGGCGACCACGGCGGTCGTTTCGCATACACGCCCAAACGCGGTGCGAACCATGCGATGACCGCCGTCGGCATGTTCTGCAACCAACTCTATCAGGTACCCCCGCATCACCCGATGATGGCCGAATCCGCCCGCTACATCGCGCAGCGTCCGCCTCACGCGCGCAAACGGGATTATTATTACTGGTACTATGGCACCCTCGCCCTCTACCAGCATCAGGGCCCGCTGTGGCACACGTGGAACGAACGGATGAAGCAGGTCCTGATCGAGAGCCAGCGCACCAGCGGCAAGCACGCCGGCAGCTGGGATCCCGACGGCCGCTGGAGCAAGCGCACCGGCCGCCTGATCTCGACCACCTTCGCCACCCTCTCACTCGAGGTCTACTACCGCTACCTGCCGCTGTACAACACCGGCACCATCGCCCACTGAGCCACGCGGAGCATACGCGTAGCCATGTGAGCATGCACGACCGGGCGAAGTGCCGTGGTAACCACTCAGGGCCATCGGGCATGAGTGGTTACCAGCGTAGCGGGGGCGACTGCGCGCAGCGCAGAGCGAGCCCCCGCGAACATAAAGCTGCGCGGGCGCCGCCCGCTACAATGCCCCTTGGGGTGCGGGCGGCGCCCGCGCTATGTGGGGCTCCATCGCACCCGATGGGGTCTGGCGTCGAGTGGTGGGCGAAGCGAGTATCGCCGCAGGCGATAGCTGGCCCCAGTGGGGCCAGCGGCCCGCGCAAGCGCAAGCGCAGCCCCGCAGGCCGTCAGGCCGAGGAGCAAGTGCCGCCGGAGGGCGGATACGTTTCGGCGCAGCCGATCCGCCCACGCCTGAATCTGCCTGCAGATTCAGGCGAACCACGGCAAAGCCAGAGGGGTAGGTCCTCACGCAGTGAGGACCGTAGGGGCGATGCCCCTGAGTAGTTACGTTACGCCATGGTTGACTCACGGCTGTGGAACCAGATCGTCACGCGCGGCCCAGAACGCCGCGCCGGTGGGATGATCGCGGTCGTCCCAGGCCGTGGCGTGCGCGCACAAGCGCTCGCGTAGCGCCGCCACCCGCTCCGGCTCCGCAGACGCTCGATCGTCCAGCTCCCAGGGATCGGCGACCAGGTCGAACAGCTGGGTCGCGCCACAGGCGTACTCGATCAGCTTGCTCTCGCCATCACTGACTCCACGGATGCTCTCAGCGTAAGCGAGGTACAGGCTTTCCCGACCGCAGCCGGGGCCACCGTGCAAAGCACCGGCCACGCTGCGACCCTCAACGCTCGACGGCACCGGCAAGGCACAGTGCTCGCACAGGGTGGGGAAAAGGTCGTGGAGGTAGACGAGCTCGTCGCGGCGCGCGTCAGCGGTGATGCCCGGCCCGGCGATGACCAACGGCACGCGGACGCTGTGCTCGTACACGCTCTGTTTGCCCATCAGCCCGTGCTGCCCCACGGCGAGGCCGTTGTCGCCCGCGAGCACGATGATGGTGTTCGCCAGCTGACCACTCGCCTCCAGTTCGTCCATCAGCCGACCGAAGGCATCGTCGATGTGCGTGATCATCGCATAATATTCTGCCAGATGCTCACGGATCTCATCCTCCTGGCGGGGGAAGCCGGCCAGCATCTCGTCACGGATCCGCAACGCGCCGGTGTCGATGGCATGCGCGGTGCAGAAGTTCGGTGGCAGCGGTGGTCGCTGCTCGGCGTAGGGCTCGAGATAGCGCGCCGGCATGCTGCGCGGATCGTGCGGTGCCATCAAGGAGACATAGGCGAAGAACGGCCGTGTCGAATCACGGGTCCGGAGGAAATCGATCGTGGCATCGGTGAACAGGTCGGTGCTATGCGCGCCGGGGGTGATGTGATCGCCGATACGCATGCGCTTACGGCGCTCCCGTTGCGGGTTATGGATCACCGGCACCGGGTGGTCGTAGCGCCCGGACGGATCGAAGTGGCAGGCGGGCACGTTCCAGTGGTCGTCCATTCCGCCGAAGAAGATCTCCGCACCAGCATCGAAGCTGCGGGCGTAGGCTGCGGCGCCGTTGTGCCATTTGCCAGTACCGAAGCACTGCCAGCCGTGCGCGCGGAAGGTCTCACCGAGCAGGGCATGCGCCGCGGGCACTTCACGACCCTGCCCGTCGAGATGGAACAGACTGCGCCCGGTGTGCAGCATGGCCCGGCTGGGCATGCACACCGCTCCGCAGGTGCCACCGGGGATGTGCGCCCGGGTGAAGGCGGTACCGCGCGCCACCAGAGCGTCGAGGTTGGGGGTCGCCATGTCCGGGTTGCCCAGGGCGGCGATGGTGTCGAAGCGCTGGTCGTCGGTCAGAAGCAGGAGGATGTTCGCTCGTTGTTGCATGCCCTCATGCTAATCGTGGCGGCGGTCGCTTGCCATACCCGCGTCCATCCCAGAATTATCCCGGAGTGGACATCACCGCCTGCGCCCATCGCCTGCTCGACCCCGCCGTACCGCTGGAGGTGGTCCGCGCGCTACGGATCCGACCACCGCCACGCTGGCACATCGAGCCTCGACAGCATGACGACACCATCATCTACCTGATCCTGGACGGCAGTTGCACCGGCAGTGTCGACAACCGTCCGGTGACCTGGCGCACCGGCGAACTCCACTGGCTCGCGCCCCAGGTGCCCCATGCTCTCGCCCCCGATCCCGGCCCCCGCCTGCACTTCCACGTGGTGCGTGCCCACGCCCCTCTGGACACCTGGCCGCAGCGGCATCTGTGTCTGTCCGATGGCCGCGCCTGTCAGCCGGCCTTCGACCGGCTGGTACAGGCCTTCGCCACCCCCGGGCCGGCGCGGGCACTGCGCTTGCGGTGCGCGCTCGCCGATCTGATCGCGCACATCGGCGAGAGCAGCAGCGACCTCGCCACCGCGCGCGCTGGCCACCTGAGCCCGCGTCAACGCCAGCGCTGCAGCGCGTGCCTCGCCACGCACGGCGCCGCCGTACTCGAGCCGGCCGACCTCGCCGCCGCCTGCGATCTCGCACTGGCGCATTTCCGACGCCGCTTCCGGGCCACCTATGGCTGCAGCCCGCGCACCTGGTTGGCTCGCGAACGCATCCAAGCCGCCGCCGAGCTTCTGCGCTTCAGCCCCATGACCATCGCCGATGCGGCCGCCGCCAGTGGCTACGCTTCCGTCCCCGCCTTCTGCCGGTGTTTCAAGCAGGTGATGGGCATGGCACCCGGGCGCTGGCGCGACCAGGCCCGCTGATCGCCCCATGCTGTGTGAGGACCCACCCCCCTGGCTTTGTCGTGGTTCGCCTGAATCTGCCGGTAGATTCAAGCGTGGGCAGATCGGCTGCGCCGAAACGTATCCGCCCGCCACCACTCGACGCCAGACCCCATCGCGTACGATGGGGCCGCGAAAAGGGCGTTGTAACCACTCATGCCCGATGGGCCTGAGTGGTTACAAACAGATTACGACATGGCACGGCTCCGGGCCGGGCAGGGCAGGGCAGGCGTCGCCCACCGCGCCGACCCAAGCAGATGCATCGACGTCTCCACGACAGTGTACGACCACGACACGGCCATTCGCATCCGACGCCAGACTGCCCGCTACCGGTGGGCCAAGGAGCACTGGGCGCACTGGCACGGGCTCAGCCACTGTGCCCAAGAAGAATGTCCCCGAGGCCACTCGGTGTTCAGGAGCACATTCCAGGCTCAGTCGGCCTCGCCGCTCGCCCGCGACAGCGTCTCCTGCCAGCGCGCGACCGTGGCCAGTGTGTCGCCCGCGGCGCCGAGCAGATGCAGGTCGCGTCCATCGTCGCTGAAATGGACCCCGCACGCCAACCAGGGCAGCTGTGCCATCGGCTCGCCGCGCTCGAGATCGTAGACGCAGGAGCCGCTGGCGGCGTAGCGCCCGTCAGCGCTCACGGCAACGATCCGATCCAACCACATGAGAAACTGGTGATCCTCACGGCTCAGTCCGCGTAGCTGCGCCCACTGGGGGTTGGGCGGCAGCACCTTCTCGGTGGTCAACCCCCGCCGCGAGACCGAGATCAGTCGACGACAGAAGATCACATGGTTCCGGCCGACCGGGATCGGAGGATGAGGCGGCGCTCCTGCCTGCATCAGAGCGCGCAAGTCGTAGACCCCCTGCGGCGCCTCATCGAACAGACGCTTCCTGACCTCAGCCTGGAACGCGTCGTACTGCCGGTTGGCCTCAAAATTGTGACGCACACGTCGCAAGCGCGACTGTGCGCCCACCGCCTGACGCACCGCCGCACTCAGATCGCCAGCATCCACGGCTCGCATCTGCAAGGTGCTGCCCGTGAGCCCGAGGAGGAAGGCGTGGTCATCGCTGCCACCCATGGCCAGCACCGGCGCACTGGCGAAGTCGACCAGCGCCTCGCCCGGTTCATCATCGAGGGAACGGGTGTCGCAGAAGAGCGGGCTGGCCCCCTCGCGCAACACAGCGAGAACGTCAGCATCGTCCTCCAGCCCGATCAGGTCGTGGGCACTGGCCAGGCTGTTGTGCACGTGATGCGCCTCCACCGCCAACGGCGCGAGGCGGACCTCCGTGAGTCGGCGGACGGTCGGACAGAGTACCCATGCGCGGCGCTTTGCATTGTCGACGACCACGGCCGCGATCGGGTTGTCCAGAGCCAGACGGGTCTGCAACGCGTTGGCTTCCGCATCGAAAACACTGAGCGTGCCGGTTGGGCCATGCACCAGCAGTAGCGCGTCACCCTTGAGCACATGCATGTCGCTGACGGGTTCGGCGAAACTGCATTCACGATCGGGGCGGAAATTCAGGCCACGCCGGGCGATGAAATCGGCGGGGGCGTGTTGGCGCTCCCAAGCCTCCAGATCCGGACCAATGGCATAACCTGGACGGCTGCTGTTGTGCAGGAAGGTCGTGACCATGTCCATGGTCACGGCGAATCCCACCGCCTCGACGTTGATTCCCTTGCTGGTGATAACTCCCACCAGCGCGCCCGTGGAATCCACCAGGGGCCCTCCGCTGTTGCCAGGATTGATGGCAGCGGTGAACTGCAACAGCTCCACCCCGCCCGCGCGGCGTGCGGCACTTGACACGATGCCTTTGGTGGCCGTGTGGGTCAGCAACTCGTCGCCGAGGCCCGGATTGCCCACCGCGTACACGGTCTCGCCGGGGGTGATCGCGACCTCCGTCGTCGGACGGATCCCGAGCGCCGGATAGCCGCCGTCCACTGCCACCCTGTCTGGCGGTTCGGGCAGCTCGATCAATGCAAGGTCGGCAGCAGGGTCTGCCGCGATGAGACGCGCCCCGGACAGCTCGATCAGCTCCCCTCCTTCGCGGGCCGGCATGTAGACATGCAACTCGCTCATGCAGCGCACGACATGATAGTTGGTCAGCGCACCGCCGTGGCCGTTGATGACCAAACCGGAGCCGGAACCCACATCGGTGCGGATCACCAGTGTGGCCTTCTTGACGGCCTCTATCAGCAGACGCGGATCGAGGGACGCCTCGAGTTGGTCGAGTTCGTCGCCGACCTTGGCTACCGCAGCCCCCACCTGGTCCAGCTGCTCCTTCTGCTGGTCCAGCCGCGCTCGCGCCGTTTCCAGCTCATGTGTGGAAACGGCGATCTGCGCCTTCAGACGCTCGGACTCGTCCTCGAAATCACTGACCGTCAACCGGGCGGCCGCCAGCCGCTCCTCGAGACCGGGGACGACCGCGCGTGCTTCTCGAAGTCCGTCCTCTTGCGAGGCGAGCTGTTCTCGCGTATCCCGCAGCCGCCGGCGCTCACTCTGCACCTCCGCGGCGTCGTAGGGTGCGCCGACCCAGAGGATGACCCCGACCAGCATCGCGACCGCACCGATGCCGATCAGGAACCATCCGATGACATCGCTCATCTGGACCGCCCGGTCAGGCGTGTCCGCAGGCGCAGCGCCAGCACCCGCGCCGGGCGCGGAACACTGTCCACGCGGTTTCGCCGCTGGCGAGCGGACCGCTCCGGCGGCCGCTGGCGGGGCAGTGGGCCCAGGTTGGGCCGGTGTGTCGGCAGACCGGGGCGCGCGGGCCCGCACGCGTAGGGGCGCCTCGCACGCAGGACACGCGTAGGTCCCGGGTGCGGGAGGAATCGTGAAGGCGGTGCCGCACTTGCACCGCACCTTGCGAAGACCGGTCATCGTCCGCCCCCTCCACCGGTGGCCCGTTCGAAGCCGGCGATCACCATTCTCAATGCCGTGGCCGGAATGAAGAAGGCGGTCCGCTCGATTCGCTCGCCCGGCGAGACATGCATGCCGAGCACAACGCCATCGGCATCCAGCACCGGCCCTCCGTCGGCGCCGGGATTGGCCGGCAGATCGGTCTGCCACACCTGCATCCCGTCGACATCACGGCGACCGGTCACGTGCCCGGCAAAGGCGCTGTGTTCCATCATGCCGCCCTCACCGACAATCACGGTGGCGACCAGATGGACCGGATCCCCCTGGGCGATCGGCTTGTCCCGGCTGAGTACCGGAACCGTCACCCGCAAGCCGCTGCGAGTGATGCGCAAGACGGCCACGCCGATGCGTTCATCGATGTGGTCCACCCGCAAGGGGACCACAACCTGACGGCGGACATCGCCCGGAGCACGAACGGTCATCTTGCCGATGGTACGCTGGCCCACCTGCAAACGACCCGCCAGAGCGAGGAAGATCGGACCACGCGCGCTGTCTACGAGGAAGCACGAACCGATCTGCGCTTCATCGACGACCAGGGAACCGACCACCTCCTGGCCGATCCGCAACACCTCGGCGGTCCGCTGCCGGTGCTCCCCCTCAGCGTGCAGGCGCGCATTGGCATCCACCGCACGCGCGTTGGTGGCATCGACCACCTTCTGCATGGCGGCCGCATTACGCGTAAGGTCGCGCCTGGCTTCCTTCTCCTCCTGGATCAAACGCAAGGAGCGCGCACGCAAAGGCAGGACGGCGCGTTCCAATTCGTCGGCCTGCGCAGTGGTGACAGCGATGGCATCACGGTACTCGGCCACGCTCGTGTGCAGATCCTTCCGCTCCATGTCCAATGCGGCCATGTCGTCCTGGACCTTCTTGATCTGGGCGCGCAGACGCGGTAGTTCGGGCGAGACACTGCCAAGGCTGAACAGCCCCACAGTCAGCAGGGACAGACCGAGAACCGCGACACCGACGCCCACGGGCAAAAGCATCGAACCCCGGCGTGGGAAAGGCGTGATCATACTGTTCCGATCGGGCACAGATGTTGATCGCGCCATCCTAGCAGCCACGTCTGGCTCCGCAACAACCCAGAAACACCCACGTCCAGGGCCGCTCGAAGCGCGGACCGAGGTCACGACATGGGCTCATCCGCCGATGAACCCATGGTATGACGCTCCCTTCAGACGCCTGGGGCAGGTCCTCACGCAGTGAGGGCCGTAGGGGCGAAACCCCAGAGCAGTTACGATCTGGGGTGAAATGAACAGGCAGGCATCAGTCAGCAAACAACTGCTCGACCGTTCCCATTGCCATGAACAAGTCCAGGGGCTCGTCGGCAAACGGCTCGAAGCCATACCGACGATAGTCGGTAAGTGGGATCCACCCACTGGTCCGATGACAGATGGCCGTCCTGGTTGCTTGCGTCCTGGTTGCTTGCGTCCTGGTTGCTTGGGTTGCTGTGGAAACAGGCCTTCAACCGGCTGCCATGGCAGGGCCAGGGCCGCTCAAAGCACGGCCCCTGGGAGCGCCGAGCACCAGCTCGGCATGCCTTGCGTCGCCTCCACCTGCGTCAAACCGCCCGGTTCTCTTTGGTGCATGGGCCATGGTGACGCAGGTGGAGGCGAGGCATGGCCCTCATTTGCGAGCTTTGAGCGGCCCTGATGGCAGGGCCGGGTTGACTCTTGCCAAGTCGGGCTTTCCCGTGATCCTTCACGCTGTTACGCGGATGTAGCTCAATGGTAGAGCGCCAGCTTCCCAAGCTGGATACGGGGGTTCGATTCCCCTCATCCGCTCGCATCCGCACACGGCCGCGCTCCTTCTGGGGCGCGGCCGTGTCATTGCCCCTCGTCATCGCGGAAATGCTCGAGACCTGATGCCGCGACTGGCACCCGGCGCCTGCGGACCAGCTGCACCCAGGGCGACCCACAGCTCGCAAATGAGGGCCATGCCTCACCTCCACCTGCGTCACAATGGAATTGGGGGCGTAGCGGGGGCGGCCCTGCGCAGCAGGGAGAAGAGCCCCCCACGAACAAAGAGCAGCGCAGGCTGCGACCGCTATGATGAACCCTTGGGCTGCGGGCGGAGCCTGCGCTATGGTCCAATCACCAAAGAGAGCCGGGCGGTTGGACGCAGGCGGAGGCGACGCAAGGCATGCCGACCTGGGGATCGGCGCTCCCGGGGCGAGCTTTGAGTCGCTCTGCAGCGCGCCAGCATTCCCCCTTGGGGCCTTCACGCGCGCAGGCATACTCGATGGCATGGCCTTCCATGCGATTCCGGTGGTGTTGCCGTTCCGTATGAGCGACGACAGCGCCGCGCCCCTGGGCAGCCTGCATATCGACGCGGTGGCGACCAATCCGGCCGGGGCGCTGGCCGTGGCCAAGGTGGTGGCGACCAATCTCTGCCTCCTGCGCCAGGGTCGCCGGCCGCGTCAGCTGCTGATCGAGCGCGCACGGGTGGGCCGGCCCGACCGGGTGATCACCGGGCCTTACGCCTACATCATCGGCAAGAGCAATCGCGTCGCCCATCTGAGCCTGCCGCCGCGCATCGACGACGCCGCGGGAGATGAACTCGACCAGGCGCTCGCCGGGATCGATCCGCGCACCTGCCCCGGCGTGGTCATGGACTGCGCGCAGATGACCGGCATCGCCACCGCGGGGATCTCCGCCCTGGTGACCCACAGCCGCCGGCTCTGCCTCGAGTTGTTCCGGCCACCGGAGGCGATCATGAAGGTGCTGCGTATCGTCGGGACCGATCGCTTCCTGCAGATCCACGCCGACATGCGCGGGGCCCTGGCCGACCTGGTCCATCGTGGGCGCCTCGCCGCGCGCCGCAGCGGCGGCCATCGCATCCGGCGCGAGACCGACGTGCACCGCCCGCCGGTGGCCAACGGCGGCTGAGGCGCTCAGATCAGCAAGAGGTCATCGCGATGGACCGCGGCCTTGGGCAGCGCGTGGCCGAGGCGTTTGCGCGCCTGATCGCTGCGCAAGCCGGCGATCGCACGCAGCTCATCGGCCGAGAGCCCGGTCATGCCGCGGGCGATGACCCGCCCCGCGGGCCCGGCGATGGCGACCGTGTCGCCGCGCGCGAAGCGGCCCTCCACCGACACGATGCCGGCGCACAACAGACTGCGGCCGCGCTCACGCAAGGCCGTCACCGCCCCGGCGTCGATGATCAGGGTGCCGCGGATCGCCCGCGCCAGCGCCAGCCAGCGTCGGCGCGAGCCCGAACCCGTGCGTGCCGACGGCGCGGCGCGGCTGCCCACCTCCTCGCCGCAGAGGACCCGCATGATCACCTCCGGTTCGCGCGCATCGGCGATCACCGTCTCCACCCCGGCTCCGGTGGCCAGGCGCACGGCCTCGAGCTTGGAGCGCATCCCGCCGCGGCCGCGCGCACCGCCGCCACCGGCCGCGGCGATCATCGCCGGGGTCACCGGCGGGATCCGCCCACCTTTCTGCTTTGTAATTACTCAGGGGCTTCGCCCCTACGGTCCTCACTGTATGAGGACCTACCGTACCTGTCACGCCATACCGCTGCACGGGCAATCCGGCGATGCGCGGTCCCGA
>CAZTGE010000033.1:0-34313 GCA_964612995.1 uncultured candidatus Brocadiaceae bacterium | reverse complement strand
CGCGTGGGGGTACGCGGCGAAGCCGCGAGGGGGCAGCGCCCCCTCTGCAAAAAGCTTCACGTTTGTTCCTGCGGCTCGCCCGTCGGGGTCCATCGGCCATCGCCGATGGCCAGGGGGTGGCCGGCGGCACCTGCACCATGCAACCGGCTGATCGTTGTCGGCTTGTGATCGCCAGATCACGCTTGATACGCCTTCGGCCGGGCCATCCTGAGGCGTATGAAACGCCTCGTCTTCCTCGTCCTGGTCGCGTTGCTGACGGTGGGGGGCGCGTGCGCGCCACGTCAGCCGTCGGGCAGCCCCCTGCTCGACCATATCGACACCGATTTCGCCGCGCTCGAAGCGCCGGCCTACCGCCAGGTCGCGCGGACGCTGGCCGAGGCCACCGGTCTGGAGCTCGACGACGACGCCAGCGATCGCAGCGTCGGCCCGCGCCAGGTGATCGACCTCGGCGATGGGGCGACCGCCCTGGTGGCCGTGGCGCCGGGTGCACAGCTGCAGCTGGCGCGGGTCGCGGCCGACGGCGATGTCGACTGGCGGCGCACGGCCAGCTTTGGCGAGGGGTTCAGCGTCGGCGAACTGCGCGCCTTCGAGCATGGGCGTCCGGCGGTGCCGATGCTCGCGGTGCACCTGCGTGGGCGCGGCGGCGAACGGCAGCGCCTGGTCTGGGCGCTCACTGACGACGACGCCTGTCTCGTACGGGTCGATGACGGCCGTGGCACCCTGTTGCTGACCCAGCTCGAGCAGGACCACTCCGACCTGGAGTATCCGCGCGGCGCATTGGATGCCGAGGCGGTGCCGGCGCAGTTGGCGGCACTGGTGCGTCTGGCCGCACCCTCACGCGTCGCCGAGCGTGGCCGGCCCGCGGTGCTCAGTCATCTCGAGAAGCTGGCCCAGAGCACCGACCTGTGGGTCGCGCAGCAGGCGGCCGAGGTCTTGACCCTGCCGCGTGAGCAGTAGCGCTGCGTATGCGGCCGCGTGGCGGCCGGGGCTCAGCCGATCTTGGCTCCCATGCCGTAGTTTTCGAGTTTGCGGTAGAGCGTCTTGAGGCCGATCTGGAGCAGGCGTGCTGCTTTGCTCTTGTTGCCGCCGCAGTGGGCCAGGGTGGCGAGGATCAGCCGCCGCTCGACCTCGTCTGCCGGCAGGCCGACCAGGGTCCGGATCGCGGCATCTTCGCTGCAGAGGGCTTCGTCTTCGCCCGCGTCGCCGTTGACCACCGGTCCGGCCGGCCCGGCCTCGACTATCGGTTCGCTGCGGGGGGCGAAGCCGGCGAGCACCTCGTCGTGCTCGCCGAGGTCCGACTCGATCACCTGTCCGGGGGTGAGCACGTAGAGGCGTTCGATGGTGTTTTCCAGCTCACGGATGTTGCCGCGCCAGTCCATCCGCCGCAGCGTTTGCAGCAGCGCATCGGCGGGGCGCTTGTTCTGACCGTGGCGGTCGTTGAGCCGATCGATGAAGCACTTGGTCAGCAGGGGGATGTCTTCGCGCCGTTCACGCAGCGCCGGCACGTGGATGTTGACCACGTTGAGCCGGTAGTAGAGATCCATGCGGAAGCGCTCCATCAGCACTTCCTGCTTGAGGTTGCGGTTGGTGGCGCAGACCAGGCGCACGTCGGCCGAGAGCGGCTGGTTGCCGCCGACGCGGGTGAAGTGGCCGTCCTGGAGCACGCGCAGTAGCTTGACCTGGCTGTCGGTCGGCATCTCGCCGATCTCGTCGAGGAACAGGGTGCCGGTATCGGCGGCCTCGAACTTGCCTTTCTTGGTCTGGACTGCGCCGGTGAAGGCGCCGCGTTCGTGGCCGAAGAGTTCACTTTCGAGCAGCTCGCGCGGAATCGCCGCGGTGTTGATCTTCAGGTAGGGCCCGGCGCTGCGGCGGGAGAGGGCGTGGATCGCGTCGGCGACCAGTTCCTTGCCCGTTCCCGACTCGCCTTCGATCAGCACCGTGGCGTCGGTGCCGGCGACCTGGCGGACCACCTGCTTCAGGCGTTTGACCGCGGCCGAGGTGCCGATGATCCGATCCAGGGCCTCGTCGTAGCCGAGTTCGCGGCGCAGGGCGCGGTTCTCGGTGTTGGCCCGGGCCATATGTGATGCGCTGGCGACCGTAGCCTTGAGCCGGGCCATGTCGACCGGCTTGGTGAGATAGTTGAAGGCGCCCTGCTTGATCGCGCTGACCGCGATTTCCTCGTTGCCGTGGGCGGTGATCAGGATCCAGGGCACCGCCCCATGGCGCTCGTGAGCCAGTTCCATGGTCGCGAGGCCGTCGAGGTTGGGCAGCTTGAGGTCGCAGAGGACGCAATCGACCGCCGCGGCGGTGAGTTTGGCCAGGCCCTCCTCGCCGCTGCCGGCGGTGAGGCAGGCGTGGCCTTCGTCGGTGAGGATGTCCTCGAAGGTCTCGCGGTTGGTCGGGTTGTCATCAATGATCAGGACGTTGGCCATGCAGGCATTCTTCTGGAAAGGTGGCTCATTCGTGGACCGTGGCGTCGGCCTCGGGTTGCGGGAGCTGCAGCCGTGTGCGGGCGGGACCGAGGTTGGTCGGTAGTTCGATGGTGAAGCTCACGCCCTGGTCCGGATCGGAGTTGACCCAGACCCGGCCGCCGTGCAGCTCGACCAGTCGGTGGACGATCGACAGCCCGAGCCCCGTACCCTGCTCCTTGCTGCTGAAGAAGGGGTCGAACAGGTGGGCCGCAGCCTCGCCGCTGAGCGGCGGGCCGTTGTTGGCGATGACCACGCTGATGCGCCCGCGGCGGTTGCGCGTGGCGATGAAGATCCGTCGGGGGAGGTCCTTCTCGCGCAGCGCGTCGCGACCGTTGAGCAGGATGTTGAGGAACACCGCGCGCAGCTGGGCCGGGTCGGCCGGGACCGCGGCGAGATCCTCGGCGCGGTGGAGCGAGATGGTGATGTTGTCCTCGGCGAAGACCTCGCGCTGCTCCTCGAGCAGTTCGGTCAGCAGCGCGTTGACGTCGACCCGGTCGGGTTCCGGCCGGCCGGGGCGGGCGAAGTCGAGGAACGAGGCGACGATCAGGCCGAGATGTCGGGTGCCGTCGGCGATGCGTTGCAGGCGGCGACGCGCCTTCTCGCGGTCGATATCGTCCTGGGCCAGCTGCATCTGCAGCATCTGCACGTTGAGGTCGATGGCTCCGAGCGGATTCTTGATCTCGTGGACCAGGCCGCCGGCGAGTTGGCCGAGTTCGGCGAGCCGGTCGCGTCGGGCCGGGTCCTCGGGCAGCTCGAACTTGAAGCGATCGGTCGGACGGTCGTTCATCGCCGTAGCACCGCTCCTCTGGTGCCGGCCTGCTTCTTGAAGGCCTTCTCGAGCTCCTTGAGCTTGCGGCGCAGCATGGCCAATTGCCCGTGGCTGAGGTGGTCGATGAACAGCCGACCTTCGAGATGGTCGTACTCGTGCTGGACCACGATGGCGAGGAACTCGCCCGCCTCGAAGTCGAGGTGGATGCGCTGTTCGGCGCCGTCCGGGTCCTGGTAGACCACGTCAAAGCGGGCCGCGCGCTCGACGTTCGCGTAGAGACCGGGCAGGCTGAGGCAGCCCTCTTCGTTGAGCACCGTCCCCTCGCAGCGCTCGAATCGCGGATTGATCCACACCCGCGGGGCCGGGGGCAGGTCTTCGCGGCCGGCGTGATGGTCGGTGATGAACAGCCGTTGGCTGACGCCGACCTGCGGCGCGGCCAGCCCCACGCCACCGTCCTCGCGCATGGTCACGAACATCCGATCGACCAGCTGGCGCAGCGGGTCGCCGAAGGTGGTGATCGGTTGGGCCGTCGCGCGCAGGATCGGATCCGGATATCGACGGATGGTCAGGGATCCGGTTGCGGGTGCACCCATGGGTCAGTCTCCCGGTAGCGCCTTGCCGTTCGACGACATGCGTATAGCTTTGAGTGCGAAGAGCAATTGCAATCATGCGATTCTGACACATTCCCCGACGAAAGTCTGTCATGGTGGACCTGAGCAAGCATCTGGCCAAGGCGAAACAGGCGATCGAACGCCGCAATTACGATATGGCCATCGAGTTGACCGTGGAATGCCACGAGCTCGACCCGACCAACCTCGACAATCTGTCCCTGTTGATCGACGCGTCCAAGCGCCGGGCGCGGGAGAGCGGGAAGAAGGGGGGCTTCATGCCCACCCTCTCGCTCACCAAGGATCCGTACAAGCAACTGGCGGCGGCGGTCAAGCGGGTGAGCAAGAATCCCGACATCAAGGCGCTGCTCGCCGCCGGCGAGGCGGCGCACAAGGTCTATCAGACCGGCGTGAAGGGGATGATCGACGCCTCGATCCTGTTCTACCGCGAGGGGCAAGCGACCGGGCTGCACAACCCGGATCTGCTGTGGAACCTGGCCCACGCCCACATGGACCGGTTCAACGACACCAAGGATTTCGATTCGCTCGATGCCGCCATCTCCACCCTCTCCGAGTTCGAGATGAGCTGCAAGGGCCACAAGCTCTACCCCGATGCCACGCGCAAGGCGCGGGCCTGGGAGGCGATCCGCGCCCGCGAGCAGCGTCCCGGCCGCGGCGCCCAGGCCGACTACCAGGCCAACATCGCCGACTCCGACCAGGCGAAGAAGCAGGAGGCGATGAACAAGATCATCCGTACCGCCGACGACGCGCGTCAGGTGCTCGCCTACTGCGATGAGGACCTCGCGCGCAATCCGCAGGACAAGCATCTGTGGATCAAGCGTGGCGATATCATGCGGCGGCTCGAGGACTTCGATGGAGCGCGCGAATCCTACCTCAAGGCGCAGGAGGTCGACGCCCACGACTTCGTGGTCACCATGCGGCTGGGGGACCTCGAGGTCCAGATCCTGCGTCACGCCATCGAACAGGCCAAGGCCGCAGGACAGGATCCGGCGCCGCTGCAGGAGCAGTTGACCGATCTGGAGATCGCCGAGTACCGCAAGCGGATCGAGCGGCAGCCGACCGAGATGGGGCACCATTTCAATCTCGCCCAACGGCTGTTCAAGCGCGGCGACATCGACGGCGCGGCGAGCGAATTCCAGCAGGCGCTCAAGGATCCGCGCTTCAAGCGCGACGCCCACCGCTACCTCGGGCACTGTTTCGCCAAGAAGAATCTGCTTGATCTCTCCCGCGACCAATTTACATCCTGCCTCTCCCTGATCGAGGACCCCATGTCCGAGGGCTTCAAGGACACCCTCTACCACCGGGCACGGGTCCACGAGGCCATGGGCAACAAGGATGATGCGGCGGCCGACTACACCAAGGTGGTCGAGATCGACCTCGGCTACAAGGACGCCGCCCAACGATTGAACGCCTGCAGAGGCTCCTGACCAGTCGGCCAGGGGCCCGTCTGGTCGAATGGAGAAGGCTGTATGCCGAACAGGAAGAGTTCAGAGAAGAGCCTGCGTCAGAGCGAGGAACGGCGGATGCGCAACAAAGCGCGTCGCACCGAGCTCAAGACCCTGCGCAGGAAGATCGATCGTGCGGTGCATGATGGCAAGGCGGAGGATGCCTCCAGCCTGCTCCAGCGCTACATGAAGCGCGTGGATCAGGCCGCGTGCCACAGCGTCATGCACCGCAACACCGCCAGCCGCCGCAAGTCGGTCATGGCGCGTCGGGTCGCAGGCCTACAGTCGCAGGCCTGAGCGTCACCCACACCTCGGGGCGGGGAGGGTGCCCTGCCTCCCGCGAGCGCAGTCGCGCCGCGGTCCGCGAGCAACCGCATGACATGTAAGGATCCCAGCGCATGCGCACCTATGAATGCACCATTCTCCTCAACCCGGCTCTGGCCAATGCCGACTTCGAAGGCGCCCTGGCGACCGTTCGCGGTCTCTACGAGCAGGAGGGGGCGGAGTGGATCGAACTCGAGAAGTGGGAGGAGCGCAAGCTCGCCTACAAGATCGCCGACCAGAACAGCGCGGTCTTCCTCTTCGGGTACTTCCGGTCCGAGAGCGACGCGATCGAGCGCATCGAGCGGCGTTGCCGCTTGAATGACATGGTCATGCGCCAGCTGATCATCGCCCGCGATGGCAAGAGCTACGACGCGATCCGTGCCCAGCGCGAGAAGCGCAAGGCCGAGGCCGCCGCGGCCGCCGTCGGAAGGGAGTGATCATGGCAGTCAGCTACAACCGCGTGATCATCGCCGGTAACCTGACGCGCGATCCGCAGGTCCGGTTCTTCGCCAACGAGCGGGCCGTGGCCGATATCGGGCTGGCCATCAACCGGCGCTACCGCACCGGCGACGGCGAGATGAAGGAGGAGACCACCTTCGTCGACGTCGAATGCTGGGGGCGGACGGCCGAGCTGGTGGGCCAGTACCTGACCAAGGGCCGGTCCTGCCTGGTCGAAGGGCGACTCAAGCTCGATCAGTGGGAAGATCGCGACGGCAACCGGCGCTCCAAGCTCCGGGTCACCGCCGACACCGTCCAGTTCCTCGACAGTCGTGGGGGTGGAGACGGTGGTGGCGGCGGGGCGCCGCCGAAGGATCGCGACGATCATTCGGCTCCACCACCGCCTCCGGCCTCCGGTCCGGCCTCCGGTCCGGCCTCCGGTCCGGGCGGCGAGGCCGACGACGAACCGCCGTTCTGATCCCTCGCTCATCTCTCCTCCAATCCAGTCAAGCACGTCCAGAGAAGGGAAGGCCGCCATGGCTTTCAAGTCCAGCAAATTGAAGCGTCGCAAGCGCACGCGTCGGCAGGAGGTGGTCAAGCCCTGCCGGTTCACCCGCGAGAAGGTGTTCGAGATCGATTACCGCGATATCGGCACCCTCCAGCGCTACGTCTCCGCGCAGGGCAAGATCCAGCCGCGGAAGAAGAACAACGTCTCCTCGTACTACCAGCGCCAGCTGAAGATCGCCATCAAGCGTGCGCGGTTCGTCGGTCTGCTGCCGTACGTGGGCGACTGAAAGGAGCATTCGCATGGCATCGACCACCGAAGTCCTCCTCACCAGCAACGTCCTCAAGCTCGGCAGCATGGGCGACATCGTTCGGGTGAAGGCCGGGTACGCCCGCAACTACCTCTTCCCCGAGGGCAAGGCGATTCCCGCCAGCGCCGCGGCCAAGCGCCAGATCGAGGTGTTGCAGGAGCGCGCGCGCAAGGCCGATCTCGAGGCCCAGGGTCAGGCTCTGGCCCAGAAGAAGGATCTCGACGGCATGGCCGTGCGGATCCCGGCCAAGGTCGCCCACGGCACCCACCTCTTCGGCAGTGTGGGCATCCGAGAGATCGTGGCCAAGCTCGCCGAGCACAATGTGAAGGTGGACCCGCGTCAGGTCCATCTGCACGAGAATTTCAAGGAACTGGGCCGCTACGAGGTCCTCGTCAAGTTGCACAGCGCAGTCGAGGCCACGATCACCGTCGAGGTGGTCGACGCCGATCCGACCGGCAAGAGCCTCGACGAGGTGATTGAAGAAGTGGATGCGTCGACCGTCGACGAATCTGCCGAGCAGGCCTGAGGCGTAGGGAAGGACCAGACATGAAAAGCGATATCCATCCCAAGGTGCGCGACGTCATCTTCCAGGACAGCGTCACCGGCACCATGTTCAAGGTGAAGAGCGCGATCAAGTCGAAGGACACCGTGTCCGTCGACGGCGAGGAGCTGCCCTTGATCAAGCTCGACGTCACCAGCGCCAGCCACCCGTTCTACACCGGTGAGCAGCGTATCGTCGATACCGCGGGCCGCGTCGAGAAGTTCGGCAACAAGTACGGCGCGCGGCTCTCGAACCTGCTCAAGAAGAAGAAGTAACCGCCTCGCAGCGTGGACCGGGACCCGTCGGCGCCGTGCGTCGACGGGTCCGTCATGGAGAGCCCACACCGGTGTCCGACCTGCTGGACAAACTCTCGACCCTCGCCGATCGCCACGTCGTGCTCGAAGCCCGACTGGCGGATCCCGCGGTGATGGGCGGCCCGGAGTACGCCGAGGTGCTCAAGGACCACGCGCGGCTCGGCCGACTGGTGACCCCGTATCGGGCATTGCGCCAGGCGCTCGATGATGTCGCCGAGGCGCGCGAGTTGCTCGCCGATCCCGAGATGCGCGAAATGGCCGAGACCGAGGTCGCCGAACGCCAGGCCGCTGCCGACCGGCTGCTCGAGAAGATCAAGGCGCTGCTGGTCCAGGCCGATGCCCTCAACGATCGTCCGGCCCTGCTCGAGGTCCGCTCGGGCACCGGCGGTGACGAGGCCTGCCTGTTCGCCGGTGACCTGGTCCGCATGTACCAGCTGTACTGCCAGCGGATCGGCTGGCAGTTCGCCATCCTCACCAGCCAGCCCGGTGAAATGGGCGGGTTCAAGGAGGCGATCATCGAGATCCGTGGTGAAGGCGCCTTCGGTCTGCTGCGCTACGAGGCCGGTGGCCATCGCGTGCAGCGTGTGCCCGCCACCGAGAGCCAGGGGCGGATCCACACCTCTGCGGCGACCGTGGCGGTGATGCCCGAGGCGGGCGAGGTCGATGTCCACATCGCGCCCGAGGAACTCCACGTCGATGTCTTCCGCGCTTCCGGCGCGGGCGGTCAGCACGTCAACACCACCGATTCGGCTGTTCGCGTGACCCACCTGCCGACGGGTATCGCGGTCTCGTGTCAGGACGAGAAGAGCCAGCACGCCAATCGCGAACGCGCGTTGAAGATCCTGCGCTCGCGCCTGCTCGAAGCCGAGCGCGAGCGTCAGGAGGCGGCGCGGGCGGCTGAGCGGAAGCAGCAGGTCGGATCGGGGGACCGCAGCGATCGGATCCGCACCTACAACTTCCCTCAGAACCGCATCACCGATCATCGCATCGGCTTCACCAGCTATCATCTCGATCGCTACCTCGAAGGGCAGCTCGATGAACTGCAGGAAGCGATGATCGATCACGCCAAGGTGCAGGTGCTCGTGGAGTGGGACGGCCGCTTCTGAGCGCCGGGGCCGGTGCGGTGCGCGCATCGGCGATTGACTGTAGTAGCCGCATCGTTACTGTTCTCGTCCGCCCGCTGGGCGGCAGCAGCGGGAGGTGGCGATGACCTGGTTCTATCTGCGTACGGCACAGGGTGTCACCCCGGTTGCGGTCGATCAGGTGCGTGAGCTGGTGCGTAGCGGCCGCGTGGCCCCTGAGACGCAGGCGGCCTCGTTCGACGGCACCAGCTGGCACAGCATCGATGCCGCCATCGCGGCGCATACCTTTGCCGTGCCGGCCGGAATCGCCGATGCCGCCGGCACTCCGGGGACAGAAGAGCCCCATGTATTGTTGCGCACGCAATCCGGAGCGCGCCCGGTGAGTGTCGCCGGTCTGCGCCGGTTGCTGCAGGCGCGTCAGCTGACCCCATCGTTGCAGGTCGTCTCCACCGATGGCGGCGCGAGCTGGGTCAGCGTGGTCCAGGTCACCGGCGTGGTCGAACCGGTGGTGGCGGTGCCGGACTCCGCGCCGGCCCAGGCCGGAGGCAGCGCTGCTGGCACCGGCCGCACCCGCCAGAGTACCGGCCCGGGTCGTAGCAGGGGGGGCGACGCCGAGCCCGGTCGCACAACACGCACCGGCACGCGCAAGGGCAAGGGCAAAGGCAAGCGGAAAGGCAAGAAGCAGGCCCCGCGTCCGGCGGTCGCAGCCGAGCCCAACGGCTGGGATGTCTACATCGATGTGCTCAGCTGGATCACTCTGGTCATGATCGCCCTCAGCCTGGTGCCGCTGGTGATGGCGGTGGTCACATCCCTGTCCACGCCCTTGCTCGCAGGGTTGTTGCTCTTCCCGGTCGTGATCGAGTTGTTGCTCATGTGGCTCCAGATCGGCCTGCTGCGTCGCCGGCGTTGGGCGCGGACGATCATGACGCCCTTGTGTTACCTGGGCCTGTTGGGCATTCCGGTCGGCACCGTTATCTGCTGGTACATGCTCAAGGCCTTCCAGCGCTGCGGCAAGCGGTTCGCCTAGCCCGGATCACTCATGAGCAACGTCGCGACGCTCGCCAGCTGCGCGGGGGTTTCCGCCGGGTCGGAAAGGCGCGACCCCGCGAACGATCGCGGGGTCGGGCAACGCTGCGCCCTACGCCATGGCCTCAGCTGGTGATCAGGCGCTTCATCTCGCTCAGCTTGGATTCGAGCAGATCGGCGTTGTCCGCTTCCATGTTGAGTCGGACCACCGGTTCGGTATTGGAGGCGCGCACGTTGGCCCACCAGTGGTCGTAGCGCACGGTCAGGCCATCGAGTTCCGTGATCGTGGCTCCGTCGAGCTCGCGGATGCGGGCGAAGGCGGCGTCCTTGTCTGCCTTGAAGTTGATCTCGCCCGAATGGTGGTATTTACGCAGGGGGGCGATGCGCTCGGAGGTCGAGGTGCTGCGGCTGAGCACGTTGCAGAACAGGATGAAGGCGTAGAGGCCGGAGTCGCCGCCGAAGAAGTCGCGGAAGTAGTAGTGGCCCGACAGCTCGCCGGCGAAGATGGCCTGTTCCTTCTTCATGCGCGCCTTGATCTTGGTGTGGCCGACGGGCGTCTCGACCGCCCGGCCGCCGCGCTGCTCGACCACCTCGGGCACGATCTTGCTCGAGCGCAGGTCGTAGCAGACGGTGCAGCCGGGTTCGCGCTCGAGGAAGTACTCGGCGACCATCGCGGTGGCCAGGTCGCACGAGATGATCCGGCCCTGTTCGTCGACCAGGGCGCAGCGGTCGCCGTCACCGTCGAAGCCGGCACCGAAATCGGCGCCGGTCTGCTTGACCTTGTCCTGCAGCCAGGCGAGGTTCTCGTTCTTGAGCGGGTTGGCTTCATGCACGGGGAAGCGCCCGTCGGGATCGAAGAGCATCGGAATCAGCTTGAGCCCCGGCAGCTTGTGGGCCAGGGACTGGAACATGGTGCCAATGATCCCGTTGCCGCCGTCGACGACCACCGTGATGTCGCGCTCGAGGTCGAGCCCGCCGGCGAGGAAATCGGTGTAGGCATCGAGGATCAACGCCTCGCTGACCTCACCGCCGGAACGCTTCACAACTGTGCAGTTGCGGGCGAGTTTTTCGATCTCGGGCATGCCGCTGTCGCCGGCGACGGGAATGAAACCGGGGCCGGTGATCTTGATTCCGCCATAGCCCGGCGGGTTGTGGCTGGCAGTGATCTGGGCGCCACCGGCTGTATCCAGATGGTGCATGGCGAAGGTCAGCGCGGGGGTCGAGATCATGCCGCAGTCGACCACGTGGACGCCGGCGTCGACCAGACCTGCAACAAAGGCTGCCTTGAGCGCCGGCCCGGATAGGCGCATGTCGCGAGCCACGGCGTAGCGCTTGCCGGCGAGGTCGAGGTGCTGCGCGGTGGCATTACCGATACGGTATGCCAGGTCTTCGTTGAGGACGCTGGGATAGAGGCCGCGGATGTCATAGGCTTTGAAGGGTTCGGGCATGATGGCGCTCCGGAACGGGCGGGGTGGAGGTGGGCAGGTGGGATGCCGCTGGCGTCGGTCATATCCGCGAGCCCTTGGCATGCCAGCCCGGGCTCATCCGCCCAGCCGTGTGCGGAGTGACGCCGGTGGACACCCTTTCGGGCCGGGCTAGCCTGCGCCCATGCGTGGAACCGAGACCCTGCGGGTGGACGTGGTCGGCGCCGAGCCCGGCAGTGATCCCCATCTGGTGGCCGAGCTGGCCCATCTTGGCCTGGGGCACCTGAGTGATGCCGGCAGCAGCACCTACTATCTGTTGCGCGGTCGGGTCGACGCCTCGGCCGCCCGCCTGCTCGGTGAGCGCCTGCTCGGCGATCCGGTCACCGAGCAGATCCTGACCAGCCCCCGTGATCCGGCGGGGCGGCGGGTGATCGAGGTGCAGAAGCGGCCCGGGGTGATGGATCCGGTCGAAGCCAGCGTGCTCAAGGCGGCCGCCGACCTCGGCATCGCGCTCGACGCGGTGCGCGTGGGGCGTCGGATCGAAGTCGCCGGGGCGAGCGATGCGGAGTGCGAGCAGATCGCCTGGCGTATCCTGGCCAACCGTGCGATCGAGGCGGTGGCGATCGACCCGAGCGAGCCGGTGCGCTTCCCCGAGCCGCTCGGTGAGACCCGTCATCGGCGGACCGAGGTCGCGATCAGCGGGCTCGATGACGAGGCGTTGGTGCGGCTTTCCCGCGAGGGGTGCCTGAGCCTGACTCTCGATGAGATGCGCGCGGTCCAGGCCCACTTCGCCGGGTTGGGGCGCGAGCCGACCGACGCCGAACTCGAGACCATCGCCCAGACCTGGAGTGAGCACTGCGTCCACAAGACGCTCAAGGGCCTGATCGACTATCACGGCCCTGACGGCCAGGAGACGATCGACAACCTGCTCAAGCAGACCATCGCCCGCGCGACCAACGAACTCGATCGACCGTGGTGCATCTCGGTGTTCAGCGACAATTCCGGCATCATCGAATTCGACGCGGATCACGGTGTCTGCTTCAAGGTCGAGACCCACAACCATCCCTCGGCGATCGAGCCCTACGGCGGGGCCAACACCGGGCTCGGTGGGGTGATCCGCGATATCATGGGCACCGGCCTCGGCGCGCGGCCGATCCTCAACACCGACGTGTTCTGCTTCGGCGATCTCGATGCCGATCCGGAACAGCTGCCCCCTGGCACCATCCATCCGCGGCGGCTGATGCGCCGGGTGGTGGCCGGCGTACGCGACTACGGCAATCGGATGGGGATCCCGACGGTCAACGGCTGCGTGCGTTTCGACGATCGCTACGTCGGCAACCCGCTGGTGTTCTGCGGCACCGCCGGGTTGATCCCACGCGACTGCTGTTTCGGTGCGGCGCGGCCTGGGGATCAGGTGGTGGTGGTCGGCGGGCGCACCGGGCGTGACGGCATCCACGGAGCCACTTTCTCATCGATCGAGCTGACTGAGGAGTCGGAGAGCGTGAGCTCGGGCGCGGTGCAGATCGGCAACGCGATCGAAGAGAAGCGGGTGCTCGACACCTTCCTCCAGGCGCGCGACGCCGGCTGCTTCAGCGCGACCACCGATTGTGGCGCAGGAGGCATCTCCTCGGCCATCGGCGAGATGGGCGAGGAGGAGGGCGTGCGGGTCCACCTCGAACGCATGCCGCTCAAATATGCCGGTCTGTCCTACACCGAGATCTGGATCTCCGAGGCGCAGGAGCGGATGGTGGCGGCGGTGCCACCGGCGAAACTCGAGCAGGCGCTGCGGATCTTCGCGGCTGAAGGAGTCGAGGCGACGGTGGTCGGCGAGATCACCGGCGAGAAGCGGCTCGAGTTGTTCTACCATGACGAGCAGGTCGCCGATCTGGATATGGGCTTCCTCCACGACGGCGTTCCGCGCCTGGCCCGGCGGGCGGTTTTCACCCCGGTGAGCGAGTCGGTCGAGGAGCTCAGTGCGCCGACGGATGTCGCGCAGACGCTCTGCGACGTGCTCGCGCGAGCGAACGTGGCTTCGAAGGAATGGGTCATCCGACAGTACGATCACGAGGTCCAGGCGGGTTCGATCGTCAAACCGCTGGTCGGCGTCGATCGCAGCGGGCCTTCCGATGCGGCGGTGGTCGCTCCGCTGCTCGGTCGTGATCGTGGGGTCGCGGTCAGCTGCGGCCTGAACACCTGCTACGGCGACGTCGACGCCTACCACGCGGCGGCGGCCGGTATCGAGGAGGCGCTGCGCAATCTGGTGTGCGTCGGGGCGCCACTCGACCGGGTCGCGTTGCTCGACAACTTCAGCTGGGGCCGCTGCGACCGGCCGGAGAACCTCGGGGCCCTGGTCCGGGCGTGTCAGGCCTGTTATGACCTCGCCATGTTCTACGGTACACCGTTCGTGTCGGGCAAGGACAGCCTCAACAACGAATATGCCCACGGGGGCGAGACCATCGTCATCCCCCACACGCTGTTGATCACCGCCTTCACCGTTATGCCCGATGTCACCCGCGCGCTGACGATGGACTGCAAGCGCGCCGGCGACGTGGTCCTGGTGGTCGGCGAGACCCGGCGCGAGCTCGGCGGCAGCGAGTACCTCGCCGCGCGTGGGGCCTCTGGTGGCCTGGTGCCGCGGCTTGATCGCGAGCATTCGCGCGCGGTGCTGCGCGGGGTTGAAGCCTGCATCGCGCGTGGGCTGGTGACCGCGGCGCACGACTGCTCTGATGGCGGTCTCGCCACCACCCTGGCCGAGATGGCCTTCGCCGGTGGCCTGGGCATGGAGGTCGACTTGGCCCGGGTGCCTTGCAGTGCCGGGGTCGACCGCAGCGACCAGGTGCTGTTCAGCGAATCGTTGAGCCGGATCGTGATCACCGTCGGCAGCGACGACGTCGCGGCGGTCCGCCGCTTGCTTGACGGGGTGCCGCACGAGTTCGTCGGTACCGTGACCGAGGAACCGGTCTTGCAGATCCGCGGGCTACGAACGGACCTGCGCGTGGGCATCGATCGGCTGCAGGCGGCCTGGCGTGGCGGTCTGGCCGCACTCGAGGAGTAGCGGCCCGGCCGCGCCTGTCCGGTCAGCTGAACAGCTTGCTCAGGCCCTCGCACCAGCTCTGCAGCTCGCCGAGATTGTGGAACCGGCGGCTGCGGCCGAGGAATTCGACCCGGATCAGGCCGGTCTCGCTGCGTATGAAGCCCAGCAGTTCATCGAGCGAGGCGAAGCTGTGGCGCGCGCCGAAGACCTCGATCGTCGCCAAGGCCGGCCGGCCGGCCGTGTCGTCATCGGTGGGGCCCGGTTCGCCGCCCGTTGCCGTGCCCTGCTTGGCCGCGGCAAGGGTCTTGCGGTCCGGCTTGAGCGCGACGATGTCCTCCGCGGGAATGCCGAGGAACTCGACGTAGCAATGCATCGATCGGGCGTTGGGGAAGGCCTTGCCTTCCAGCACCTTGATGAACGAGACACGGTTGATCTTGTGCAAGTGGCAGACCTGGGTCACGGACAGGTTCTTCTCGTCCATCTGGGCTTGCAGCAGTTCGGGCAGCGTGGTCACGGTTGTCCTCCGGGGCGCGGCGGGCGGCGATGAGGGGGGCTGAGAAGCGGGCACGTGCATGAATGATCCTGTCGGTGGCACGCTAGTGCCCGCGCGCGGGGGCCCCAAGTCATTTCTCCTCGCCCTTTTGCGATGGCCGGAAATCCGCTGCAAAGGCCGGCCTATGTTGCATGGTCACAAGTGGAAGGAGCCCCATGATGCGCTGCGTCATCGTTACCGTCCTTGCCGTGACCACTGTGGTCGCCGCGGCCGCGGCCCAATCCACCGCCCCGGTGCGGGTCACGGGCCGCAATCTGGTGGTCAACGGACAGCGTACGGTTCCGGCCGGTCTGTTCGGCGTGCACAACGTACCGTTGGATGCCGAACGCGTCGAGCGTTGGGGCGTGGGATGTATCCGTCGGATCAACACCGTGCCGGGCGGCAGGCCCAGCGTGCCCGGCGAACACAAGGCCATCCCCGCCAGCGTGCCGATGACCATCGACTGCTGGGGCGACCGCTTCCAGCCCGCGCTGCAGCTGCAATGGGGGCCGGGCTGGGCCGAGCGCCTCGCACAGCGCGCCCGAGACTACGCGACCGCGGCGCAACAGACCGGACTGGTCCATCACCTGGAGTTCTGGAACGAGCCCTACCTCAACTGGGCGACCAAGCCAGGCGTCAACTATGATCCCCGCTGGTACCGTGACGAGGGTGTCGCTGCGGGTGATCGCGCGGTGCTCAAGGGGCGCGAGCAGCCGACGGAGCACGTGGCCTGGCGTGAAGGACGGTGGTTCGAGGCGGTGACCCGCACCGGCGATGTGATGGGCAACTTCAGCGCTATCGGCGTGGGCCCGCTGTGGCGACAGCTGCAGCAGACCGAGCCGGGCACGGTGCTCGAATGGGGCGGGCGCAGCATTCGCGCGATCGACCGTCTGGTCCCGTACGACACCCGCCAGCAGAGCTGGTACTCCGGTCCCCAGAACGGGATCTGGTATGCTGAGATGTACGGGGTCTGTGCCCGTGCGGTCAAGGCGATCGAGCCCGGGGTGCAGATGATCATGGGCTGGGGTTTCCATCTGCATCAAGACGACTGGGCCCCCTGGGACAGCCTGTTCCGCCCGGTGCTCGATGCGCACATCGACGTGATCGACGGGATCCACGAGCACCACTATGGCGGCGATCCACGCATCGTCGCGGCGGATTACGAGACCGCCTGTGCCTGGGCCATGCGTACCCACGGCAAGCGGGTGGTGTGTTACAACACCGAGTGCGGCGCCAATTACGACCCTCAGCGCCCCGACCGCTACAAAAGTGCGATGGACCACCATTTCGAGGCGCAGATCGACGACGACGCGCTGCGCAGGGCGGTGATCGCGGGCAGTTACCTCGTGCGCGATATCACTTACATGTTGGCCCACTGCCCCGACAAGGCGGTTGCGCGCGCCGCGCATGACGCCCATCGCTCGGGCGGCGAGGACATCGCCTTCCGTTGTCTGCGCCCCGTGCGCGGTCAGCTGATGGCGGTCAGCGCGCCGGAGCCGGGGTTGCGCGCGGTCGCCGCGTCGGACGGTGAGCGCCTGAGCGTGGTGCTCTACAACGATGCCGGCCGCGAGCTGGTCGTTCCGGTGGCCGTGACCCCGCCGTCGGGGCGCTTCTTCACCCGCGCCCAGCTGCTGCAACCGCACATCGACGCGGGCGCACTCGCGCTCGAACCGGCGGAGCTGCAGGTCGGTGGCCAGGGAGACCACCAGAGCCAGGTCACCCTCGAGCCCTACGGATATGCCACGCTGGTGTTCACCTGTCAGGGTGCGACCGAGCCCGCCGCACCGGTGATGGTACGGCAGTTCGTCGCCGGCGATATCCTTCAGACCATCGCCCCGGGCTCCGAGTGCGACTACCCGCTCGAGCTCGATCCGGCGGCCGTGGCGACGGCCAGCGCAGCGCGGATCAAGTACGCCGGGGTGGCAGAAACGCTGCCGCCTGGCGGGTTGATCGCGCGCTGTGGTGCGGTGAGCGTGGATCTGCGCGGCGGCGATTGGATCGCCTATGCCGACGTCGATCCCGCCGCGCTCGCGGGTGTCGAGGCGATCACCCTGCAGGCCGGTGTGCAGGCAGTACGGGTGTGGACGCTCAGCGTGGAGCTGATCGAGCGTTGAGGGCGCGTCAGCTCGGCTCCGGGCCTGGCGCAGCGATCGGCGCCGGGGTGCGCAGGGCGAGCAGCAGCCGCCGGCAGGCGAGGTAGAGCGCGAAGAGCATGATGCAGTCGATGGGCACCCACCAGTCGGGATGGATGTAGAAGGCGCCCACCGGACCGAGCTGGGGGTAGAGCGGGCGTATGCCGCCAGAGATGGCGTCGAGGGCCAGATGGCTCAGCCAGGCGAAGGGGATACCCCACAGCAGCGGGCGCGGCAGTCGCCGCAGCCAGAGCCCCACCGGCGGCATCAGCCCGAGCAAGACCAGTACCGGCCACACGGCGTGGGTGGCGCTGTTCATCCGCTCGTCGAGGCGTGTATGGACGTTGAGGCAGTCGGGTATGACGCCGAACAGCCCGCAGGTGGTGGCCATGGCCAGGCGCTGCAGGGGGCCCGGGCGGGGATGGTCCAGCCGGGTCCAGGCGAGGCAGGTGAAGAACGGCACGGCGAAATGGGTGGCTACGAACATGATTCGCTCCTCTGCTGCAGCGGCAGCCAGCAGAGCGATGATGATAGCCCGACCCCGCTGACTTGTCAGCAGAGCGCTGCAGGTCGGCTACCAGGGCGACTCAAAGCTCGCAAATGGGGCCACGCCTCGCCTCCACCCGCATCCCTACGGCCCAAGCGCCAAAGAGAGCCGGGCGGTTGGACGCAGGTGGAGGCGACGCAAGGCAGGCCGACCTGGTGATCGGCGCTCCCGGGGGCGAGCTTTCAGCGGCCCTGGGTCGGCTACGGGATGGCGGTTGATTCGTGGCCAGCCGCAGCGCACCATGCCACGATGATCGATCTCGACGCCGTGACCGCGGCCTGCGGCATCATCGTCAGCGAGGATCCGGAGCGTGGATTCCATCACCATGCCACCGCCTGGTCGCTGGCTCCCGGCGAATGGATCACCGCCTGGGACGCAGAAGAGCCGCCGGCTCCTGGTGCGCGTCTGGTCGTGGCGCACGGCGGGGCCTGTGCGCCGCTCTCGGACTGGGAAGAGGACGGCCCGTTGGGCGGTTTCCGTTCCGCCGCCGCGTCAGCGGTACTGCCGAGCGAGGGCGAAGGCGAGCTGCACAAACGCATGGAATTGGAGGCCGTGGGCTATCCCTCAGTGATCGACCACCCGGCCTTCCGGCTCCATCGGCGTTCGCTGACCGCCGAGCGCTATTTCCCCTACCTGTGTCCATGGCGCTTCAGCGGCCATCTGGCCTTGTTCACCCGCGAGTGCGGGCATATGGCCGGCACCTGTTATCAGGGCATGGCCGGCGGGCCGGTGTTCGACACCCATGGTCGGGTGGTGGGCTTGCTGCTCGGCGGCATGGCAGCACCCGAGGCGGTGCCGCTCGCGACCTTCCATCGCTTCGTTTGAGAGCGGGGACCATCAGCGGGGCCGGTCCCTCACGCCTCAGTCGCCACTTGCCAGCTGCGCTGGCGTTCCCGGCGCGATGTGGCCCATGCGAGCTGCGCAGCTGCTCTCAGCCCGCGGTGGCGCCGGTGCGCGGGCGCAGGGCGAAGCAGTCCACGTCGATGCTGTTGCCGATGTAGGCGTCGGCCGGCTGGCCGGTCACCGGGGCCCAGCGGCCGCCCGGCCGCCGGCGATAGATGGTGTCGTTGCGCACGCACCAGCCCCAGCCGCCAGGGGTGCGGACCTCGCAGTCGCCGCCCAGGTGCACCTCATCGCTGTGGTAGGCCTGGACCATGCGCCAGCTGACACCGTGGTCGCCGGTGACGAACCAGCGGCGTTCGTTGGCCGCGCCGGTCGGCTCGGTGATCAGCAGGCCCCGACCGCTCGGATCGATGGCCATGTGCGCCGCGCCGGTGGCGAGTTCGGGGTCGAGGTGATGGCGCGCCCAGGTCGAGCCACCATCAGTGGTGCGTAGCATCAGCGGCTGTGCCGCGACCGCCCGGGTCGGCCGCAACAAGGCCCAGATACAGCCATCGTCACGTGCGAACAGGCTGGTCACGCGGTGTCCCGGCAGTGCGGGGCCGAGCGGGTTCCAGCTGGTGCCGCCGTCGTCGGTGGCGAACAGGGCGCAGTGGTCGCGCTCGGGATCGACGTTGGCCACCCGGCCGCCGATCACCGCCTGCTGGCCGTCGAGGCCGTAAAGGCAGTCGATAGACAGGGTGCTCTCGCAATCCGCTTCGGGCCAGCTGTCGGCCCGGATCGACAGGTTCGCCGGGGTGCTCGCGCCGGTCTGGGCCTGGTCGGGTGTGGCCGCGCTCTGTGGTTGGCGGGACATGGCCGGGCCCGGGCCGAGTGGCATGCCGGGCCGCAGCGCAACGACCACGGCGAGCGCGGTCAGGGCCAGGGGCAGGAGGGCGTGGCGTAAGCTCATGCAATCAACATCTCTATCCGACTGCAGGACACGTACAAGCGCCGGTGGCGGTGCAGGGGGGTCACCTGGTCATATGCCGAGGGGGGCCTCTCCGTTGCAGGCGATCGCCGTCTGCGAGTGCGTATCGCCTTCCTGGTCGCCGATCAGCGCCGGCGGTTCACCCGCTTCGGGAGTGCGGGCGAGGCAGCAGGCGGTGATCCGACCGGCCCCGGCCGCGCGCAGTGCGTCGGCGGCGGCGGCGAGGGTCGCCCCGCTGGTGAGCAGGTCGTCGACCAGCAGCAGGTCGCCGCTCAGGCCTTGCCGGCAGCGGTAGAGCCCGGCCACGTTGTGGCGGCGGCGGGGCAGCGGCAGCCGGTGTTGTTCGGCCGGCAGATGGCGGCAGGCGAGCACCGGGCGCAGGGGCAGGGAGCGATCGGCGGCGAGGCTGCGCGCGAGGGCGGTGGCCAGGTGTGGGCCGCTGCGGCGCCCCGGCGCCGGCGGTATGCAGACCACCGAGGTGGGTGTGCCGGCGGGGCCGAGATCGGCGGTGGCGACGAGCAGGCGGGCCAGGCAACGGATGGCGGCGTTGTCGTCGGCCCCCTTGGCGGTGCGGACGAGGTCGCGGATCAGGCCGACGTAGGCGAACGGGGCGTGGACCCGCGCGATGCGACCGTGCCGGGCCCGGGCGCAGGCCGGACAGGGCTGATCCTGGTGCCAGCGTGGCGTGGCGCAGCGGGGGCAGGGGTGGCGCAGCCGTGGCAGGCGTGCCTGGCAGACCGGGCACAGGTCGGGCCCCGGCGCGTTGGTGCAGCCCGGGCACAGCGCCGGGAACAGCGCGGTGGCGAGATGACGGGCGGCGGCGAGCAGCATCCCGGGCATCGCAGGTTCAGGGCAGGCCGCTGCCGATGTCAACCCGCTTCGGCTCGATGTCGGCGAGGGCCTGCATGACCTCCTCGGGCGAATCGGCGATCACCGCCATGTCGATGTCGCCGGGACTGATGAAGTGGTATTCCTGCTCCATCACGGCATGGACCCAGTCGATCATCCCGGACCAGAAGGCCGAGCCGTAGAGGATGATCGGCATCGGGTCGATCTTGTGGGTCTGGACCAGGGTGATGGTCTCCCAGAACTCATCCATGGTCCCGAAGCCGCCCGGCATGATCACCACCGCGGCGGTGTGCTTGAGGAACATGACCTTGCGCACGAAGAAATAGTGGTAGTCGAGCGCCACGGTGATGTAGGGGTTGTGCGACTGCTCGAAGGGCAGTTCGATGCACAGCCCGATCGACTCGGCGCCGCCGGCCTTGGCCCCCTTGTTGCCGGCCTCCATGATACCGGGGCCGCCACCGGTGATCACCGGGAAGCCGCGCTCGGCGCAGCGGCGGGCGACTGTCTCGGTGGCGAGGTAGTTGGGATGATCCTGCGGCGTCCGGGCGGAGCCGAAGATGGTCACCGCCTTGGGGATCTGGCTCAGGGTCTGGAAGCCGTTGGCGAATTCGCCCATGATGCGGAACATCCGCCAGGCGTTGTCACCGGCCGGATTGTCGTTGGGGACAGTGGACATGCAGTACTCCTGCGTTCGCGGGACCCCAGCATAGCCGTCGGGTCCCGGGAGCTCAACGTGAGTCCCCGGGACCCGACGGCCGATCGGTCCACGGACCGGTTCAGCGGTAGATGGGGTACCGGGCGCAGAGCTCGGCGACCTGCGCGCGCACCTCGGCCAGGGCATCGGCGTCGTCGCGCTGGCGGATGGTGCGGTCGATCATCCCGGCGACGGCGACCGCGTCGTCGACCTCGAAGCCGCGTGAGCAGACCGCGGGGGTGCCGATACGGATGCCCGAGGCTTTCATCGGTGGCAGCGGGTCGTTGGGGATGGCGTTCTTGTTGACAGTGATCCCGACCTCGTGCAGCAGGTCCTCGGCCTCCTTGCCGGAGATCTCGCCACGGCTCATCACGTTGAGCGAGAACAGATGGTTGTCGGTGCCGCCGCCGACCACCGCCCAGCCCATGTCGACGAAGGCCTGGGCCATGGCCCGCGCGCTGTCGCGCACCCGCGTCATGTACTGGGTGTAGCCCTCGCCCATGGCCTCGGCGAAGGCGACCGCCTTGGCGGCGATCACATGCATCAGCGGGCCACCCTGGATGCCGGGAAACACCCGTGAATTGACCTTCTTCTGGATGTCGAGCGTGCGCGAGAACACCATGCCGCCGCGTGGTCCGCGCAGGGTCTTGTGGGTGGTGGTGGTGACGATGTCGGCGTGGCCGAAGGGGCTGGGGTGCAGCCCGGTGGCGACCAGGCCAGCGATGTGGGCCATGTCGACCACCAGGCTCGCGCCGACCTTCTGCGCGATCGCGCCGAAGCGGGCGAAATCGATATGCCGGCTGTAGTTCGATGCCCCAGCCATGATCACCTTGGGGCGGAACTCTTCGGCCTGGCGCTCGACCGCATCGTAGTCGATGCGGCCGGTCTGTGCGTCGACGCCGTAGTGGGCGGCCTCGTACAGCTTGCCGGAGAAATTCATGTGGAAGCCGTGGGTCAGGTGGCCGCCGGCGTCGAGGCTCATGCCGAGGATGCGGTCGCCCGGCTGCAGCCCGGCGGCGAGGTAGGCGGCTTCGTTGGCCTGGGAGCCGGAGTGTGGCTGGACGTTGACGTAGTAGTCGGTGGCGAACAGCTTTTGGGCGCGCTTCTTGGCAAGGTCCTCGACCTTGTCGACCTCTTCGCAGCCACCGTAGTAGCGCCGCTTGGGGTAGCCTTCGGCGTACTTGTTGGTCAGCACGCTGCCCTGGGCCTCCATCACCGCGGTGGAGGCGATGTTCTCGCTGGCGATGAGCTCGATGGTGTTCTGCTGGCGCTGTTCCTCGCCGCGGACGATGGCGGCGACCTCGGGGTCGGCATCGGCGAGGGCGAGCGGGACTGTGTGATTGATGGCCATGCGGGGGTCCTCGGGGGTCGGCAGGCCGCTGGACCGGAACACCGCGCTGCGGTTCCGGCCGGGCCCGTAGGGGGAGGTGCGTACACGACGGAGCCGCTCGGCCCCGTCGCGCCCAGGCGCGCGACGGATCGCCCCCGGCGGCTTCCCTGCGGTTCTCCGCATCAGCCGCGGTGCGGCTTCTAGCGCCAGTCGCCACCGAGGTCGGCATTCTGTGCCGGCCGGGGGGTGCTCAAGCGACAATCGCCATGTTCCGGGACGTGAACAAACACATCGCGCCGCCTCGGGGGCGGCGCGATGGTGCCGGTTCAGATGTCGAACGGACTATTCGGCATTGGCGATGCAGTAGACCTTGCTGTCGCTGCGCAGCACGATGTTGCCATCGACAATGGCCAGGCAGGCGTCGCGCATGTCGCCGATCGCGCCGGTGCCGATGACCGCGTAGTCCTTGGCCGGGTCGCAGACGAAGGTCTCGACCATGCCCGGGAGGTAGAGCTTGCCATCGGCGAGGGCCGGCGAGGCATAGCTGGCCTCGTCGTCCATCTCCACGGTCTGCAGCAGTTCGCCGTTCTTGCAGTCGAGCACGTTGAGCTCGTAGCCGAAGTACTGGTAGAGCTTCTCGCCGTCGCTGACCATGCTGGCGCCATCGGGATAGGCGTCGAGATCCTCGTTGCTCCACACCGTCTCGCCTTTGTCAGGGTCGATGGCGTAGATGCCGCAGGCCTCGCAGTTGGCGAACACCAGCCCACCGGCGTAGATCGGCGTGGGTCCGACGCACCATTCGGGGCCGCCGGTGAGCACGTCGACCGACCACAGCTGTTCGCCGGTGTCCGGGTTCCAGGCGGTGACGTCCGGGTCGGCCGAGAGCACCACCTGGGCCTGGCCGGCCGGGGTCTTGATCAGGATCGGCGAGGCCCAGGTGGCGCTGGCGCGCTCGCTCTTCCAGCGCTGTTCGCCGGTCGCGGCGTCGTAGGCGGCGATGTATTGGGTGTCGCCTTCGAAGGTCTGGATCACCATGTCCTTGTAGACCAGGGTGGAGTTGGTCAGGCCGTAGGTGTTGATCGCGGTGTCGCCGAGTCCGACCTCCCACAGCTGTTCGCCGCTCTGCAGGTCGAGTGCCACCAGCTGGCCGGTGCTGAAGGCGACGAACACCTGCTTGCCGTTGGTCGCGGGGGTTGCGGCGGCGTAGAGGATCTCGTCCCAGCGTTCGTCCATCGAGTCGACCAGGTAGCCTTCGGTCCCCTTGCCCAGAGGGATGTCGGCCTGCCAGACGGTGTCACCGCTGGCGAGGTCGAGGCAGTAGACGGCGCGGTCGTCCTGGTTGGCGCCGGTGGCCACCACCTTGTCGCCCCAGACGATCGGGCTGGCCCAGCCTGGCAAGGGCAGTTCCTTGGACCAGCGGATGTTGGTCTTCTCGCCTTCGTTCCAGTTGCTGGGCAGGGAGCCACCTTCGTAGACCCCGGTGCCGTCATCGCGGAAGACGGGGCAGTTGGCAGCCGAATCATCGGGCATGTCCGGTGTCGCCGCGGCGGCCACGGTGGCACAGACGGCGAGCAGGCAGGTGAGGGTGGTGTGCATGCGGTGCTCCGTGGGGCGATGGCCCCTGATGAGGAATGCGACAGACTACGGTTTGAGATCCATTCGGCAAGTTCAGGCCGCAGAAGCATGCCTGGGCCGCTCGAAGCTCGCCCTGGGAGCGCCGATCACCAGGTCGGCATGGCCCCTCATTTGCGCGCTTTGAGTCGCCCTGGGAGATACGCCGAAGGGCCATCGGCCGTTGATCCGCGCGCCGACGCACAGGGCCCGCCGGAGCGCGCTTGCGCGGGCGTCTGGGGCTGGCACACCTGCCGCGATGCAGCATTACGATGTGATCGTGGTCGGCGGGGGCCACGCCGGGATCGAGGCCGCGGCCGCCGCCGCCCGGATCGGCGCACGGGTGGCCCTGCTCACCAGCGATCCCGCCGTCATCGGCGCGATGAGCTGCAATCCGGCCATCGGCGGGCTGGCGAAGGGGCAACTGGTGCGCGAGATCGACGCCCTCGGCGGGCTGATGGCGCAGGCGGCCGACGCCACCGGGATCCATTTCCGGCTGCTCGGCCGCAGCAAGGGTCCGGCAATGTGGAGTCCCCGCTCGCAGTGCGATCGCCATGCCTACGCGGCGTACATGCACGCGGAGCTGACGCGCGAACCCGGGATCGAGATCGTGGCCGGTGAGGTGGTTGCGGTGCTGGTCGATGCCACGCGTCGGGTGCGTGGCGTGGGCTGTGGCGATGGGCGCGAGTTGCTGGCTCCGGCGGTGGTGCTGACAACCGGCACCTTCCTCGATGCGCTGATGCACCAGGGCCGCGAGACCATTCCCGGTGGACGGATGGGCGAACATGCCGCGGTCGCGCTCAGCGCCTCGTTGCGCACGCTCGGCCTGCCGCTGCACCGGCTCAAGACCGGCACCCCGCCGCGGTTGCGCGCCGCGAGCATCGATTATGCGTGCTGCACCGAGCAACCCGGCGACCCCGATCCGCGGCCCTTCGCCTTCACCGGTGGAGCCGCGGTGCACAATCAGGTGCTGTGCTGGTCCTGTGCCACCACGTCGGCGGCGCACGAACTGATCCGGGCCAATCTCGATCGTGCGCCGTTGTACAACGGGCAGATCGTGTCCACCGGTCCGCGCTACTGCCCCTCGATCGAGGACAAGGTGGTTCGCTTCGCCGATCGTGAGCAGCACCACCTGTTCCTCGAACCGGAGGGCCTGGGGACCGATGCGATCTACGTCAACGGGCTGGCCACCAGCCTGCCGGTCGACGTCCAGACCGCGCTCCTGGCCGAGATCCCCGCGTTGCGGTGCGCCGAGGTGCTGCGCTACGGCTACGCTGTGGAGTACGACGCCGTGCGCACCGAGGCCATCGACCATCGGCTCTCGGTGCCAGCCGTGCCGGGGCTCTATCTCGCGGGACAGATCAACGGCACCTCGGGTTACGAGGAGGCGGGGATCCAAGGCCTGGTCGCCGGCGCCAACGCCGCCCTCGCACTCGACGGGCGCGATCCGCTGATCCTCACGCGGGCCGACGCCTACGGCGGCGTGCTGATCGACGACCTGGTCGTCTGCGCTCCCGACGAGCCCTACCGCATGTTCACCAGCCGGGCGGAGCACCGCCTGCATCTGCGCGCCGACAATGCCGACCGGCGTCTGGCGAGCCTGGCCGCTCGCGCGGGTCTGATCGATGCCGCGCGGGCGCGTGCGGTGGCGGCCAAGGCCGAGCGCATCGCCGCGGTCGTGGCCGCGGTCGAACCCGCGCTCGCAGCGCGCATCGCCGGATCCGGGCTCGACCTCGCCGCGACCCGCGCTCTGGTCCCGGAGCTCGCCGGGCTGCCGGCAGAGCTGGCCGAAGGGGCGTGGATCGAGCTGCGTTACGCCGGCTATCTCGAGCGGCAGCGCGCCCGCATCGAGCGGATGCAGCGTCAGCGCGATGTCCGTCTGCCAGATGACCTGGACTACGCCGCGGTGCCCGCACTCTCGGCCGAGGGCCGGCGCTGTCTGGAGCAACGACGCCCGGGCACGCTCGGCGAGGCCGAGCGCCTGGGCGGGGTCAAACAGGCGGACGTGGAGAACCTCTGGGCGTATCTGCAGCGCCGGACGAACCCCCGTGGCGCCGCGACGGTCAGTAACACGCGCGCGCCGCGCTGTCGATGGCAGCGCAGGAATGCTTTGGGTGCCGACGCGAGCAGGTAGAATTGGGCAGAGCGCTCCTGGTGTGGGCGCGAGGCTGGAGGTTGTCATGTTGCCATTGGTGGTGGGAGTGGCGCTGGTCGGCGCTTGTGTCGCCGCGGCGCTGACTGGGGAGCCGATGTGGATCGTCCCCGCACTGGTCGGGGTCCTGTTCGTCTCGCCGTTGTGCATGTGCGCGCGTCGGTGCCCTCATTGCGGACGGATGATCCTCGATGGCGAGGACGGCGATTGTTCCGGCTGCGGCGGTACCCGGCGGCATCTGACCGAGGACTGAAGCCCGCCATGGCCCGCAGGCTGGCGCGCTGATTACACGGCGGTATGACGCCGGCATGGATCTGCGGCGCGAACGACTCGAGCAGCTGGCAGCGCAGCTGCAGCACCACGATGAACTCTATTTCCGCGAGCACCGTGCGGCGATCACCGACGCCGTCTACGACGAGCTGCGGCGCGCGTACGACGACCTCGCCGACCAGCTCGGTCTCGGACCGGACGAGCGCTATACCGCTTCGCCCGGCGACGACCACGTCGCCGGTTTCACCACCGTCGAGCATCGCGTGCCGATGCTCTCGCTCGAGAAGGCGGCCACCCGCCCCGACCTCCTGCGCGAACCGGGACGCGACCTGCGGCCGGACGAGGTGCCGCAGGACGACCGGCGCCGCGAGTCCGCGCTCGGTCGACTGGAGCGGTGGGCGGAGCGCCTGCACCGCGAGCTGGGCTTGGACCGGCCGCGGCTGAGCGTGGAGCCCAAGATCGACGGGATCTCCGTCGCCGTGGTCTACGTCGACGGACGGCTCGACATGGCCGCCACCCGCGGCGATGGTCGGCGCGGCGATGTGATCACGGCCCAGGTGCGTGCGGTCGGCGCCTTCCCGGCCACCATCGATTGTCCGGGTGTGCTTGAGGTGCGCGGCGAACTCTACCTGCCGCGCCCGGCCTTCCACGTGCTCAACCAGCGGCTGGAAGCCGCCGGCGGCGCGCCGCTGGTCAATCCGCGCAATGGCTGTGCCGGGTTGATGAAACGCAAGCAGGCCGAGTCGCTGCGCGACAGCGGTGTGCGCGCCTTCGTCTACGCCATCGCCTGGGCCGAGGGGGCCGAGCTGCCCTGGAGCCAGGGCGAGCGTCTGCGGTGGTTGGGGAGACAGGGATTCGCCATCCACCCCGACGCGGTCGGGGTGATCGGGATCGCGGCCGCGTACGATCATTGTCTCGCCGCCGCGGCACACCGCGACAGCTACGATCACGACATCGACGGGATGGTGGTCAAGCTCGATGACACCCGGGCCCATGCCGCACTCGGCGCGACCAGCCACCATCCGCGTTGGGGCATCGCCTACAAGTTCCCGCCGGAGCGGCGTGCGACGGTGCTGCGCGCGGTGCGCGTCCAGGTCGGCAAGAGCGGCAAGCTGACGCCGGTGGCCGAACTCGAGCCGGTGCTGCTCGCCGGTACCACGGTCTCGCGCGCCTCGTTGCACAATTTCCGTGAGCTCGCCGCGAAGGACGTGCGTATCGGCGATACCGTGGTGGTGGAGAAGGCGGGCGAGATCATCCCCCAGGTGGTGGCGGTAGTCGATGAACGCCGGCCGCCGGATGCGCAGGTGCCGGCGATACCCGACTCCTGTCCCAGCTGCGGTGCGCAGACGGTGAGCGAGGATGTGTTCGTCTACTGCCCCAACCCAGGTTGTCCGGACCAGGTGCGCGAGCGTTTGACCCACTTCGCCGGGCGCGCGGCGATGGACATCGACGGCTGTGGTCCGACGGTGATCGACCAGCTGATCGCGCACGACCTGGTCCGCGATCCGGCCGACCTGTTTGCCCTCACCCGCGAGGACCTGCTACGGCTCGAGCGGATGGGGCCCAAGCGGGCCGACAACCTGTTGCGTGCGCTCGATCGTTCGCGTACGCGCGGTCTGCATCGGGTGCTGGCCGGGCTCGCGGTGCGCCATCTCGGCCTGAGCACGGCCGAGGCGCTCGCCCGTCATTTCGGCTCGGCCGCGGCCCTGCGCGACTTCGCTCTGCGCTATGCCGCCGGCGACCCTGCGGTCCGGGCGCAGATCGCGGCCAGCGGGCGGATCACCGGCATCAAGCGGGGCAAGGCCGATCGCCTGTTCCCCGCCATCGCCGCCGCGGCCGGTTCGGTGCGCGCGCTGGCCGACCTGCGCGCGCTCGACCGGGTGGTCAGCGCGCCGGGCGTCGGCCCGGCCACCTGGCGGCTGGTGGCCGACCATTTCGCCGACCCGGACGCATTGGTCGACTTCGCCGAGCGCTATCGCGACGGCGAGCCGCAGGCGCGCGATTACATCGAACCGGCGGGCAAGTCGATCGCCGGGGTCGATGCGCTCACCGCGGGGGTGATTTTTGCCGCACTCGCCACCCCGGTGATGGGTTCGATCCTCGACCGGCTCGCCGCACAGGGTGTCGACCTGGAGGCGTCGGCGCCACCAACGCAGGACGCTCAGAGCACGGCGGTGGTCGGGCGTGCCTTCGTGCTCACCGGTACCCTGCCTACGCTCAAGCGCAGCGAGGCCGCGGCGATGATCACCGCTGCGGGGGGGAAGGTCACCAGCTCGGTCTCGCGCCGCACCGATTACCTCGTCGCCGGTGAGGCCGCAGGCAGCAAGCTCACCAAGGCGCGCAGCCTCGGCGTGCGCGTGATCGACGAGGCCGGGCTGCGCGATCTGCTGTAGCGGCCGGTCCGGAGCGCTCAGCCGCCGGTGCTGCGGGGTTCCCCGCGCAACCGTCGGGCATGGTCGCGGCGGATGCGTTCCAGCGGCCAGGGCGGTGGTAGCGGCCCTTCATCGTAGCGTGCCGCGAGGTGGCAGCGCAGCAGCGGGTCGAGGTCGGCGTCGGTATGTGGTTGGATCTGGGCGATCAGACGGCTGAGCGTGGTGTGCGGCTCGACCGCGATGCCCAGGCTGAGCGCGCAGTGGACCAGGTCATCGGTCTGACGTTCGAGCGCGCGGGTGCGCGGGTCTCGTTCGCGGCGGCGCAGCACCACAAAGAGCGCACCGAGGCCGAGCAGCAGGGCGAAACCGGTCAGCGGCAACCAGGGCAGCCGCGTCCCGGAAGGCTCCGGGTCGGGTGCATCCGGCGTGTCAGGCAGCGCCTGATCAGGCGTTTCGGCGGTCGTCGGCTCCGGCTCTGCGCTCGGGAGTGGCGCGATGTCGCCCTCGGGGGTGGCGTCGATCCGGACCCAGGTCGGCCGGCCGTCGCGCTGGGCGAGAACCTCGCTCCAGGCGTGGGCGTTGCGAGCGCGGAAGATGATCCGGCCGTCATGGTGCTCGGTCGATGCGAAGCCGGTCACGCAGCGGGCGGGTTTGTCGGCCGCGCGCAGCAAGAGGGTCAGCGCGCTGGCGAAGTACTGACAGTGGCCGCGCCGCCGTTGGGGTTGCGGGTCGAGCAGGAAGGTCAGCAGCGCGCCGCCGGGGCGTGGATCGACCTGCTGCGGCAGGTCGTTGAGCGCATAGGAGCAGCGGCGGCGCAGGAAGGCGACGATGCTCGTCGCCGCGGCCTCGGCGTCGAGGCTGCGCCACTGTTCGAGCTGGGCGATCTCTGCCGCGAAGGCATCGGACAGGGCCTGCGGGACCCGGATGAGCATTGCGCGTTGGCCGTGCAGATGGGGCCCGGCGGGATAGGCGGTAGCGCCGACGTCGCAGTTGTAGCGTCGCGGCATGGCGCCAAAGCCGCGGTGGTAGAGATTGCCGTGGGGGTCGCGCAGCAGTTGGTCGAGACCGACCCGGTTGCAACCATCGGGGATCGGGACCACGTCTTCGCCGATCATTCCGGCTCTGACGAACAGCGCTTCGAGCTGGCTGGTGTGGCCGCGGTGGAGGATCGGCTGTGACCCGATCGGTCGGGCGTGGACGCCCGGCAGGGACCATGCGAGATGGGTGCCGGTCAGCCGTGGATAGGGCAGGGCCTGCATGCGCAGGTAGCGCGGTCCGGTGCCGGCGGCCGCGGTGACGGTCATCCAGGCCACGGGGGCGGGGTTGCTGCTGGTCCAGCGCGGGTCGCCGATGTGCATCTCCTGCTCGATGCGCATCGGGCCGGTGCCGTCGAGACCGAGCGAGTCGCGATCGAGTTCCAACAGCGGTGCGCTGCGGGGGACCAGCTGCGCCCGGATCACCAGCACGCCATGGAATGAACCGAGCACCACCGCGAGCGCGATCGGGGGCAGCAGCCAGCGCAGCGGCCGGTTCCAGCGGGTGCTGCCGACAGTGGCCGAATCGCGGCGGGCACAGCCGACCCGCAGGTGGGCATCGGCGGCCAACGCGCCGATGGCGATGGCCACCTGGAGGAAGCGCGCCGCTCCGGGATGGGCGAACAGCGGTTCGAGCAGCCGCCGCAGCCAGCCATCGAGCAGCTCTGCCATCTGCAGCAGGGGGATCTCAGCGAGCACCTCGGGGGGGATGGGCTCGTAGAGGCCGGTCCTGGCCGCGAACACGATCTCGCCGGTGATCAGGAGCGGCAGCCAGCGCAACATGCCGATACGGCAGGGGATGAAGATCCAGTAGGCCACCACCATCCGCAGCCAGCCGGCGAAGGCCTGCATTTCCAGGCGCTCGGCCTGGATGGTGGCGTCGATGCTGCGGCTCCAGAAGAAGGTCAGCACGCCGGCCCCGAGCAGCAGCAGCTCGGAGAGCAGGAGCCGACGCCAACGTATCGGCGCGAGTTCGGCGACCATTCCGGCGGTGGTCAGCAGCAGCATCGGCCCGACCGCCGCCGGATAGACCCAGCTGAGCGAGAGCCAGGTCACGACGAGGAAACACAGATGGGTCATCACCAGCGGGCGCCGCTCATAGAGCGGCGCTGCCACCGGGCGCGCGAGCGGCGAGCGTATGGCCGGTCGCCGGCCCCTCATCGTCGTAGCCGGGGCAACTTGATGAAGGTGAGGGCGTCGCGCAGGGTCAGGACCTCTACCCGACCGCCGGAGCGCAGGTCGAGCCGTGCGCGCGCGGTGAGCACCAGGCACAAGGCGCCGGGCGGCAGGTGCGGTCGCAGCGGCGTGGGTTGGGTGGTGCCCACCGTGGCCAGACGTTCGAGCAGGTCGCGTCGTTCGCCGGTGACCGCTTCGGGAAAGGCCGGGCCGTGCAGGGTGACCTGCCAGCCGCTGCCGGCGAGATGGTCGACCAGCGTGGCGGCGACACAGACCAGCCGTTCGAAACGCAGCGAACGCGGGCGCGGGTCGGCGGAATCGAGCACCAGGGCGACGTGACGGCAGGCCGGGGCGTTGCGTTGGGCGACCAGCAGGGTGCGCAGGCGGGCGCTGGCGCGCCAGTGGATGCGGTGGATCGGGTCGCCCTGGCGGTAGGCGCGCAGGTGCGAGATCTCCTCGTCGCCGGGGGCCGAGGAGGTGGGTCCCTGTTCGAGCCAGCGGTGGAGGTTGGCGTGGAAGGCGCGCTGGATGACCCCGATCGCCGGCAGGACCAGCACCTCGCGCCGCTGACCGAGCTGACGGCGCGACTCGACCAGGCCAAAGGGCTGCTCGTTGCGTACCAGCAGCGGCGGCAGCAGCAGCGGCCCGCGCGCCGGGAAGCGTGCCGGCCAGGCGAGGCGGGTGCTGGCGCGGCCGAGCCCGGGCAGCTCGCTGACCGGGAGGAACAGGCCGCCGGCCGGGTCGAAAGCGTCGACGCGTAGCGGAGCGCTGCCGGCCTTGGCCCGGACCCGGCAGCCGAGCGTGGTCTCGGTTCCGGCATGGATCGTCGGCGGGACCAGCCATTCGGCTTCGATCCCGCGCAGACGATGGGGCACGCTCCAGGCGGCGACCAGCAGCGCGAAGAGCAGCGCCAGGCCGAGGTAGAGCGTGCCGGGTTCGACCATGAAGGAGACCGAGGCACAGAGCACCAGGGCGAAACACAGTGTGATCCAGCCCTGGAGGGTCAGCCGGGTCCCGTTCGCCGGCGCGACAGGCCCGGGGGAAGCCGGCGGCTGCAGCTCGCTCATCGGGGCACCGGCACCCCCTCGAGCAGGGCCTGGATCGCGAAGGAGGCGTCCTGGCCGGCCTTGGCGCGGATGCGGTGGGCCAGGGCCGGCACGGCCAGCTGCTGCACGTCCTCCGGGATGACGAAGCCGCGGCCGGCGAGCAGAGCCCGGGCCTGACAGGCCTGCTTGAGCCCGATCGCAGCACGGGGGCTGGCGCCGACGGCCACCGCATCGTCGGCGCGGGTGGCGGCGATGATGTCGAGAATGTAGTCGGCCACCGGTTCGCGCACAGCAATCGCTCGGACCTCGCTGCGCAGCGCGGTGGCGGTGTCCATGTTCAGCACCGGTTCGAGCGCGGCCAGCTCGTCCTCGGCGCCGTCGTGGGCGAGCAGTTCGCGCTCGCGTTCGCGCTGGGGGTAGCCGAGGGTGAAGCAGAGCAGGAAGCGGTCCTTCTGGCTCTCCGGCAGGGGGTAGGTGCCGACGTGGTCATGCGGGTTCTGCGTCGCGACGCAGAAGAAGCAGGGGGCCAGGGGGTGGCTGCAGCCATCGACGGTCACCTGCCCCTCGTTCATCGCCTCCAGCAGCGCCGACTGGGTCCGCGGTGGCGTTCGGTTGAGCTCGTCGGCCAGGAGCACGTCGCAGAACACCGGTCCACGGTGGAACACGAAGCTGCGATCGCGCTCGCTGTAGATCGAGACCCCGGTGATGTCGGCCGGCATCAGGTCCGGCGTGCATTGGAGGCGCTGGAGCTCGCCGCCGATGGCACCGGCGAGTGCCTTGCCCAGGGTGGTCTTGCCCACGCCGGGAATGTCCTCGAGCAGGACGTGCCCGCCAGCGAGGAAGGCGGTGAGCAGCAGGTCGACCACCTCCGGCGCTCCGCGGTAGATCCGGCGTATGGCACTCTGGAGATCGGCGAGTTCCTGCCGCAGATCCCAGCGTTCTGCCGCGGTCCCGGTGGCGGGCAGGTCTGACTCCATGCTCATGGTCCCGGCGCTCCTCATTGGTCCATACCCCCTTCGTACCCGCTCCCCGGCACCAGCAACAGCGCTTTCGCGGTCAGCCGGCGAGGCCTGTTGAGCTGCATATGTTCGTAGCCCGCTAGTTTAGCCCAAGGTGCTCCCCGTCAAGAACTTGGCTATTGTACGACAGGCCGCGCGGTCTATATTCGCCGTGGAGTGCATAGGGATCCCGGGCGGCACCCATACCACGGGTAACGCTCCGGGGCGCCGGTTGGTTCGTCCGGCTCCGCAACAGCGGGAGCGCGCCGGCGCCGAACCGTCCGCCGTCCGCGTCTGGGACGTCTCCGACAGAGAGGAGTCGAGCAGTCATGGCCAGGTCGACCATCGCCAAGCGGACCATCGCCGAGCGTATCGCAGACCAGCTGGAGCTGGGGCAGACCCAGACCCTCCAGGTGATCCAGGCCTTCCTGGACGAGATCATCGAGGAGCTCGCCAAGGGCAACCGTCTCGAGTTCCGTGACTTCGGCGTATTCGAGACCGTGGAGCGCAAGCCACGGATGGCGCTGAACCCCAAGACGCTCGAAAAGGTGCCCGTCGGGCGCAAGGTGGTGGTCAAGTTCAAGGTCGGCCGCCTGATGAAGGCCCGGGTGGCCAGGCTCGGCGAGCAGCCCCAGCCCCAAGGGGCGCCCCAGCAGACGTACGGGAGCTGAGCTTCCGCGCCAGCCGCGCAGCACGGACGAGACGAGCGCTCCTCCGCTCCGGCTTGCTCCAGCCCATCGGGTGCTAGCATCGGCGGTCATGCCCCTGATCCGGCGTCACCGCACGCGTCCCGCCACCTGCGCCGCCCCTTCCGAAGAACCGGAACGACCCGGAGACGAGCCGGTGAACATCCTGCGTTTCCTCCACCCGGATTGCATCGCGCTCGACCTGGAGACCAGCCCCACGCCGGTCGATCCAGACGAGACCGAGGCCCAACGCGAGCGCCGGCTGGTCCACGACAAGGAGGCCGTGCTGCAGGAACTCACCGATCTGATGGATCGCAGCGGCAACATCGTCAACCCGACCAGGTTCTACAAGGACATCGTCAATCGCGAGCGCAAGGCGACCACCGCGATCGCGCCGGGCATCGCCATCCCGCATGTGCGGTCGATGCAGGTTCGCAGCTTCACCATGGGCTTCGCCCGTGCGCCCGGCGCGGGGATCCCCTTCGCCAGCCTCGACGGCGGCCCCACCCGGCTGTTCTTCATTCTCGCCGCGCCGCCCTACGACGACCGCCTCTATCTGCGGGTCTATCGTCAGTTTGCCGAGATGATCCAGCACGAGTGGATCATCGATTCGTTCGTCGATGCGCAGGACGAGCAGGACGTGCGCAACATCCTCCGCGGCTACGTGGCGCAGTGACCACCGAGGCTTCGGGCCAGGGCCGCTCAAGGCTCGCCCCGGGAGCGCCGATCACCAGGTCGGCATGCCTTGCGTCGCCTCCACCT
>CAZTGE010000032.1:0-34376 GCA_964612995.1 uncultured candidatus Brocadiaceae bacterium | reverse complement strand
GCCGCGCGGGCGCCGACCGCTACAATGCCCCTTGGGGTGCGGGCGGCGCCCACGCTGTGCTAGAACCCGCGCTGGCGCTGTCGAGTGGGCTTCCTCCAGAGGCGACGGCGGGTCCTCGCGCTCACGGTCCGTGGCCGGACACAACCCGCTGCTGCCTGCCGGCCCCCTGCCGGAGCAGGCAGTCGCACAGGCAGCCGACGCTCCAGGCGCGGGGCAGCGGTCCCGCCGGCACGTCAGATGCCGAAGAGGGTGGCGACGATCTGCGGACCGAAGACCAGGGTGCCGAGGAAGCCGAAACCGAGGAAGGGCCCGAAGCGGATCCGGGTCGAGCGGCCGAGCAGCAAGGCCGGCACCCCGACCGCGGTCGCGGCGAAACTCGCCAGCAGGAAGGTCACCAGCACCCCGCCGGGCCCGACCACGGCTCCAAGCGGAGCGAGGAACTTCACGTCACCGAAACCCATCGCGTTGCGGCGGAAGACCATGGTCCCGATCAGGCCGATGGCGTAGAGACCGGTCCAGCCGGCGATGCTGCCGAGCAGTGCCTGGGCACCGTGCACGCTCAGGGTGAAACCGACCGGGTTCCGCGCATCGACGGTGAAGACGAGCACGATCCAGGCGAGATAGGCCAGCAGCGTCGCGCCGACATACCAGAACACGCCGATGGCCAGGGCGCGATGCTCGATCGGGCTCCAGCGCTCGGAGGCCGGACAGAAGCGGCTGTAGACCCACCGCGCCAATGGCAGGCTGAGCACCAGGGCCACGAGCGTGCCCAGCACCCATCCGCTGACCGGCGCCACCGCGGCGAGCGGCTGCACCACCGGCCCATCGAGCCGGGAGACCGTGAACCAGTGCCACTGCACGCCCATGTCGATACGCAAGGCGAACGGGGCCAGCACCGCGAGGACAGGGCCCACCACCTGCATCGGTTTGGTCAGCTCATCAGGGATGATCTCGTGATGCTGGTCGACCAACGAGCAGACCAGCACGTAGTAGACCAGCACCAGCGTGACGGCGGCGGTGACTACCGGAGCGAACGCCGGGCGCCAGTGCGCGATCCAGTACAGCTCATCGGCGGTATCCACGCCGAGCAGGGGTGCCACGCCGCCCGGTGCAGCGAAGGCCCACCAGCACACCGCCCCGGTGAGCAGGGCCACCAACAACTCGACCGCGAGATAGTGCACGGAGAAGCGGGTGCCGCAGAACCGGCAGCGCCCGCGCAGCATCAGGTAGCCGATCAGCGGCAGGTTGTCGTACCAGCGGATACGCGTGCCACAGGCGTAACAGCGGCTCGGCGGCGTGACAACGCTCTCGTTGCGCGGCAGCCGGTGGACGCACACGTTGAGGAAGGAACCGATGAAGGCGCCCAACACCAGGCCGAGGGTCAATGGAACCACGCTGCAGTTGTCCGTCGGCCGCCGGCGGGGTCAACCGCGGAGGGCCTGCTCCAGGCTCAGATCGAGCTCTCGGGCCCGCGGATCAACAGGATGCCGAAGGCAGGCAGGTCGACCCGGATCACCCCAGCCCAGATCCCCAGCGGCTCGTCGTGAGCTTCGATCCGTGCACCGGCATCGGGCCCGTCGCCACCGCCGGCGTAGATCGCGGCGTCGCTGTTGAGCAGCACCTCCCATGTGCCACGTCGCGGAACGCCCAAGGGATAGGACGGACGCGGCACCGGAGTGAAATTGCACACTACCAGCACGTCGGGGGCATCCGGCGCACGGCGGAGGAAGGCCAGCAGGCTTTCGCGCCGGTTCTCCACGTCGACCCAGCAGAAACCCTCGCGGTCGTCGTCGTGACGGTGCAGCGCCGGCTCGCTGACATACAGCCCCATCGCCGCGCCGACCCACCGGCACAGCCCCTGTCGCTCGCTCTCTTCGCCCTCGTGCCAGTCGACGCTGTGTTCCCAGTTCCATTCGCGGCCCTGGCCGATCTCGGCGCCCTGAAACAACAACGGGCGACCGGGAACCGCAGCCTGATAGCCGTAGAGCAAGCGCAGCTGCGCGAGCTTGTGGGCGTATTCGCCGCTCATCTTGTCCAGCAGACTGCCCTTGCCGTGGACCACCTCGTCGTGGGACAGCGGCAGGACCCAACGTTCGTCGTAGGCATACCACTGATGGAAGGTGATCCAGTCGTGGCAGCCGACGCGCATCACCGGCTCCTGGCTGAGGTAGCGCAGCGTGTCGTGCATCCAGCCCATATTCCACTTGAGATCGAAACCAAGGCCGCCGTGCTCGCCCTGCGCCGTGACCCCGACCCAGGCGGTACTCTCCTCGGCGATGGTCAGCACGCCGGGGAAGAGGTCGTGGACCAGATGGTTGAGCTCGCGGAAGAAGGACACCGTCTCGACATTCTCGTTGCCCCCGTGCTCGTTGGGGACCCATTCGCCCGCCTCACGGGCGTAGTCGCGGTAGAGCATCGAGCTGACCGCGTCGACACGCAGGCCATCGATGTGGAACTCGCGCAGCCAGTAGAGCGCGGCGCCGAGCAGGTAGTTGCGCACCTCCGGCCGACGGAGGTTGAAGACCATGGTGCCCCAGTCGCGGTGTTCGCCCTCGCGCGGATCGCCGTACTCGTAGCACGGCGTGCCGTCGAAGCGGCCGAGCGCGAAGTCGTCCTTGGGGAAATGGCCGGGGACGTAATCGACGATCACGCCGATCCCGGCGCAATGGAGCTGGTCGATGAGATAGCGCAAGCCATCCGGATCGCCATGCCGCGAATTGGCAGCGTACTGCCCCGTGCCCTGGTATCCCCAACTGCCCTCGAATGGATGTGACGCCAGCGGAAGGAACTCCACCCAGTTGAAACCACAGTTACGGCAGTGTTCGATCAGCCGTGGTGCGATCTCGGCGTAGGTCAGACGACGGTCCCCCTCACCGCGCTGCCAGGAGCCGAGGTGGACCTCGTAGGTGGCCATCGGTGCACGCAACGGATCGCGGCGCGTCCGCTCGACCATCCAGGCGTCGTCTGACCACTCATGCTGTGGCGGACCGACCACGATGCTGGCGGTCGCCGGCGGGGTCTCGGTGTGGCGGGCGTAGGGATCGGCCTTGATCCGCAGCTCGCCGCCAGGCCCGCGGATCTCGTACTTGTACAGCTGCCCCGGCCCGACGTCGGGGATGAACAGCTCCCACACGCCGTAGGGATCGCGCCGGCGCATGGGGTGCCACCGCCCGTCGAAACCGTTCCACTCGCCGATCACGCTGACCCGCTGCGCATTGGGCGCCCAGACAGCGAATCGTGTGCCCTGGGCCCCGTCGACCTCGCAGACACAGGCGCCGAGCACGTGCTCGAGATGGTGATGCCCGCCAGCGGCGAAACGCTGGAGATCGAACTCCTCGAGCTGCGGCCAGAAGGAATAGGGATCGCGCACGCGCCGGGTCTCGCCGTGACGGGTCACCGCCAGCTCGTAGGCGAAGGCGCCGGAACAATGGGGAATCGCCGACTCGAACAGGCAGTCACCGCGCCGTGCGAGCCGGATCGCCGGACCGCCGTCGCGCGGATGCAGGGTGATGGCGTCGGCCTCCCGCTGCCAGGCGCGGATCCACCAGGTGCCGTCGCCCTCGCGATGCAGACCGAGAACCGAGAACGGATCGCCGACCTGGGCCCGTTCGAGTGCTGTGAGGGTCGCCGCGTCGAGTGCCATGCCTGCAAGGGTCGCGATCGGCGCTCGCGGGTCCAGAACCTATGCTGAGCGGATGGCGTCAGTCGCCGTCGGTATCGAGGATCGGCTTGAAAACGTCGAGATCCTCGAGCAGCGCGGCGCAGCCTCGCGCAACGCAGGTCAGCGGATCCTCGGCGATGCGCACCGGCAGGCCGGTCTCCTGCGCCAGCACCTGCGGCAGGCCGCGCAGCAGGCACGCGCCGCCGGCGAGGCACAACCCGCGTTCGAGCAGGTCGGCGGCCAGCTCCGGTTCGGTGCGTTCGAGCACGCTCTTGCACACGCCGACGATCGCGTTGACCGGATCGCGCATGCCGTGGCAGATCTCGGTCGAGCCGATCTCGATCTCGCGCGGCATCCCGGTATGCACGTCACGGCCGCGGATGCGCATCCGCAGCTCCTCTTCGAGCGGCAGCGCCGAGCCGATCTGGAATTTCACCTGCTCGGCGGTGTTGTCGCCGATGAGCACGTTGTACTCGTTCTTCAGGTGGCGGACGATGCACTCGTCCATCTTGTCGCCGCCGACGCGCAGCGAGTCGCTGCAGACGATGCCGGCGATACTGATCACCGCGACCTCGGTCGTACCGCCACCGATATCGACGATCATCGAGCCGACCGGCTCGCCGACCGGCATCCCGGCACCGATCGCAGCGGCCATCGGCTCGGGAATGGTGTACACGGCACGGGCGCCGGCATTCATCGCCGAATTCTTGACCGCGCGCTTCTCGACCGCGGTGATGCCCGAGGGCACCGCCACCACGAGGCGGGGATGATAGAGGCCGAATCGCGACCCGTGGGCCTTGGCGATGAAGTACTTGAGCATCACCTCGGTGATGTCGAAATCGGCGATCACGCCGTCCTTCATCGGCCGGATGGCATGGATCTTGTCCGGTGTCTTGCCGAGCATGATCTTGGCGGTGTCGCCCACCGCCAGCTGGTTGCCGTGCTGGACCACCTTGTTGGTGCCCCTGTACACCGCGACCACGCTCGGCTCGCTGATGCACAGCCCCCGGCCCTGGACTGCGACGAGGGTGTTGGCCGTACCCAGGTCGATACCAAGGTCGTAACTGAACAGCTTGCCGACAAGATCCGCGAACCAACCCATGTATTCACATGGATGTACGGTCGGACGGGACCAACGCAAGCCCGCGCTCTGTCGCGCGCTTCAGTGGTCACTCATCCGCGTCGGGCCGCGGAGCCCGACGGGTTCAGCCGAGTGCGGCCTTGGCCTGCTCGACAACCTGGGCGAAGGCCGCCGGCTGGTGGATGGCCATCTCGGAGAGCTGCTTGCGATCGAGCCGGATGTCGGCCTTGGCCAGACCGGCCATGAACCGGCTGTAGCTCAGCCCGAGCTCGCGGGTGGCGATGTTGATCCGGGTGATCCACAGCTGACGGAACTCGCGCTTCTTGAGCTTACGGCCGATGTAGGCCTGACGCTCGGCGCGCTTGGTGTTCTCCAGCGCACGGCGGTACATCTTCTTACGACCGCCGTAGAAGCCCTTGACGGACTTCATCACCTGTTTCTTGCGCTTGTGACGCGCGGGAACGTTGCTGACGCGCATGCTACTACCCTCTCGACTGCCCCCGGACGCCTTGGCATGCCGGGGAGAGGCCCGTGGGCCTACTTGTGTGGGTGATCGCCGGCCGTCGGGCCGACGCGAAGTGTTACTTCCTGGCCGCCTTGATCTGGTGCGCGATGCGCAGCTTCTTCACGTAACCCTTGGTCTCGGTGGTGGTCGGACCGCGCAGGTTGCGCTTGCGCTTGGGGCTGCGATGCGTGAGCAGATGGCGGACGCCGCACTGACGACGGAGGATCTTGCCGTTCTTGGTCAGGCGGACCCGACCCTTGCTCGCCTTGTGGGTCTTCATCTTGGGCATGAGGTGCTCCTCTGCTCCCCGTTTCGGGGGGCGGGACGGTACGGCCGCGAAGGCGCGGTGCAAGGCCCAAGACACCCCGGCGGGGCTATTTGCCTTCGAGCAGGCGGTCGCCGAGCCGGTTGTCGAGCTGGTCGTTGGCGTAGATGCGTTTGCGCGTCTGCTCGATGTCGTACTCGATCCGGCGCCAGACCACGCTCTCGCCATCGAACACGACGTAGCTGGCACGGCAATCGCCATCGCGCGGCTGGCCGACGCTACCGACGTTGATGATCGCCTTGCGCTCGTCGATCGTCCAGCGGTAGGCGGTGTCGGGCAGGCTGATCCAGGCGTAGTCGCCATCGACCATCACCCCCGGACGGTGGGTATGGCCGATGAAACAGGTGTGCTCGACCAGGGCGAAGTTCTCTTCGAGCAGCAGCGAGGGGTCCTCGCCGGTGAAGCTCACGCCGTAGATGTGTTCCTCGAGCAGGTATTCCTCGAGATGATGCCGCGGACTGGCGTGGACGAACAGGACGTCCTCCTCGGCCATGCTCGTCGGCAGCTCGCGCAGCCACTTCCAGCGCCGACGCTTGGACCCGAGGATATCGAGGAAACCGGCGCGCACCGTCTGGCGGGTCCAGATCGCGGCCTGGCGTGCGGACCGGTTGAAACCGATCGGCTCGTGGATCACCGCGTTGTCGTGATTGCCCATGATGGTGCGGCCGTTCTCGACCACATCCATCACCTTGGCCATGCACACGGCCGGGTCGGGACCGTAGCCGACCACATCGCCGAGGCAGTAGATCGCCTCGACCTGCTGGCTATCGATATCCGCGAGCACGGCCTCGAGCGCGGGGATGTTGCTATGGATATCGCTGATGATGGCGATCCGTCGCATCGTATTGCATTAAACCCCCTTCCCGGCCGGTCACCATAGCAAATCCATCAGCGGTACGCACTCGCGGCGCTCCACCGCGCATCCGCCCGCGCACGCCGTGCGAACCGACGACCATCGCTATCGCCATCGCCATCGCCCCCGCGATCGATCCGCCATGACCATGACCTCCGGTCCACCTCACGGTGTCACAGGTAATCGAGCAAGGAGGGCTGCATCACGCGTGCGCCGGCATTGAGGCCGGCCTCCAACGCGACCTGGGCGTTCTGATAATGCATCACCGTTTCGGCCATGTCCACGTCGACCTCCTGCGATACCAGCTCACCCAGGCGGGCGTCGGCGCGTTCGAGCTGATCGCGGGTCAACTCCAGGCGTTGCATGCGTCCGCCCAGCGCGCCATGGAGCTCGCTGACGCGGTCGTGGGCCGCGTCGATGGTCGCGATCTGCTCGCTCACCGCCTCGGCGTCGTTGTCGTTCAGGGCGTCACGCAGATCGATCAGCGCGGCGAAGATGTCGGCATCGCGCTTGAACAGGGTATGGCCGTTCTGGTTGACCGGGGCGCTGGCGCTGGGGCTGATGGCGACGGAGAACTCGTCGAGGTTGCCCTCGTAGTGCACCCGGGAACGAGCGTCGTCCAATGCGAACGGGCGGGTGCCGACCTCGGTGCCAGCGAAGATGAAGCGGCCATCGTGGACGGTGTTGGCCAGGTCCACGGTGCGACTGAGCAGGCTGTCGACGCTGGTGGCCAGAGCCTGGCGGCTGGCGGCCGATTGGGTGCCGTTGGCCCCCTGTACCGCCAGCTCCTTGGCCTCGTCGAGCACCTCCGACATCTGGCCGAAGGTCTGGTCGCTGGCTTCGATATAGGCCAGCGAGCGTTCGATGTTCGCACCGTAGTCGCGAGTGCGGAACTGCTGGATGCGGAACAGCAGCGCCCGGCGACCGGAGGCGGGGTCGTCGCTCATCACCTGTACCCGTTTGCCCGAGGCGAGCCGGTCCTGAAAGCGGACCACCCGCTCGAGCCCGGCCTGGATGTCGGCGAGGACCATGCGGTTGCGACTGATCTGGGTGATGCGTGGCATGGCAGCCTCCTTGGCTTCAGCTCAGAGCATCGAGCAGAGTGCGGATGTTGTCGCGGGCGATGGAGACCAGCCGGGCCGAGGCGGAATACGCCTGCTGCTGCAGGATCATCAACCCGACCTCCTCATCGATATTCACACCGGCGATGGCGTCGCGCCGGCTCTCCAGACTCTGGGCCACCGCATCCTGATTGTCCTTCAGGCCGCTGACCTGGTCGATGCGAATGGCCACATCGGCCACGGTCTGCTGGTAGTGATCGTCGAAGCTGACACCGGTATCGGCGAAATCGTCGAGGTCGCGGACCCCGGCGATCGCAAGCAGGTTGCTGTTGTCGCCCGCCGCCCGGGTATGTCCCACCGCCAGCCGGGCCGGATCCTCGCGCAGCGAACGCGACACAGCCATGGTCCGGGCGTCGGTGCCGCTGAACATGGCGTTGATGCCCAAGGCCCCGAGCAGCTGGGCCTGATCGCTCTGTCCGTCGACCACGATCGGCTGGGCGGTGGAGGATGGGGTCAGACCCCCGGCATCGAACTCGACGTAGACCCCCTCACCCACCGGTACCTGCGAGCCGGGCGGATACGAACCGTCGAGCGTGTGGATGGCCTTCTCTTCCACCCGCGCGTCGTCCGGACCGGTGAAGTAGGTGAACTCCACCACCGGCGGATTGGTGTCCGAGCCGATGTCCCCCGCCTGCAGCACCTGCATCGACCATGGCTGCGCCGGATCGTAGGCGTGATTTCCGCCGTACCGGCCCTTGACGGTGAAGCCGGCGTCGCCCGCCTGCCAGGTGGCGGTACTGGTATGGCTGCCGCCTGCCACGTTGCCGCCGTGATCGAAGTCGACCGCGAAGCGCTCACCCTCGCGGTAGGTCCCTCCGCTGGCGTCGATGGTGATCCCGCCGATGGTCCCGACCGCGCCCACAGCCACGCTGCCGAAGGGCACCTGCACCCCGGAAGTGGGATCGAGGGTATAGGCCTCGAGATTGCCACCCGCGACCTCGAACACGAGCCGGGCGTTGCTCAGCGCGGCGTCGTTGCCGGAAACGGTGACGTCCGACGAGGTCCAGGCCGTGGCCGCAGGCCGGGTGTCGAGCGCCCGCGAGAAATCGACCGTCAACCCCGCATCCGCCTGGAGCTTGAGCCCGGTGCCGTCCTTGGTCGAGACCAGACTCGCCTCCAGGCCCCCGACGCCCCCGGCGACCGGCGGGTGGACGCTGAAACCGCCGCCGCGGCCGCTGTTGATCGCCGCGACCAGATCGCTGAGTGAACGCGAGGCGGGCACGCCGGTGGAGCCCGGTTCATAGCGCAGGATGTACTTCTCGGCGATGCCGGTCTCCGGATCATGGACGTTGATGGTCAGGTTGGTACTGCGGTCGGCACCCGTGGCATCGGTGAACACCGGGCGCAGGGGCTCGGGAATGCCGACGTTGTTACTGCCCGTGAGCAGCATCTCAGGGTCGTCGAGGTCGAGGCCGATCCGGGCCGAATCGATCACCACCTGCGAGACGTGCGTGCCCACTTGCATCAGATGGCTCGTGCCGACCGCATGCCGGGTGTTGAATTCGGCGATCAGGCCACCGGCGAGGGTATCGAGCCGGTCCATGTAGGTCGGCAGGATATGCCGGCTCATCTCCTCGAGCCCGGCGAGCGAACCGTTGGTCGGAGTGAGCGCCTCACCGCTCTCGGCCAGGACCAGGCGGGTGGAGTCGTCTTCTTGTTTCTGCACCGCGAGATGCTGTCCGCTGTCGATGCCCACCAGCAAACGCCCGCGCGATTCGACGTACATCGCGCGATCGAGGGGATTCTCGCGCACCGTGACGTCGATGTAGCCGGAGAGCTGGCGCAGGACCCGATCGCGCTCGTCGATCAGGTCGTTGGGGTTGCGCAGGGCCTGCGACTCGCGGCGGATGGAGCTGTTGAGATCGACCACCCGGTCGATCAGGGCATTGGCCTCATCGGCCTGGGTCTCCATCGAGGCGTGGAGCCCCTGGTGCTGCGAGTGCAACTGCACCGACAGGCTGTTCATGGTCGCGGTCACCGTTTCCATCTGCTGGATGGTCGCCCCGCGCAGCGCGCTGGAGTCGGCGTTGTTGGTCAGGTTCTCGAGCGACGAGAACAGGCGGTTGAGCACGTTGCTGAAGCCGGTCTCGTTCGGTTCGTTGAAGATCATCTCGGTTTCGCCGAGGGTCTTCTCCAGCTCGCCGAGACGGCCGCTGGCCCCGGCGACGCTGCGCAGGCGTTCGGTCACCAGCGCATCGCGGTAGCTGGTGATCGCATCGACCTTGACCCCGCGACCGAGCTGGCCGGGCGAGACCGACTGCGGCGTCATCGTCCCGACCTCGGCCCGTTGGCGCGAGTAGCCGTCGGTGGCGGCGTTGGCGATGTTGTGGGCCGTGACCTCCATTGCCCGGCTGTGGGCAGCGAGGCCGGAGAGGCCGATCAGCAGTGAGCTCATACCCCACCTCCGTGGCCGACCAACGCACGCGGCGTGCCGATGGCGCTCCAGCCCGGAAGCCGTTCAGCAGGTACAGTTGAGCAGCCCGCCTTGACGCACCTGATCGCGCGGAGCCGTCCCGCGCTGGTCGTAGGCGCTGCCCGGCGTCTCGCCGCCGACGATCAGCGCGAGCAGATCGTTGACCACGCCGAGGTGGACGCGCAGCAGCTGCTGGTTGCGGTCGTTGCACCGCTGCAAATCCCCCAGCACCCGTCGTGTCTCGTCACGCAGTGCGGCGATGCGGTCATGCTGCGGGCCGTCGACGTGCTCGAGCAGCGCGCCGATACGGATGGTCGCCGCGTTGCCGGGCACCTGCCGGGCACAGGCGGAGAGCAGCTGCTCGCGCAGACTCCGATGACGCCCGGCGACCGTGGTCAACTCCTCCTCGATCGCCACGCACTGCTGCAGGGCCTCGAGATCGTGCGTCATCAGCGCGCTGCACTTGCGCTCGGCGTTCTCGAGCAGTCGTCGATGCAGTGCGAGGTCGGCATCGAGCACGGCGATCAAGCGTTGGAGCAGGGAGTCCGCACTCATGATCCACCTCCGGCGCTGTGTCGCACCAGCCAGGCATGGACGGTGTCGGCGATGCCGGTCCCACCCGCTCCGCGCTCGGCCAGGGTGTCGTGGAACAGGCTCTCGAACTGACGTTCGGCGTTGCTGGCCTCCTGCCCGCTCAGCCCGCCATGGCCGAAGGGGTCGTCGCCCTGCGCCATGACCTGCTTGAGGAAGATCGCCTCGAACTCCTCGGCGACCTGCCGCAACCGCGACTGCGACTGCGACTGTGACTGCGCTGTGCGCGCGAGCGCACCGGAGTCGGAAACCGCTTCGAGTCCATCCATGTCACCTCCGATCGTCGCCGGACTGACACCGGCGTTGTTGGCTCTACATCACCACCAGACGGGCGTGGAGCGCCCCGGCCCGATCGAGGGCCTGAAAGATCGCGACCAGATCGCGCGGACGCACGCCGAGCGCATTGAGGCCGTTGGCGATCTCCTCCACACTGGCCCCGGCGAGCAGGGCCAGGCTGCCGCGCACCGGCAGCGGAGCCACGCCCGGCGGCGGTCGCGACAGAGGCTCGGGCGTGCCTGGGGCCTCCCAGACCCGCTCTGCGATCACCTCCTGGGGGTCGTCGGGATCGGGGCGTGTACGGATTCGGGCGAAAACCTGGAGACTGAGCCCGCCGTGGCTCACCGCGACCGGGCTGATGCGCACGTGCTGTCCGACCACGATGGTGCCGGTGCGCTCGTTGATCACCACCTTGGCCGTGGTATCCGGCTCCACCCGCAGATGCTCGAGACGGGCAATGGTCGCCACCAGCTCCTCTTCGCTCGGTGTGCTCTCGAAGCCGAGAGTGATCACCGAGGCGTCGAGCGCGCTGACGCGTTCGCTGCCGAAGACCCCGGCCAGCTCGCGGGCCACGGCGTTGGCGGTGGTGAAATCGGGGTTGTGCAGCCGTAGACGCAGGCGGTTGCCATAGAGCAGGGTCACCGGCACCTCGCGCTCGACCAATGCCCCCTCGACCATCTGACCGACCGTCTCCACGTTGAGATGGTCCTTGCCCACGGCGACGATATTCGGACCTGCGGTACCGGAGCCACCGACCGAGACCGGCCCCTGCGCCACCGCGTAGATGTTGCCATCGGCCGCGACCAGCGGCGTCTGCAGCAACACGCCGCCACGCAGGCTGCTGGCATCGCCGATGCAGGCGACCTGGGTCGGCAGACGGCTGCCGTTGGCCGCGAAGGCGGGCAGGTCGGCGGTCACCGCGACCATCGCCACGTTCTCCGTGTTCAGGTCCTCAGGGGTGACGGTGATCTGCTTGCGCGAAAGGACCTGCTTGAGCATGCCGACGGTGGCATCGCTCTTGTCACCGCTGCCCTCAAGACCGACGACGATACCCACGCCGTGCAGCTGGTTGTCGCGTACCCCCTCGATCCGCACCAGATCCTTGAGCCGCACGCCAGAGCGCGCGGGGGGCGGCATCGCGATGTCGGTCGCCGCGGCCGGCATCTGCGTACCATCGACCACCGCCACGAGGGCGGTGGTCGCCAAGAGGAACAACATCAGCACGCGCAACACCTGCATGATCGGGTTCCTACAGCGGCCAGAGCACATCGAGCAGACGGCTGAGCCAGCCCTCCTGCTCGGTCCGGCTGAGCGGACCGTGCCCTTCGAGTGCAACCTGGAAGTTGTGCAGCTTTTCGGACATGATCACATTGCCGGCGCTGATGTCGGCGGTGCGGCAGATGCCACTGAGCAGGATGGTCTTGGCGTCCTGCTTGACGCGGATGGTGCGACGCACCTCGATGACCAGATTGCCGTTGTCGAGCACGTCGATCACCCGACCGGTGACCGTAGCACGCAAGGTGCCGGTGTTTTCCAGCTTGCCCTCGCCCTCGTACTCCTTGCTGCTGCTGAAGCCGACGCCCGGCAACCGTCCCGAGGCCACCTCGCCGGCGGCTGCCGGCAGCCGATTGCTGCCCGGCAGCAGGCTCAACCCCGCGTCGACCGTGTTCTCACGGCTGCGCGTGGTCTTGGTCGATTCGTTGACGGTGGTGGTCTCGGCGATACGCACGGTGATCAGATCACCGTGGCGCCGGGCGACCTGATCGCTGTACAGGGTCCCCTCGGCCAGGGTCGTGGCGGTGAACAGGCTCTCGGCCGGCAGGTGCGGCGCGAGCATGGCCACCAGCACACAGGCGTAGACGGGAAAACGCAGAAGTCGCAGGGGTGGAAGGCAACGGCGCATGTGGGCAAATCCTCCGGTCGGGAGCTCCAACGCCCCGATTGGGTCGAACCACGCAATGCCGATGCCAAACCCAGCGCCTCCCGGAGGGGGCCAAGCGTTGCGCGACCGCTACCGCAAGCCACGATTCGTCCATATGGCCAGCGACGACCGCGAGGAGCGTGGAATGGACAGCGAGAAGATACGCGATCTGGGGATCTTCGGCGAGGATCCGAGCCTGTTCGCCAGGATCGTCCTCCGCCTGCCGCGCCACCGCATCGTTCCGGCCGAGAGCCTCGAGCTCGGTCCCGACGAGCGGGTGATGGCCAGGTTGCGCGACGCCAGTGATCAGGTCCTGGCGGTGGTCGTTCCCACCGCCCTGCTCACGGAACACATCCGCGACGAGGACGAGATCGCGCACGCGCGCGAGCACGCCACCGCCGCGATCGAGAAGCATCTGCAGGTGGTGGCCGAGACCGACGCCGCACTCGAACAGACCAGCGAACGCCTGGAGCAGGCGCAGGCCGAGCTGCGGCGGGCCGAGCATGAGCTGCATCTGGCCCATCAGCAACACGAGACTGCGAAGCAGCAGCGCGAGGTCGCCGACACCCGCCTGCGCCTCGCGCTCGACGACGTCTACGCCTGGACCTGATCCCCAGCCGCCCGGACCCCGGCCATGACGGCAGAGGTCCGGCACAGACCATCTCCTGCTCGATGGATCAGACGAGTTCGAACAGCGCGATCGGGGCCTTGTCGCCCTTGCGGAACCCGGCCTTGAGGATCCGGGTGTAGCCACCGGGGCGCTCGGCGTAGCGCGGGGCGACCGCTTCGATCAGATGCTTGACCACGTCCTTGCGGTGCAGCCGGCTCAGCGCGAGTCGGCGATAATGCTCGCCCTTGGCGCGCAGGTCGGCGATCTTCTTGCCGGTACGCTCGATCTCAGCCCGCAGACGCAACCGCTCCTTGTCGTCGCCGGCGCTGGCCAGCTGCTCCTGCAGCCGGCTGACCTCGCTACGCAAGGGCGGCAGCTCGCCTTCGACCGTGGCCAGGGCGGCAGCGCTCTTCTTGCCCATGGTGATGCAGCGCTCGGCCAACCGCCGGGCCTCTTTGGCCTTGGCGACGGTGGTGGTCACCCGGCCGTGCTCGAACAGGCTGCACACGAGGTTGCGGATCATGGCATCGCGATGCGACGCGGTCCGGCTGAGCTTGCGGACGTTCTTCCTGTGACGCATGGTCTCCCCTTCTGTTCCGTTGTCCGGTCGAGCCGCCTGGATCCGGGCCGTATCAGGTACCCGGATACCGGGGGATGGCGGCGGTGGTGATTGCGATGGCCTACGAGGCCGCGCTGCCGCTCGGGGCCAGCCGCATACCGAAGCTCAGGCCGCGATCGGCGAGCTTCTTCTTGAGTTCCTTGGTGCTGATCTTGCCGAGGTTGCTGATGCTGGCGACCTCGCTCTCGTCCATCTGGACCAGATCCGCGATGGTCTTGATGTTGGTCGCCCGCAGTGCGTTCTCGCTGCGCACCGAAAGCCGCAGGTACGAGATCGGCTTGGACAGCAGCACGCTGCGCTCGACATCGCCCTCGATGACCATCTCGCCCTGCCCGCCGCCCTCGAGCTCGCGGCCGATCTCGAAATACTTCACGAAAGGGTTGAGGTGCTTGCGCAGGATGTTGGTCGCTTCCACCAGCGACAACTCCGGGCTGATCGAACCGTCGGTCCACACCTGCAGCACCAGGCGTTCGAAGTCGCTGCGTTTGCCGAGGCGGGTGGCCTCCACGTCGAAGGACACGCGGACCACCGGCGAGAAGATGCTGTCGGTGGCGATGGTGCCGACCGGGGCCTCGTCGATGTCCTGCTGCTCTGCCGGCACGAAGCCACGGCCCGACCCGACATCCAGTTCCATCGCGAAACGGGTATCGGTGGTCAGGTTGCAGATCACCAGTTCGGGGTTGATGATCTCGACGTCCTGATGCGGGGTGATGTCCGCTGCGGTCACCGGCCCGGCTTCGCTCTTCTCCAGGCGCAGGACCACACCCTCGTCGGAGTGCAGCCGCATGCGCAGCCGCTTGATATTCAGGATCAGATGGGTGACGTCCTCGAGCACCCCGTCGAGCGCGCAATACTCGTTGTTCGCACCTTCGATGCGGATCGCCCGCACCGCGGCCCCCTGCACACTGGAAAGCAGGACGCGCCGCAGGCTGTTGCCGATGGTGGTGGCAAAACCCCGCTCGAAGGGTTCGGCCATGAACTTGGAGTAGTTCGGGGTGACGCTCTCCTCTTCCTTCTCGACACGGGTGGGCAGTTCAAAACCACGCCAGCGAATTCGCATTGCGGGGACTCCTGATGGGACGTAGGGCGTTGCGTTGGGGCGGGAGGGGAAACGACCCTCAGACCCGCCGCTTCTTCCGCGGGCGGCAGCCGTTGTGCGGCAGCGGCGTGACGTCGATGATCGCCTTCACGGTGATCCCCGAGCTGACCAGCGCCCGCACCGCGCTCTCACGCCCGGCACCGGGTCCGCGCACGCGGACCTCGGCTTCCTTCAGCCCGGCCTTGGCCGCCTTCTCGCTCGCCCGCTCCATCGCCAGCTGGGCGGCGAAAGGCGTCGCCTTGCGGCTGCCCTTGTAGCCCACCGAACCGGAGCTCTCCCAGCAGACCACATCACCGCGCTCGTCGGTGAAGGTGATCAGCGTGTTGTTGAACGTGGCATTGATATGGACCACGCCACTGCGGGCCGTCTTCTTGGTCTTCTTCTTCTTGTAGGTCGCCATGTCAGGTCACCATTCCTCTAGTTCGACTGGGGGCTGCGGCTACTTGCTCGCGATCTTCTTGTTGGCGACGGTCTTCTTCCGTCCCTTGCGGGTCCGCGCGTTGGTCCGGGTCCGCTGACCGCGGGTCGGCAGACTGCGGGCGTGGCGGAAGCCGCGGTAACACCCGATCTCCTTGAACCGCTGGATGTTGCTCTGGATCTCGCGACGGAGGTTGCCTTCGACCACGAAGTTCTGGTCGATGTAGCCTGCCAGGCGGCCGACCTCGTCTTCGGTCAGCTGGTAGGCTCGCTTGTCGAGATCGATCCCACACTGTTCGCAGATCGCCTTCGAGCGGGTCAGCCCGACACCATAGATGGCGGTCAGCGAATAAGGGACCTTCTTGCGATCCGGAATGTCGACACCGAGGATACGCGGCATGATTCAGCCCTGACGTTGCTTGTGCTTGGGGTTGGTACAGATGATACGAATGCGGCCGCGCCGCCGGATGACCCGGCAGTTCTCGCAGCGGCGGCGCACGGATGCCATGACCTTCATGTTCAAGCCTCCCGATAAACGATGCGACCACGGGTGAGGTCGTAAGGCGACATCTCGATGGTCACCGTGTCGCCGACATGGATACGGATGTAATGCTGGCGCATCTTGCCAGAGATGTGCGCCAGAACGTCGTGCTTCGCCCCGCCGCTCTCCACCTGACAGCGGAACCGGGCATTGGGCAGCTTCTCAACGATCTTCGCCTCGAGACGGATGGCTTCTTCTTTCGCCATGCTCCCCCCCTAGAACCGCTTGCGTCCGCCCGGGCCCTTGGGAGCACGGCCGACGCCGCCACCCTTGCCCGTGCGCTGCTGGTTGACGATGCCCTGGTACTGGTGCGCCAGGAGATACGACGAGACCTTCTGGATCACGTCCAGCGACACGCCGACCACAATCAGCAAGCCCACACCGCCGAGGATGTTGCCGGCCGTGGCCTGACTCAACCCGATGGCGTTGCCGATGATCTGGGGAATCACGGCCACCGCCGCCAGCGACAACGCGCCGACGAACGTGATGCGTATAAGACGGAAGCGCAGGTAGTCAACCGTCTTCGCACCGGGCTTCACCCCCTTGATGAAGAATCCCGACTGCTTGAAGTTGTTCGCCCATTCGTTCAGGTCGACCGTGATCGAGATATAGAAATAGGTGAAGAAGATGATCATGCCGGCGTACAGGTACCGGTAGAGCGGCGTGCCGTGGTCGAGCACGCCCTTCACGCTCGGGTGCAACATGGCCAGACCCATGGTCAGGATGATCATCACCGGCGAGGAGAAGATCACCGGGATCACACCGGCCTGGTTGAGCATCAACGGCACCTGGGTCTGCGCGCCGCCGTAGACCCGATTGCCCTGGACCCGCCGCTGCTGTTCGAGGTTGATCCGACGACGCGCGAGGGTGATGACCACCATGCAGGCGATGATCGTCAAGAACACCGCGACGAGGCCGAGCACGGTCGGCAAGGGGTTGTCGGTGGTGAAGGCGTCGGCAAAGCCCTGCGGGAAGCTCGAGAGGATGCCGACCATGATGATCACGGAGATGCCGTTGCCGACACCGTGCTTGGTCACCTGTTCGGCCAACCACAACAGCACCATCGACCCGGTGGTCACGGTCAGGATCGTCAGCAGGAAGAAGCCGAGCCCGGGTTCGCGCACCACGGGTGTGCCGTCGGTATCGATGGCCTGCAATGCGCCGGCTGCCAGACCGGCCTGCACCAGACAGATGAGCACCGTCGCATAGCGTGTATACTGATTGATCTTGCGCCGACCGACCTCGCCTTCCTTCTGCAGCTGCTTGAGCGCAGGCACACTGAAGGCCAGGAGCTGGAAGATGATGCTTGCCGAGATGTAGGGCATGACGCCCAGACCGAAGACGGAGGCCTTCTCGATCGCGCCGCCGTTGAACATGTTGGCCCAGGCCAACACCGCTCCGAGGGTGCCGTCCTGCTCGAGGAACCCGGTCAGGGCGCCGCTGCTGACACCCGGAACCGGAACCACGGCGCCGAGCCGATAGACGACGATGGCCAGGAGAAACGTGATGAAGAACCGTTTCCCCAGCTCGGCCACCGGGCTACCGCTGAGGTCCTGCTCAGGCATCGAGCTGTTCCATGCTGCCTCCGGCGGCCTCGACCGCCGCGATTACCGAACGGGTCGCCCGATGGGCGGTGATCTGAACTTTCCGACCGACTTCGCAACCGGCCACGAGCTTGATCTTGTCGGCGCTGTCGGCGAGCCCGGCGGCGCAGATGGCCGTCATGTCGATACGCTCACCCTCGACGCGCTCGAGCACCGCCTCAAGCTGCACCGGCTGGTAGCGCACGGTATGCAGCGCGTTGGTGAACCCGCGACGCGGCAGCCGCATCCACAAGGGGAACTGGCCACCCTCGAACAGCGGGCCCATGTTCTTGCCGCCAGAGCGCGAGCCTTCGCCCTTCTGGCCCCGGCCGCAGGTCTTGCCCAAGCCGGAGCCGGCGCCGCGGCCGACCCGCTTGGCACGCCGGCGTCCTGTGTTGACGCTGAGGATGTCGTCCAGACTCACAGCTTCACTCCTCGCAGGGTCTCGTACTGCTCCTTGGTCCGCAACTGCGACAGGGCCTTGAAGGTCGCCTGGATCACGTTGATCGGGTTATTGGAGCCGTAGTTCTTGGTCAGGATGTTGTGCACGCCGAGCTTGTCCATCACCGCGCGCACGCTCTTGCCGGCGATCACACCGGTGCCTTCGCTCGCCGGGATGAGCCGGACCTTGGCCGAGCAGAACTCGGCTTCCACCGGATGCGGGATCGTGCCCTTCACCAGCGGAATCGGCCGGACTTCCTTCTCGGCCTGGCGCACGGCCTTGTCGATCGCCAGCGGCACCTGCTTGGCACTGGCCTGGGCGAACCCGATCTTGCCCTTGCTGTCGCCGAGCACAACGAAGGCGGAGAAACGCGAACGCTTGCCGCCCTTGACCACCTTGTCGCAACGGTTGATGCGTACGACCTCTTCGTCGTAGAGCTTGCTGCGCGGTTCGCGCTGCGGTCCGCCGCGACCACGCCCGCGGCCACCGCCGCGCTGCTGCTGTTCGCCGCCCTGCGCGCCCTGGGACTCGCCCTTGGCTCCGCCGGAGGACGTACCGCTGCGGGCGCGGAAACCGCCCCGCCGTGAGGGACCGCGGCTCGCGCCGCCACGTCCGCCTGCGTTCTGGGTGCCTTCACCAGCCATGCCTGTTCCCTAACCTCGCCTTCACGTTTGAGTTACGCCACCGCGCATACCGATGCGGGCCCGGCAGTATGAAACCGCGTTCAGAATTGCAACCCATTGCTGCGCGCGGCGTCCGCCAACGCCTTCACCCTGCCGGTGAAATTGCGGCCGTTGCGATCGAATACGACGGTCTGCACACCTGCCGCCGTGGCCTTGCTCGCCAGATCGGCGCCGACCCTGGCCGCGACCTCGGTGCCCTTGAGCCCGGCGGTCTGGCCGCGCAGCTCCTTGGTCATCGAGCTGGCGGCCACCAGGGTCACTCCCCGGGTGTCGTCAACGACCTGCCCGTAGATGTGGCGGCCGGAGCGGAACACGCTCAGACGCGGGCGATCCGGGGTGCCGAAGATATGCTTGCGGGTGCGCCGCTTCTTGCGCGCCAATGCCAGACGCTTGATCTTCTGTTTGTCCATCGTCCTACCCTTTCGCCTTACTTAGCGGCCTTGCCGGCCTTGCGGCGGACCTGCTCGCCCTCGTAGCGGATGCCCTTGCCCTTGTAGGGTTCGGGCGGGCGCACGCTGCGGATGTTGGCCGCAACCTGGCCCACGAGCTGCTTGTCGGTGCCGCTGACCTCGATGTGGGTCTGATCGGGACAGACGAGGGTGATCCCCTCGGGCGCCTCGATCTCCACCGTGTGACAGAAACCGATGTTGAGGACCAGCGTGCGGCCCTGGAGCTGAGCGCGGTAGCCGACGCCGACGATTTCGAGCTTGCGCGAGAAGCCGTTGGCCACGCCTTCGACGGCATTGGCAACCAGCGCCCGCAGCGTGCCGTGCATCGCACGGGTCTGCTTCTCCTGGTCCTTGCGTTCGAAGCTCACCGCGTCGCCATCGACATTGACCGCGATCGCCGGATCGACCGGGATCGTCAACTCGCCCTTCGGACCCTTGCAGGTGATCACGCCACCGGCGACGTCGACCTTCACGCCACCGGTGAGCTTGACTGGATTCTTGCCTACGCGGCTCATCGCTATCTCCGTTCTTCCGCTCAGCGCACGACGGCGAGGACTTCGCCACCGACATTGGCAGCGCGGCAGGCCCGGTCCGAGAGGATCCCACGGGAAGTCGACACCACCGAGATGCCGAACCCGTTGATCACCGGCTTGAGCGCCTTCTGCTTCTGGTATACGCGGCAACCTGGCTTGGACACGCGCCTGATCTCGTGGATCGGGTTCTCACCGCTCTCATCCCACTTGAGATGGACCTGCACCCGGCGGGCAGGCCTGGTATCCAGGACCTCGAAGCGGCTGATATAGCCTTCGTCCTGAAGGACCTGGCACACGCCCTCCTTCATTTTGCTGTGGTTGAAGGCCACTCGCTTCTTGCCGCTGATCACCCCGTTGCGGATGATGGTCAGCATATCGGCGATCGGATCGCTGCAGCTCATCTGGTATCTCCTCTCACCAACTCGACTTTGTCATGCCGGGCAGCACACCAGCGTGCGCCAGATCTCGGACCATCACCCGGCTGATGCCCAGGCGGCGGTAGTAGCCACGCGGCCGACCGGTGATCAGACAACGGTTGCGCAGCCGGTTTTCGGCGCTGTTGCGCGGCAGCATGGCCAGCGCGGCGCGTGCCTCCATCCGTTCCTCGAGCTCGAGGCTGGGATCGACACTGCGTGCACGCAGTCCCTTGCGACGCTCGGCGTACTTGGCCGCCAGGCGCTCGCGCTGCTGATTCTTGGCTATCTTGCTCTTCTTCGCCACGGTCGAGCTCCCTATCGTTTCTGGAGGGGCATGCCCAGGGAACGCATCAGCTTCAGCGACTTCTCGCGATCGGAATTCGCGATGACCACGCTGATATCGAGGCCCTGGTTGTGTTCCATGCGTTCGAGGTTGACCTCGGGAAACAGTGCCTGCTCCCCGAGCCCCATGCTGAAGTTCCCCTGCCGATCGAAGCCCTTGGGGCTGATGCCGCGGAAGTCGCGGATACGGGGGATGGCGATGTTGATCAGGCGGTCGAGGAAGTCCCACATCCGCTCACGTCGCAGCGTGACCCTGGTCCCGATCTTCATGCCCTGACGGCTACGGAACTGCGCGATCGACTTCTTCGCCATCGTGATCACCGCGCGCTGGCCGGCCAACTGGGTCAGGTGCTCGCTGACGATGTTCAGGATCTGATTGTCCTGGATCGCGCGCCCGACACCCATGTTGAGGCAGACCTTGGTGATGCGGGGCGCGGCGAGACGGTTGCCGATGCTGTACTCGTCGCACAGCTGGCTGACCGCTTCCTCGTAGCGCTCGCGAGTGGTGGTTGCTACTGCTGTCATGTCACTGGGCCTCGAATCGATGGCCGCTCTTGACCGACACCCGGGTCACCTTCCCGTCGGTACGCTCGCGGCGCACGCGGGTCGGCTTGCGGGTCTCGGGATCGAGCAGCAAGACGTTGCTGATGTGGATGGCCCGGGGCTTCTCCACCCGGCCGCCCTCGATATTGCGGTTGGGATCGCCGCGCAGGTGCTTGGTGTGGTAGACAGCGGCTTCGCCGTCGAGCACCACGCGCTGCCGCTTGGGATCGACTTCGATCACCGTCCCAGTCGTACCCTTGTTCGCACCGCTGATCACCATGACGGTGTCGCCGGTCCGGACGTGGCACTTCGCTCGCACTTTCGGCTTGCCTGTGTTCACCGATACCTCCTCACACCACCTCTGGGGCCAACGAGATGATCTTCATGAAATTGCGTCCGCGCAGTTCACGCGCCACGGGGCCGAAGATACGCGTGCCGCGGGGATTGCCGTCCTTGTCGATCAGGACCACTGCGTTGTCATCGAAACGCACGGTGCTGCCGTCTTCACGGCGGATCGGCGATGCGGTCCGCACGATCACCGCCTTGGTCAAGGTCTTGGTCTTGATCTCCGCGTTCGCGACGGACTTCTTGACGCTGACAGTGATCACATCACCGACGGAGGCATAGCGGGCGCGGGTGCCGCCGAGCACCTTGACGCACATCACTTCCTTCGCGCCGCTGTTGTCGGCCACCGCAAGCCTGGTCTGCATCTGGATCATGATTGCTGTTCCCTTCCGGCCTCAGACCGCCCGCTCGACGACCTGCATCAGACGCCAGCGCTTGGTCTTGGACAGCGGCCGGGTCTCGATGATGCGGACGGTATCGCCACGGCGGGAGTCATTGGTCGCATCGTGCACGTGGAAGCGCTTGGTACGCTTGATGTACTTGCCGTAGAGCGGATGGCGGTACTGCTCGGTGACGGCGACCACGCGGGTCTTGTCCATCTTGTCCGAGACGACCATTCCGATGACGCGCTTGCGGTTGCCGCGCTGCTTCGTCTGCTGCTCGTCGCTCATGCCTGCACCTCGGCGTTCTGCTTCTCGTTGATGACGGTCAGACAGCGGGCGATGTGGCGGCGCAACTCGCGGGCGACCATGCCCAGGCCCTTGCCTTCGACCACTCCGGCCGCGCGCCCGTCGAGCAATTGCCGACGCATCTGCTCGACCTCCTGCTGCAGGTCCTCGACGGACCGCTCACGCAGCTCGCGCTTCTCGTTGGCCTTCATCAGAGCCCCTCCCGTTTGATCAGCCGCATACGGATCGGCAGCTTGTGGGTCTGGCGACGCATCGCCTCGCGGGCGATGTCCTCGGTCACGCCGGCCAGCTCGAAGAGCACGGTGCCGGGCTTGACCTTGGCACACCAGTAATCGACGGCGCCCTTGCCCTTGCCCATGCGGGTCTCGGCCGGGCGGCCGGTCACAGGGGTGTGCGGGAAGACGCGGATCCACATCTTACCCTGCCGCCCCATGTGATGGCTGGCAGCCACACGCGCGGATTCGATCTGGCGCGAGGTGATCTCGCCGCCCTCGATCGCCTGGAGACCGTAGTCCCCGAAGGACACCTTGTTGCCGCGGGTGGCGATGTGCTTGGGATTGAATCCGCGGGTGTGCTGTTTGCGGAACTTGACCTGATTCGGCAGCAGTGGCATCGCCTACTTCTCCTTGTTCGCCAGCGTGGAGTAGTAGCCGTGGTTGATCCAGACGCGCACGCCGATCACCCCATAGGTCGTCCGCGCGATGGCGTACCCGTAATCGATCTTGGTGTTCAACCGGTGGAGCGGAACGCTGCCGGCCATCTCGTTCTCGCTACGCGCGATCTCGGTGCCGCCGAGGCGACCGGAAATGCGCACGTTGATGCCCAGCACGCCCTCGCGCATGCTGTTCTCGACCGCACGCTTGATCGCACGGCGGAACGAACCACGCCGCTCGAGTTGCTCCGCTACGTTCTCGGCCACCAACTGGCCCGAGAGGTCCGGCTTGCGCACTTCGATGATGTTGATCTTCACCTTCTTGCCGGTGAGCTTCTCGAAATGCTTGGTGATCGCATCGATCTCTGCGCCACGGCGGCCGATGACCACGCCGGGACGACCGCTGTGCAGGACCACGGTCACCCGGTCGGCCTTGCGCTCGATGTGGACCTTCTCGATCGCCGCCGAGCGGAACCGCGTTTTGAGGAACCGGCGGATGGCATGGTCTTCGGCAACCAGCTTGCCGTAGTCCTTGCTGCGGGCGTACCAGACGCTGCGGTGCGGCTCGGTAATGCCGATGCGGAAACCGAGCGGATGGATTTTCTGACCCATGTTGACGATCCTTCCCTCAGGCCCCGGAGGTGACCTTGACGGTGATATGAGAACAGCGGCGCTTGATGCCGTGGGCCCGGCCACGACCGCAGGGGCGGAACCGGCGCAGGGTCATGCCTTCGTCGACGAAGGTTGACACCACGGAGAGATCCATGGGGTCGAGCCCGCCGCGCTCCTGCGCGTTGGCGACCGCCGAGAGCAGCACCTTGCGCAGCATGTCCGACGCGCGGTGGGTATCGAACTCGAGCGAGTTGAGCGCATCCTCGACCCGCTTGCCACGGATGAGGTCGGCGGACAGGCGCGCCTTGCGCGGGCTGATGCGCGCGTTGCGCTGCACGGCCTGGAATACGGTCTCCATCTGCTCCCCCTACTTCTTCTTGGCGGCGTGGCCGCGATAGTTGCGGGTGATGGCAAACTCGCCCAGCTTGTGGCCGACCATGTTGTCGGTGATCAGCACCTGGATGAACACCCGGCCGTTGTGCACGGCGAAAGTGTGGCCGATGAAGTCCGGCACGATGGTGCAGGACCGCGACCAGGTCTTGATCGGCTTGCGCACCTCGGTCTCTTTCTGCTGCTCGACCTTGGCCAAGAGCTTGAGATCGACGTACGGACCTTTTTTCTGACTACGACCCATTGTTCAGCCCCCGCTAGCTGTTCTTCTTCCGGCGACGGATGATGAACCTGTCCGTCGGATGATTGACCTTGCGCGTCTTGAATCCCTTGGCGAGTACGCCGCGCGGCGAGCAGTGCTGTCGACCGCCGTTGGCGTGCCCTTCGCCGCCACCCAATGGGTGGGCCACGGGGTTCATTGCGTTACCCCGCACGTGGGGGCGTCGACCAAGCCAGCGCATGCGACCGGCCTTGCCGTAGCTGCGCAGGATGTACTCGGCGTTGCCGACCTCGCCGATGGTGGCGCGGCACTCGGCATGGACGCGACGCAACTCGCCCGAGGGCATCAGCAGCACGGCGTAGTTGCCATCGATGGCCATCAGCCGGACAAAGGTGCCGGCGCTGCGGCCGATCTGCCCGCCCTTGCCCGGATGCATCTCGACGTTGTGCACTGCCATGCCCTGGGGGATATGGCGCAGCTTCATGCTGTTGCCGCGATTCGGGTCGCAGCTGACCGATGCGCTGATGATCCGGTCGCCGACAGCCATGCCGCGCGCCTGGAGCACATAGCGCTTTTCGCCATCGGCGTAGGCCACGAGGCAGATATTGCAGTTGCGGTTGGGATCATACTCGATCGCGGTGATCTGGCCTTCGATGTCGAGCTTGTTGCGCTTGAAATCGATCTGGCGATAGAGACGCCGATGGCGCCCCCCGCGATGGCGGCAGGTGATCCGGCCCTGGTTGTTGCGTCCGGCAGTGGTGGGCAGGCGCTTGACCAGTCCCTTCTCCGGTCGCTTCTTGGTCAGTTCCTCGAACGTCGGGACCGTCGCGTGACGGGTGCCCGGACTGGTCGGCTTGAGCTTGCGCAGCGGCATCGCTTCACACCCCCTCGATCGTCTCGCCTTCGGCGAGCGTCACGGTCGCGATCTTCATCGGCGGCCGCTTCTCCATCATTCCGCCGCGGGACCGGCGGAACTTGTGATGCCGATTGGCGGTAGCCACCTTGGCCACCTTGACGCCGTAGACCGTGGCCACGGCCTCGCGGATTTGGACCTTGTTCGCCTTGGGATGGACCTCGAAGACGTAGGCGCCATGTAGATCCCGCTGGTAGACGGTCTTCTCGCTCAGCCGCGGAGCCCGGAGCACGTCGTAGACGGTGAGCTTCATGCGGACACCTCCTGCGCCAGCGCGTCGAGCGCCTTGGCGGTGAAGATCAGATTCGGCCGCTGGAGCACCTGCCCGGCGTTGAGGTTGCGCCGCTCGACGGCTTCCACCTTCTGCAGATTGCGGGTCGACAGGTAGAGATTGCGGTCGGGATCCTCGCTGACGAACAGCGCGCCCTTGCCGGCCAGACCGATGCCCTGCATGAACTGGCGCACGGCCTTGGTCTGGGGCTTGGCGAGACCGTCGAGACCCTCGACGGCGCAGAGCTCGCCACGCTGGAGGCGGTAGCGGATCGACGAGCGGACCGCGAGCCGCCGCTGCTTGCGCGGCAGGCGTACGCTGTAGTCGCGCGGCTTGGGACCGTGGGCGCGGCCGCCGCCAACCCAATGGGGCACGCGCTTGGAGCCGGCACGGGCACGGCCGGTGCCCTTCTGCCGCCACATCTTGGCAGTGCTGCCGACGACCTCGCCGCGGGTCTTGGTGCTGTGGGTGCCCTGCCGTTTGCTGGCGAGGTAGGCGACCAGGGCCTCCTTGAGCAGGGGCTTGCGCACGGCCTTGTCGAGCGCCGTGGGATCGATTTCGATCTCGCGGGTCTTGGTGCCGGCGGCATCGTAGACTGGTACTGCAACCATCATCGCGTTCCTTGTCACTTCGTCCGGATGCTGACCAGCCCGCCATTGGGGCCGGGGATGGCGCCGCGAATCAGCACGAGGTGCTGCTCGGCATCGACCTGGAGCACGGAGAGATTGCGCACGGTGACGCGCTCGGCGCCCATGTGCCCAGCCATCCGCTTGTTCTTGAACACCTTGCCCGGATCCATGCGGCAGCCGATCGAACCACCGCCGCGGTGATGCTGGACACCATGGGTGGCGCAGTGGCCGCTGAAGTTGTGGCGCTTCATCACGCCGGCGAAGCCACGGCCCTTGGAGGTGCCGCTGACGTCGACGGTCTTGGCCTCACCGAGCTGTTCGACGGTCACCTTCCCGCCGACCTCGACACCCTCGATGACCGGGATCTCGCGCAGGAAGCGTCGCGGAGCGACGTCGGCCTGCTTGTACTCGCCCCGGACTGCCTTCGACAGGCGCTTCGGGCTCTTGCGCTGGCCGACCGCGACCTTGAGCGCGTCATAGCCATGCTTGTCGGCGGTCTTGACCTCGACGACCTCGTTGGGCAGCACCTGGACGACCGTCACGCTGGTCGCCCGCTCGCCCTCGTAGACGCGGGTCATGCCGACCTTGGTTCCCCATACGGCAACTGGCATCGGTCAATCCCCCTATCGCACCGTCTGCTTGATCTGGATCTCGACACCGGCCGGCACGTCGACCTTGTTGAAGACCTCGTTGGTCTTGGCGGTCGGATCGATGAGCTCGATGACCCGCTTGTGGGTGCGGATCTCGAACTGCTCGCGGCTCTTCTTGTCGATATGCGGCGAGCGGAGGACCGTGAACTTCTCGACCCGGGTGGGAATCGGGATCGGGCCGGCGACCTTGGCCCCGGTCCGCTTGGCGGTCTCGACGATGTCCTGGACGGCCTTGTCGAGGATACGGTGATCGTATGCCTCCAGCCGGATGCGGATGCGTTCCTTCACGATGTCTCTCCCCCCTGCAGCCGACGGCGCAGGCAGCTCGCGTGGAGCTCGTCAGTGACCCCTGGCGGAAATGGTCTGGGATTCCTGTCCCCGGATGGGCGCTGCAGCCGTGCCAGGCGGCTTGGTCCCCATCCAGGTGAGGGCCGCACGAGCCCGCTACCCGGACCACCGGCTTGAAGGGGCCGGAACCCGTGGAAACGGCATGGGTCGGGATACCGCGTCCGCCGTGCAGAGGTCTGGGGCAAGCCCCCTACGTGCGCGGAGCGGCGAACTCTATGAGGTCCGACCGGGAATCAAGCCCCAAAATCTGGTTCCCTGCGCCGATCGGGCTCAGGGCGCCCAATACGTGCCGAGATCGCGGCGGTAGGCATCATACCAATCCGGCCGCGATGCGCGCTGACGGAGCAGCCAGTCCGGCAGGTCGCCGAATGGATAGCCGGCGTCGGGCACGAACAGGCCGACGACCCCCTGTGACCGGTCCAGGTCGATATCCTCGCCGGTCAGGGTCACCTCGCCAGCGGTGACATAGGCCGTATCAGGGTCGTCGTCGATCCCGCCATCGAAGACGATCTCGTCCGACCCCACGCGCACCCCACCCGGGATCGCCGTGACAGCCGGCGCGTCCGTTCCGGACGGGAGCAGCACCGAGATGAACTCGCCGGCGGTGCCGGTCTGGCTGAAGCGGACCCCCTTGGTGTGCTCGCTCCACTTCTCGCCACGATCGTAGCCCCAATCGAGCGGAGCGAACGCGAGATCATCGCCACCGACCATGATCAGGTGGAGCCCGTCGAAGGTCACACGGCCACCCTCGCGCTGCGCTGTGGCGCCGCGGACGTGCAGGTTGTAGGTGGCGGTGAGCTCCGGTCCGGCGAACTGGTCACGGATGACAAGGCAGTCGGTCTGCCCCTTCATCAGCACCACGGTCCGGCGGTAGCGCAATGGCGTGGCCAGCGGCTCGACCTCCCACCGCTGATCCCAGACCTCGGGTGGCCGGGGCGTGACCTTGCGCAGGCGCTCGGATGCGACCTGACCGATGGCGATGTCCACTTGCGGGGTCGACCTGAACGCGATCAGCCGCTCGTAACCGTCCATGTTGGCATGCGCGTAGGTATCGGATGAGAAGCTGAGGCGGTTGTGCATGTGCTCCTGACCCGCGCGCGGAGCGTAGGAACACATGTGATCGACCGCCTGCGCTGTGGCCGCGAAGGCTTGATGGATCGAGAGCTGGTCTCCGTGGTAGTGACCGCGATTGGGGCCGGCCTTGAATGCGACATAGGTCTCGCGCGCGGCGCCGGGCCGATGCCGCAGGATCGCACCGAAACCCGGGTACTCCTCACTCGGGAGCTGTGCGATATCGACCGCCACCCCCAGCCGATCGGCCAAGGCGAACACATCGGTGCCCGGCGGGTGGGTATCGCCGCCGGGATGGATCCGCCGGCCGCCGCTGCCGTCGGGCTGCGAACTGGCGACCAGGAATCGCGCCGCAGCCGTCAGCCGCGGCCAGGTGAACGGATCGAAGCCGAGATGAGTGTCGGCCACCTGGGCCATGTGCAGCCACGAACCGAGCGCGTGAGCGAGATAGCCCGGGCACTCCTGCCCCGCGCCGCCGGGCAGGGTGACGGAATGATAGAGATCCTCGCGCAGCTTGAACTCGGCCAGACGTGCGAGCCGATCGAAACGCGGATGGTCCGCGAGGTTGGCCGTCTGCGCGAACGGCCGTTTGATGAAGTCGGTGAAAAAGTTGGGGTTCTCGGGCGACCAGTACTGCCAGTAGGTGCCATAGAGATCTGGATCGAACATCGCCTGGACCGCGCTCAGGTGCCCGGCGTGGGCCCGGTCGGTCTTCGTGCCGGCCTCACGCAGCGCCTGGCGCGCCTGTTGGCGCCAGAATCCGGTGGGATTGATGTTGCCCGAGAACGGAAACTCCGCTGCGAATGCGTGCTCCACCTTCCGCCCCGGCCAGGCGGTGATGAAGTGGTGGGCGAGCTTGTCGAGCGCGCGCATCTGTTCATCGACCAGCAGGTGCAGGCCGTCGCGTTGACGCGTCTGCACCCGGCCCTTGTGCATGACCTCCACGCTGCGCTGGCCCAGTTCCTCCACCGGGGCGGCAATCAGCAGCCAGTAGCGCGACCCGCGCCGGGTGGGGCAGCGCAGGCCTGCGTAGTCGGCGGACTGCTTCAGGTGGACGAAGATCCAGTTGTCGTGCGGCCAGAGCCAGCGCCCCGCTCGCACCACCAGGGCGCCGATGGCATCGGTGCCATCGGCGCAGGCGTAGAACCAGCCGTCGTCGAAGTGCTGGTTCCAGCGCGGGATCAGCTTCATCAGGAAGCGGCCCATCCGGGTCTGCCCCGCGGCCAGCGTCCAGTCCGCGCTCGCGGCCCGGACACCCGCCCGGCCCGAGGGGCCGTCGGCGTGCAGACGCGCGATGCTGCGCCGGGGCTGCCAGCCAGCGGCGCAGTCGAACTCCCAGAACGAACCCGGCGGCATGCGATGCCGCTCCTCGACGATGGCGTAGGATCGACCGGGCAGCAGGGTCACGTCGACCTCGGCGAAGACCGTCGCGTCGTCGTCAGGGAGCGTGAAATCATAGCGCAGACGGACCTTGGCGAACAACCGACCATCGGCGAGCACGGTGGCCGCGAAGCCGGTGCACGGCCTGTCCACCTTCCACACGCCGGCGCCGCGCCAGGCCCGTCCGGCCGGCTGGATCCCGAGGATCGGCGGTGGCGGCGTCGTGCCGGTCGCGGCGGCCGGCAGGCGCACCGCCAGACGTCCGGTGCGCAGCACGATGGCATCTGCGCCGCGCTCGATAGCCACCCGCGGCTCCGCTTCCGGCGAGGTTGTGCCCGGATGCAGAGCGAAGCTGGCGGTTTCCCCCTGCGCCATCTGCGGCATCACCCAGAGCTCGCGCGTGTCGTCATCGACGACCAGCTGGTGCGGCACCGGAGCGCCATCGCGCGTGACGGCATAGGCCTCCTGATCAGGTACCGCGAACGGCAGACGCAACGGATCGGTGGCGCACGGCCGGCCGGTGACGTTGACGACCTCCCAGGACTCGGCTGCACCCAACGGCAGCGCGACCGCGATGACGATGGCCCAGCGGGCGAGACGATGCATGGGGTCCTCCCGGACAGGAGCTACGCGCCGGCGCAGCCTCACGTTGCGCGTGCGCCGCTGACGGCCTCACGCCTTGCCAGCGCCCACAGGTCCGCTAGCGTCTCCGCGCGCCTTTAGCTCAGTCGGTAGAGCATCTGGCTTTTAACCAGAGGGTCGCGGGTTCGAGCCCCGCAGGGCGCATGTTCGAACGCGCATGACGGGAGGCCAGCCGGCCTCCCGTCATGCGCCTGGGAGCGCGTCACCCGCCCATCGCCGGGTCGCGGACCGTTCCGGGAGCAGACTCAGTAATCGTCGTCCATCTCCTCGCCGAGATGGAAGCGCACGCTCTCGACCAGGTCTTCGCGGGTATAGGGCTTGCCAAGGTAGTCCGAGAACCCCGCGTCGCGCACTCGCTGCATGATCCCTTCGCTGGTGTCGACGGTGACCGCCACCACCGGCAATCCGGCCCAGCGGGGATCCTGCCGGATGGCCGCAATCGCCTGATAGCCGTCCATCACAGGCATGCTCAGGTCCATCAGTACGATGCGGAAATCGCCCTCAGCGAGCATCGAGAGGGCCTGCTCACCGTGCTCGGCCAACTCCACGGCGAAACCGGCCTGCAACAGGATGGTCTCCACCAGCCGGCGGTTCACGGGATTGTCCTCGACTACGAGAATGTCTGTCATGCGACTCAACCGATATCAAACCTAGCGAGGCGGGATCACCAAGACAAGAACGACCTCGCAGAACGTCAGCAGTCCCCCGGCATGACGGTCGGCCGACGCAGACCTGATGCGCCCCATGGATCGGCCTGGCCGCCGCGATGTCGGCCACGTCGGCACCGCAGACGATACAGATACGTGAATGCGGCGTAACTACTCAGGGGCTTCGCCCCCTACGGCCCTCACTACGTGAGGACCCACCCCTCTGGCCTTGTCGTGGTTCGCCTGAATCTGCCGGCAGATTCAGGCGAGCCGCATGGTCATCTCAGAGCACCGCCCGGATCTCCTGGAAGATCACCGTGAGCACGAAGTTCTCGACCAGGATGAGGATGCTGGCGGCGACCACACCTTCGGTGCACGCCACCCCGACGCCGGCCGATCCACCCTCGGTCCGCAGGCCGCGCCGACAGGCGACCAGGGCGATGGTCGCACCGAAGAACAGGGTCTTGATCAATCCGACGGAGACCTCCCAGGTGCCGACGAATTTCTCGATCTGGGCCTGATAGGCGGCCGGGTCGATCTGCCAGACGTGCAGGCACAGCCACTCCGCACCCTTCACCCCGGCCAGGTTGCCGACCGCGGTGAGCATCGGCAACAACAGCACGCAGGCGAGCAGACGCGGCACCACCAGGTAGGCGATCGGATCGGTGCCCATCACCCGCAACGCGTCGATCTGCTCGGTGACCTTCATCGTGCCGATCTCGGCCGCTATCGAGCTGCCGACGCGCCCGGCGAGCATCAGGCCGGTGAGCACCGGACCGAGCTGGCTGACCACCGCGTAGTAGACCATGGCCCCGGTGACGCTCTCGGCGTTGAAGACATCGAGGGTGTACTGCACCTGGACCGCGAGCACGAGGCCGGTGCTCATGCCGGTGAGGATCACGACCGGGAGACTGAGAAAACCGATGCGGTAGAGCTGGACCGCCAGCACACGTCGCCGCGGCGCCATGCTGACCAGGGCACGCAGGGCGTCGGTGAGCAGGCAGGTTATCTGTCCGACAGCAAGGATTCCGCGCAGCGCCGTGCGTCCGGCATAGCGGACCACGCCTTCGAACGCGCTCTCTGCGAATGGTCCGCGCATGGCGACCCACGATAGCCGTTGGACCGGGCCGGTCCACGCCCGCTGGCGCCGCTCTCGCCGGTTGTCGTCGCGCCGGTCCGGACGATCCTGACGCGCGATGCCCGCCGCGACCGGGGCCACTGGCCGCCACCTCTACATCCACATCCCCTTCTGCGTCGCCAGATGCGCCTACTGCGACTTCGCTTCGGGCGTTGGCTCAGCCGAGCTCCACCACCGCTACATCGACGCGGTGCTGCGCGAGAGCGAGGCGCTGCCCGCGGGCACATGGGACACGCTCTATCTCGGCGGCGGCACTCCGACCGCGCTCGACCCGACTGCGCTCGAACGGCTGCTCGCAGGGCTGCGCCGGCGCCATCATCCGGCGCCGGACCACGAATGGACCTGCGAGGCCAACCCCGGCACGCTCGATCCGACCTGCCTCACCCTGCTCGCCGAGCACGGCATCAACCGCCTGAGCCTCGGCGTCCAGAGCCTCGACGATCGCCAGTTGCGCGAGTTGGGGCGGATCCATGACGTCGCCACGGCCCACCGCGCCGCGGCGGCTGCACGCAAGCGCTTCCCCCGCGTCAGCGCCGACTTCCTCCTTGCGCTGCCCGGCCAGACCGAGGCTCACCTGGCGGCGATCACGGCCTTCGCCCAGGAGCACGCGCTCGACCACCTCTCGGCCTATTGCCTGAGCATCGAGCCGGGAACGGAGCTCGCCCGCCGCAGCGAACTGGGCACCTACCGCATTCCTCAGGCCGATGCCGCGGCCGATCTGCTCGAAGCCGCGTGGGACCGGTGCGAACAGGCCGGCTATCGCCAATACGAGACCAGCAACTTCGCCCTGACCGGTGCCGCCAGCCGTCACAATCTCGCCTGTTGGCTGCGCCGCGATAACCACGCCTGCGGAGCAGCCGCGGTCAGCTGCATCGGCACATGCCGCACCCAGCGCCCGGCCGACCCGGAGCGGTACATCGCCGCGATCACCACAGGCAGGACGGATGGCTTCAGCATCGAACTGCTCGACACCGCGAGCATCGTGGCCGAGACCTGGATGCTCGGGCTGCGGCTGACAGCGGGCGTCTCCCGCGCCGCCCTTGCGGCCGTCGACGATCCCCCCGCGCGATGGGCCGACGTGGCCGCGGCGCTCGCCGACCAGGGCCTCGTGCTCCTCAAGCCGCAGCATGTCGCGCTGACACGTCGCGGCCGCCTGCTCCAGGATGCGGTCACCCGCGCGTTGATGCCCTGAACCGGAACGCGCAATGCGGTCTCAGACCGCCGCCCCGACGAATCGCCGTGCTCCGAGCGCGGCCGCTTGGCAGCCGGACCGACGGCGGTAGCGTCCCCGCCGGAGGGACTGAGCATGAGCGCGCACGCACCGACCGGCTACGATCGCCTCGCGATCCACACCATGACCGTCAAGCCCTGGAACCTGGAACAGGCCTGCGCGGCCTGTGCCGCTGCCGGCATCGGCGGGATCACCGTCTGGCGTCAGCATCTCGAACCCTACGGCACCGCACGCGGGGCCCAGATCATCCGCGATGCCGGCCTGGCGGTTCCCGCCTTGTGCCGCGGCGGTTTCTTCCCCTCACCCGAGCCGGCCGCGCGAGCGCAGGCGATCGACGAGAACAAGCGCATACTCGACGAGGCTGCGGCCATCGGCGCGGAGATGGTGGTACTGGTCTGCGGCGCGGTGCCCGGCATGCCCCTGGAACAGGCCCGGGCCCATATCCGGGACGGCATCGCCGCCTGCCTGGATCACGCCCAGGCCTGCGGCGTCAAGCTGGCGATCGAACCGTTGCACCCGATGTACGCCGCCGACCGCAGCGCCATCAACACCATGGCCCAGGCCCGCGCGATCTGCGAGGAGCTGAAGCACCCGCTGCTCGGCATCGCGGTCGACGTCTACCACGTCTGGTGGGACGACGCCCTCGCGGAGGAGATCCGCCTCGCCGGAGAACAGGGCACCCTGTTCGGCTTCCACATCTGCGACTGGCGGGTCGAGACGCGCGACCTGCTCAACGACCGCGGCCTGATGGGCGAGGGCTGCATCGACATCCGCGGCATCCGCTCGCTGATGGAACAAGCCGGCTTCGCCGGCTTCAATGAGGTCGAGATCTTCTCCGACTGGCATTGGCAGAAGAGCATGGACGACTACCTGGCCGAGATCCAGCAGGCCTACCGCACCCACGCCTGATGGGGCAACTATCGAGCGCTACACGAACGCCGCGGCGGCTGCCGCGGCGTTCGTGTAGCAGGTGACCAACAAGGCGGCTCAGTTGCTGCCTGGGACCTTGAGCTGGAACTCGTTCGCCGGACCGATCAGCGAGCTGAAGCCGAACTCGGCATCGTGCGAACCGCCCACCGGGTCGGTGAGGATGGTCTGGTTGGTCCGGCTCCAGATCAGCTGCACATCCACCTGGGACTCCGGAGACACCTCGTCGTCCTCGACCGAGCCGGAAATGGTGAAGAAATCGGAATCGCTCACGGTAATCGTCAGCGGCAGCTGCGCCGTCTGCCCGCCGTCATCGGTAGCGGTGACCACGACGTGATAGGTGCCGTTGATCGGGAAGTGGATCGTCGCCGCCGGCCCATCCGCGTCTATGTCGATCACGCTGGTGTTGGTCTCGTCGTCGTCGACCGCCCAGGTCACGGTCGGCTCGCCGGCATCGTCTGAGGCGTTCACCGTCAGGTCGATCTTGTGATCATCGATGCTCAGGTTCTGACCACCGTCGATGCTCAGGCTCGGCGGCGTGTCGCCGCCATCGCCGGTGCCGCCGCCATCGCCGGTGCCGCCGCCATCGCCGGTGCC
>CAZTGE010000031.1:33211-35155 GCA_964612995.1 uncultured candidatus Brocadiaceae bacterium | reverse complement strand
CGCAGCGCAGAGCGAGCCCCCGCGAACAAATAGCCGCGCGGGCGCCGACCGCTACGATGCCCCTTGGGGTGCGGGCGGCGCCCGCGCTATGCCAAGGATGTGCGCGCGAGCTTCGCCGACCCGACGATCCTCCCGCTCTACGATGTGATCAACCTGCACACCTACGCCCAGGTGCCGCGCCGTCCGGGGGCATCGCCCTGGACCCGCAGCTATCCCGAGGATCCCGGGATCGCCTGCCTCGACGAGGTCGACGCGGCCATCGCCTGGCGCGCTGCCCACGCGCCGGAGAAGGCGGTCTGGGTCACGGAATTCGGCTACGACGCCTGTGCCCCCGCGGCGATGGCACGACGTAGCGGATGGGCGGCCAGGCTCGACGCTCTGCCCGGGATTCCGGCCCGGGTATCGGGGCTGGTCACTGGCTCCGGCGCGGCGAGCGAGCCGGAGTGGCGCGTCGCGGGCGAGACGGCGATCACGCTGCAGATCAGCGAGAGTCCCTGCTACCTCGTGTTCGAGTGAGGTGCCCGGTCTTCAGCCGATGCCGGCGCGCGCGAGCAGGTCCGCGATCATGCCGGCGAGCGCGTCGACGCTGTAGTGCCGCTTGCCCACCGCGTAGTTGTGCTCGCCGATCGCCTGCTTGCGCGTCGGATCGGTGAGGATGGTGCAGATGGCGTCGGCCGCGGCGTCGATCCGGGCCTGGTCGATGGTGACCAGACCGCGTGCATCGGTGCCGGTGGTTTCGTGGCCGAGCGAGACCACGTCGAAGCCGGTCTGGGCGAGGTCGGAGCACCATACCGGGTATTCGAAGATCAGCACCGGCAGGCGCGCGAACACCGCTTCGATGAACTGGTTGCCCCAGCCCTCCCACTGCGAGGGGTAGGTGACGAAGTCGGCGAAGACGTAGCTGTCCCACAGCGAGTAGACCTTCTCGCCGGTCTCGGTGGTGCCGCGGCTGTGCTTGACGCGTTCGCCGACGTGGCGCAGATCCACGCCCATCTCAGTGGCCTTGGCCTGGAGCGAGCCCCAGTAGTCGCCGCTGATGCCGATGGTCTCGACGATGCCCGCGCACAGCAGGATGATCTTCGAATCGGCGGCGCTGAAGCGGCCACCGGCGGCGGTGGGGGCGCCGTCGAGCGCCTTGCGCCGCTGCGGGGTCTCGAGCGCGGCCACGGCATCGATCGCCAGTTCGATGCCCTTGCGGTCGAGGATCCGCGTCGCCTGGAGGAACACCAGGTCGTCGCGTCCGAGGCCGCACTGTTCGCGGAAATCGGCGTTGTAGTCGTCGGCGACCCAGGGGTCCTGGTCGAAGTCGAATACGTTGGGTACTACCGTACCGTCGATATTCTTGCGCTGCTTGAGCTGGCCCTGCGCGATGCGGTTGATGAACACATGCTGGATGTTGGGCAGCTTGGCGGGAAAATAGCGCTCATAGATCGAGGCCACGCTCTGACAGGTGGCGTCGACCTCGCCGGAGTCCTCGAAGTAGAAATCGTGGCTGTGGATGATCCCCGGCAGCCCGGTGCTGCGGAAGACCTTGTGGAAGGCGATCGCCGCCGCCGGCTGATAGCCGCCGGAACAGAGGTTGTTCGGGATCAGCAGCTGGACGCCCTTCTCGTCGATGAAGCGCAGCAGCTTGTCGGCGATCACGTCGGAGAGATCGTAGATCCGCTGTTCGAGCTCGGCCTCGCTGCCGATCTCCTGCGGGTCGAAGCGGACCGTGCCGTTGCGCAGGATGGCCCAGGTTTCGGGGTGGTGGGCGTAGAGTTCGGGAATGACGTGGTTTCCGGGCACGTCGTCGTTGCCGGAGCAGTACCACACCTCGTGGCCCATGCGGCCCTCGAGCACGGCGCGCCACTTGTCGACTTCGAGCGAGACCCCGTCGGTGCGGCCGAGGCGGTTCTGGTGGAAACTGATGACTGCCATGATCCCTGTCCTTCATGCTGGCGG
>CAZTGE010000031.1:0-33111 GCA_964612995.1 uncultured candidatus Brocadiaceae bacterium | reverse complement strand
GCTGGCGGGCAGCCGGCCGGAGGCGCCGGTATATCAGCCGATGGCCTGGGCCACCGCGTCTCCGGTCTGCGAACAGGACATGCCCATCCGCCCCGCGCTCATGCTCTGCATTTTCGGGGTGGTGGCGATGATCGCCTGCTCGACCATGTCGCCGGCCGTGACCAGTTCGCCCTGGTTGGTGTTGGTGCCGGTCTCGCGCAGCAGCATGGCGAGGCTGGCGATCGCGGCGATCGGGTTGATCACGTCCTTGCCGGTGTATTTCGGCGCGCTGCCGCCCATCGGCTCGAACATCGACACACCGCTGGGATTGATGTTGCCACCGGCGGCCACGCCCAGGCCGCCCTGGATCATCGCGGCGAGGTCGGTGATGATGTCACCGAAGATGTTGTCGGTGACGATCACGTCGTAGAATTCGGGGTTCTTGACGAACCACATGCACGCGGCGTCGACGTGGTTGTAGTCCGGCTCGATGTCGGGGTATCCGGTGGCGACCGCGTCGAAGGCGCGCTTCCAGGTGCCGCCGGCGAAGGTGAGCACGTTGGTCTTGTGCACCAGCGTCACCCGTTTGCGACCGGTGCGTCTGGCGTACTCGAAGGCGTAGCGCACGGCGCGCTCGGCACCGAAGCGGGTGGTGCAGTTGACCTGGGTCGAGACCTCGTTGGCGCTGCCCTCGTACTGGACCCCGCCCATGCCGGTGTAGATGCCTTCGGTGTTCTCGCGCACGACCACGAAGTCGATGTCGCCCGGACCCTTGTCCTTGAGCGGGGTGTCGACGTTGGGGTACAGCTTCACCGGGCGCAGGTTGATGTACTGGTCGAGCGCGAAACGCAGGCGCAGCAGCAGGCCCTTCTCGAGGATGCCCGGTGCGATCTGCGGATGGCCGACGGCGCCGAGATAGATCGCATCGTAGCCCTTGAGCTGCTCGATCTCTTCATCGGCGATGATCTCGATCGAGGGCCGTTGCGGATCGCCGCCACGCTCGAGGTAGCGATCACCGGAGACGGCGAACTCGGTGGTGGTGTAGTCGAAGCCGACCTTCTTGGCGACCGCATCGAGGACCTTGATCCCTTCGGCCACCACCTCGGGGCCGGTGCCGTCGCCGCCGATGACTGCGAGATTGAGCATGTGCGTCCTTTCCTGGCGAGGCGAGGCAGCCTACTTGGGCCGCCAAGGCGGCAAGGGGCAATCGCTGCCGCGCAGGCGTCGGCGATCGGCGCTTGGGGCATCCGGCATGGTCACCATACTGCCGCCCCATGGATGATGCGATCGAGCCGACCCCCGCGCCGCCTGCCCACGGCCAGGAGGGCCACGCCTGTAACAGCCTGTGCCCCGACTGGTTGCGCGACCCTGAGCAGGGATGGGGCCGGTCGCCGCTGACCGACACGGGCTACAATCGCGCCGAGCGTGTCGCCGCCTTCCCCTATCTCGCGGCGCTGGCCGCGCGCCCGCTGGTCTTCGACGGCGCGACCGGTACCCAGCTGCAGGACTTCGATCTCGGTCCGGCCGATTTCGGCGGCGAGGCGACCGAGGGCTGCCCCGAATGCCTGGTGGTCCATCGCAGCGACGTGGTCAGCGAGATCCATCGGCGCTACCTCGCGGCCGGCGCCGACGTGATCGAGACCAACTCCTTCGGCGCGTTGCCCCACGTGCTCGGCGAATACGGCATCGCCGAGCAGGCCTACGCCCTGGCCCGCGGCGCGGCACGTCTGGCCGTGGCCGCGGCCCGGGCGGCGTCGACCCCCGAGGGTCCGCGTTTCGTCGCGGGGTCGCTCGGCCCCGGCAGCAAGCTGCCCAGTCTCGGGCACATCGGCTGGCACGAGCTCTACGCCAGCTACCGCACCGGCGCTCGCGGCCTGATCGCCGGCGGCGTCGACCTGCTGCTGGTGGAGACGGCCCAGGACATCCTCCAGGTCCGCTGCGCGGTGCTCGCCTGTCGCGAGGCCATGTGGCTCGAGGGGCGCGAGCTGCCGTTGCAGGCCCAGGTCACCCTGGAGCAGAACGGAGCCATGCTCACCGGCACCGACCTGCCGGCCGCGCTGTGCGCGCTCGCGAACATGCCGGTCGATGTGATCGGGCTCAACTGCGCCACCGGCCCCGACCTGATGGAACCGCACCTCGCGCAGATCTGCGCGACCACCGACCGCTTCGTCGCCTGCCTGCCCAACGCCGGCCTGCCGCGCAATGTCGGCGGCAAGGCGGTGTTCGACCTCTCGCCGGAGGAGCTGGCCGGCTGGCACCGGCACTTCGTCGACGCCTACGGCGTCGACGCCTGCGGCGGCTGCTGCGGCACCGGCCCGGAGCACATCGCCGCGGTCGCCGCGGCGCTCCGGGAGCCGGTGACCAAGCGCGAACGCGCGCCGGCACCATCGGCGCAGGTCGCCGGGCTGTTCGGCGCCGTCGATCTGCGCCAGGACAGCGAGATCCTCTACGTCGGCGAGCGGACCAACGCCACGGGCTCGAAGCGGTTCCGCGAATCGCTGCTCGCCGACGACTGGCAGCACATCGTCGGCATGGCCCAGGAGCAGGCGGCGGAGGGGGCCCACGTGCTCGATGTCTCCCTGGCCTGGACCGGGCGCGACGAGCTGCGCGATATCGACGAGGTCTACCCGCGCCTGCGCGGCACGGTGCCGATCCCGATCATGGTCGACTCCACCGATCCCGCCGCCATGGCCCGCGCGCTGGAGCAGCTGCCCGGCTGCCCGGTGATCAACTCGGTCAATTTCGAGAACGGCACCGAACGCTTCGACGCCATCTGCCGTCTGGCCAGGCGCCACGGTGCGGCGTTGGTCTGCCTCGCGATCGACGAGGAGGGGATGGCCAGGACCACCGCGCGCAAGCTCGCGGTCGCCGAGCGCATGTATCGCCGCGCCACCGAGGTCCACGGCATCCCCGGCTGCCGCCTGTTGTTCGACCTGCTGACCTTCCCCATCACCCAGGGCGACGAGGAGAGCCGGCCGCTGGCCGCGCAGACCCTCGCCGCGATCGAGCGCTTCGCCGCCGAGCACGACGAGGTCGGCTTCATCCTCGGGCTGTCCAACGTCAGCTTCGGGCTCAAGGCCAACGCGCGCCGGGTGCTCAACTCCGTCTTCCTCGACGAGGCCCGCCGCCACTCGCTGAGCGCGGCGATCCTCGATACCCCCAAGATCGTGCCGATCGACAAGCTCTCGTCCGACGAGCTCGCGCTCACCCGTGACCTGATCCACGATCGCCGCCGCTTCGCCGACGACGGCAGCTGCAGCTACGACCCGCTGTTCAGTTTCATCGACCACTTCGCCAGCCGCACCGTCGAACGTGCCGCCGGGCCGGCCGACGACGCCGACCAGCCGCCCGAGCGGCGGATCCACACCCGCATCCTCCGTGGCAGCCGGGCCGGGCTCGAGGGCCTGCTCGACGAGGCCCGCGCCCAGGGCTGGACCCCGCTGGGCCTGATCAACGACGTGCTGCTCGCGGCGATGCAGGAGGTCGGCGAGCGCTTCGGCGCCGGGACCATGCAGCTGCCCTTCGTGCTCCAGGCGGCCGAGTGCATGAAGGCCAGCATGGCCCACCTCGAGCAGTTCATGGACCGCGACGCCGCCGCGACCAAGGGCCGCTTCGTGCTCGCCACCGTCAAGGGCGACGTCCACGACATCGGCAAGAACCTCGTCGGGATCATTCTCGCCAACAACGGCTACACGGTGATCGACATCGGCATCAAGCAGAGCGTCGATGCGATCATCGCCGCCGTCGCGGAGCACGGCGCCGATGCGGTGGGCATGTCCGGCCTGCTGGTCAAGTCGACCGAGATCATGCGTGACAACCTGCGAATCATGGCCGAGCGCGGTCTGCGCCTGCCCGTGATCTGCGGCGGGGCCGCGCTCAACCGTCGTTTCGTGGAGCAGGACCTGCGCACGGCCTACGGCTGCGACGCCGTCTACTACGCCCGCGACGCCTTCGCCGGCCTCCACGTCATGGACGCCATCAGCACCGGCACCACGCCTTCCGGGCCCCCGGCCCCCACCGTCACCGCAACCGCCCGGCGCGACGGGGTGATCGACGCCACCGGTCCGGCGACCGCTGGCGCGAGCCCGATACTGCGCGACGAACTCGCTGCGGTCCCCCCACCGGCTCCGCCGTTCTGGGGCCGGGCGGTGCGTACGGCGGAAGCGATCGACCTCGAGGCGGTCCGCGCCCTGCTCAATCGGCGCGCCCTGTTCCGTGGTCGCTGGGGTTTCACCGGCGATGTGCCGCCGCCGCCGGGTCGCCCCGGGCCCGAGGAGCTCCTGGCCAGCTGGAACACCGCGATCGACGCCGAACACCTGATCGAACCGGCCATCGTCTACGGGTATTTCCCCGCCGCGGCCGAGGATCGTGCGCTGATCGTCTTCGATCCCGAGACCGGGGCCGAGCGTTGTCGCTTCGAGCTGCCGCGCGCCCGTTCCGGCCATTGCATCAGCGACTACCTGCGCCCCCGGGGAGCCGAACCGCTCGGCGACGAGGCGACCTGCCTGCCCGCCGCCGCCTACGCCGTCGGTGCGCGTGACCTGCTGCTCTGTCAGTGCGTGACCGTCGGCGAGCGGGCCATGGCCCACGCGCAGGCCCTGCACGCCGCCGACCGCTACAGCGACTACGTCCTGTTCCACGGCCTGGCGGTGGAGCTGGCCGAGGCGCTGGCCGAATATGCGCACCGCGCGATGCGCCACGAGCTGGGTATCGCTGGCGACGACGCGGCTGCGGTCGACGAACTCCTGCGTGGCGGCTACCGCGGCCGGCGCTATTCCTTCGGCTACCCGGCCTGCCCCGAGCTCGCCGATCAGCGCCCGCTCGGCGAGCTGCTCGGCTGGGAGGACATCGGCGTCAGTCTCAGCGAGTCCTGCCAGCTGGTGCCCGAGGCCAGCACCAGCGCCATCGGCGTGCACCACCCCCAGGCGCGCTACTTCGCGCTCTGAGCGCGAGACCGAACGGCGCTGGGCTCGCGAAGAAAAACCGCTATGCCTGAGCCCACGGCCGCAGTCGACAGCGAGGAGTCCCGCCGCAGCGGGTGGAGCAGTATGGAACCGGACGCCTTGATGTTGCCGAGCGGCGCGGAATTCGTCGCCTGGGACGACCGCACCGCCTATACCCGCACCTGGCACGTCGCCGCAGACGCCCCCGCGGCCGACGACGCCAATCCCGGTACGCGCGCGGCGCCGCTGCGCAGTCTCGCCGCCGCCGCCGCGCGCGTCGGCCCGGGCGAGAAGGTCGTCATCCATGCCGGGATCTACCGCGAGTGTCTCGCCCCACAGCGCGGCGGCACCGGGCCGGATGCGATGGTCGCCTTCGAGGCCGCGCCCGGCGAGCAGGTGGTCATCAGCGCCGCCGAACCCTGGGCCCCGGACTGGGTGCCCCAGCGCAGCGAGTACCGCCCCGATGCCCCGCCCTCCTGGTATGCCGAACTGCCGGTCGAGCAGCTGATCGGCTACAACCCCTTCCTCGCCGCGAACATCGCGCGCTCGGAATGGTTCCCCTGGCAGCACCGCCCGCTCGAAGAGCTGCGTCGCGCCCAGCTGCGCCGCGGTATGATCCTCCAGGACGGCCGTCCATTGCGCCAGTCGCACGGCGGCGACGAGCTGGGCCGTGAAGACGGCTGGTTCCACGTCAGCGACGACGGCCTGCGCGTGCGGCTCCGCCCCTGGGGCGACTGCGACCCCGCCGCCGTCACCTGGGAGCTGAGCGTGCGCATGCAGTGCGTCGCTCCGGCGCAGACCGATCTCGGCTGGATCGCCCTGCGCGGCCTGACCTGCCGCCACGCCGCCAACGGTTGCCCCTTTCCCCAGCGCGGCGCCATCAGCACCACCGCCGGCCACCACTGGCTGATCGAGGACTGCACCGTCGAAGACGCCAACGCGCTGGGCATGGACCTGGGCTACCAGAACGAGGTCCGCCCCTCGCCCCGGCGCTACACCCGCGGCGACCAGACCGGCCGCGGTGGGCATATTGTGCGCCGCAACCGGATCCGTCGCTGTGGGCTTGCCGGCATCGCCGGGGTCGGCAACGTCGACGGTGCCCTGATCGCGGGCAACCGGATCGAAGACATCGGCCACCTCGGTCTCGAACACGTCTACGAGGCCGCGGCGATCAAGCTCCACGGCGTGCGCGGAGCGCTGATCCGCGACAACCTCTGTCGCCGGTTGCGTGATTGCTGCGGCATCTGGCTCGACCACTGCTGCGTCGACAACCGCGTCACCGGCAACCTCGTCCACGACGTGGTCACGGTGCTCGCCGGCATCTACGTCGAGGTCAGCGTCGAGCCGAATCTCGTCGACCACAACCTGGTCTGGGACCTGCGCGATGCCGAAAACAACGATCCACCCAAGGACGATACCCCCGGCGGCATCGGCATCGCCGGCGACATGACCGACTTCACCCTCATCCGCGACAACTGCCTGTGCGAGATCCGCGGGTACTACGCCATCTCGCTCCACCTCGCCCAGAAGGGCCGTCTGGTGTTCCATCGCACCGCCATGTGTCGCGGGCACGAGGTAACCGGTAATTGTCTGATCCGTTGCTCCAAGCGCATCTACGCCGCCCGCCCCGACCACATGGTCTGCGACCACAACCTCTACGACAGCTGGGGCCCGATCGGCCGTCGCGGCGGACGCGGCAGTTTCGCCATCCCCGAGCCCGACCGCGAGGCCCGGCTCGACCTCGGCGGCTGGCAACGTTTCCTCGGCCTGGACCGGGAGGGCAGCGAAGGCCACATCCCCCTGGCGATCGTCGCTACCGAAGACGGCGTGCGCATCCAGGCGACCGGCGACCTGCCCGCATCCGTCCCAGCCTATTTCGGCCAGTCCGACTGGTGCCGGCTCCGCGCGGGCGAAGCGCTGCACATAGCCCCAACCGGCCAGACCGCCTGAGCCCGCCCACTCGAGCCGACCCTATTTGGGACCCCATCGCACGCGATGGGGTCTGGCGTCGAGTGGTGGGCGAAGCGGGTATCGCCGCAGGCGATAGCTGGCCCCAGTGGGGCCAGCGGCCCGTGGAGCGCAAGCGCAGCCCCGCAGGCCGTCAGGCCGAGGAGCAAGTGCCGCCGGAGGGCGGATACGTTTCGGCGCAGCCGATCCGCCCACGCCTGGATCTGCAGGCAGATTCAGGCGAACTATTACAAAACCAGGGGGGTGGGTCCTCATGCAGTGAGGACCGCAGGGGCGAAGCCCCTGAGTGGTTAGACGCAGGTTTCCATTGCCGGTCTCCATTGCTAGCTGTAGCGTAGTCGCTCGTTTGAAGAAGAGCCCCTGGAGTCGTGCCGTGTATCTGATAATTTCCGCAGTTTTCGGGTTGATTTGCGCCCTCATCGCCTCGTCGAAGGGCCGCAGCGCCATCGGCTGGTTCCTCATCGGCTTCCTGCTGGGTTTCATCGGGCTGATCATCATCTGCGTGGTCAGCGATCTGAAGAAGCAGCAGGCCAAGGAGGAGCGGTTGCGCGCGGAGACCCGCCGCTTGCGCGAGCAGGTGCGCAAGGACCGGATGATCGCCGACCGTCGACATCGCAATATCGAGCAACGCCTGGGGGCCCACGACCGGGTCGTGGGCATCGACACCTCCCAAGGGGCTCCCGATCGCCAGATCGGTCACGCGGGATACGACGACTATCCAGGCACAGACGACTACGCAGACGACGAGCAGGCGGCCGAAGACGCGTTCTACGCCGACGCGGCCCCTCCTCCCCCCCGTCCACGCTCTCGCCAGCACCCGCGCTCGCCGCGCCAGCGCTGAATCCATGGTCCGCCTCATGCGAACCCGAGGCCGAACCCTGCCGACCGGCGCGTACCCGCCTGGCGTCGTTCTCCCGGCCCGCGCTCATGCTTCCGCCAGTGCCCGCGCACACCGCACGAGCGCTGCATCCATGATCTGCCCCGTACGAGGTGACAATGGTTGAGCTCGACGCCAGACCGCTGCAGACCGGCGGCGGGCACGCCTGGTTCGACGGCATCCTGGAGGGCCCGCGGGGTCACGACGATACGGCCCTCCAACAGGTGGTCGACCAGATCAACACGCTGGGGGTGGTCGAGTTCCAGCTCGACTTCGACGGCGGGCGCTTCTCCCTGCTCGCCGACGATCACCCCTGCCCGGCCAGCCGCTTGTCAGACGACCGGCGCGACAAGCTGGTACGGGGGCTCGAACGGCTCCTGGAGCGCATCCCGCCAGATGGCGAGGTGGAATCGACCCTGCGCTGTACCGAGATCATCGAGGCCGAGGTCCATGAGACGCTCTTCGGGGTCATCGGCCGGGAGCTCCGGGTGGTCGCCCGCTCGCGGCCCCTGCGCGAGGGCGACCGGCAGCGTATGGCAACGGCCTTACAGACCGACCCGGTGACCTCTTCGCTTCCTTTCGATCGGCGCTTCATTCCGCTCATCGGCGGGGTGGTCGTCGCACTCACCATCCTGCTGCTGTGGCAAGGCGGTTTCGTCGATCGGCTGCTCGGAGCCAGCGCCCAGAAGCTGCAGGGTGACACCGGCCCCTTCGCCGAGATGCTCACGTTGGAGATCCAGTCGAGCTGGGGCGACTACCGTATACAGGTGCGCCGGGGACCCGGCTATCCGACCACACCCGATGCTGTGGAGCAGCATCTGGAGCGCAGCGAGACCACGGCCGAACGCGCTGCGGTCAACCTCATCGCCGACGGTGACGCGGTCTACCTCCGCCTCGAGGACGAGAACGGCCAGACCATGGCCGCCCGGTCCGTCTCCCTGCGCAAGTTGCTCTCTCGCGAGGAGGCGACCATCGAAGCGGTCCTGCCCGGGCGCATCGGAGCCGAGCGGATCGTGATCGCCCTGGACGACGGTAGCGATCACGAGCCGGAATGATGCGGAGTCTCCCGCAAGCTCCGGGCCCCCAGAGCGATTGCGCCCGCTGCCCCATCGGGGATGATGTCCCGGGAGACCGGGGGCCCGGAGGCGCGGAGCTCCACTGATGGGCGAGTCAGAAATGGAGAGCGAGGCCGGAGCCGGACCCACGCCTGAAGACGCCATCCCCCGTGATTTTGCCGGCGCCGAGCGCGCGCCGGACCAGGTGGTGCAAATCGTCGCCTGCCCCACCTGTTTCGTCCGCTGGCGTATCCATCACGACCTCGCCGGCTTCGCGGTCGCCTGCCGCAGCTGCGGCGGGCAGATCGCCGTCCCGCCGGTGGCCCCTCCCACCCCTCCACTGCAGCGCGCCAGGAGCCTGCCGGCCCCCGCCGGGCGCCGTCTGGCCAACCGACGGCGCCAGGATCACGCCCTCGCCCGGCCGACCGATCCGCGCCGGGTCGCCCGGCTAGGCGGGGACGGGAGGCTGCCCGTGTCTTCCCGCCCCCAGGCGGGTCGCGGCCGGGTCGGCCTGCTCGACGAGGCGGACGTCTCCGTCCGCGCCCGGTGGACCAGCCGGACGATCCTCGAATCGCTGCTCGTCCTCGCCGCGCTCACGGTGCCGCATCTGCTCGTCGGTCTACGGACGGGACAGGAACGGCTCGTGCTCACGCCGCTGGCCAGCGTTGTCGGCGGGCTCCTGGTCCTGGTGATCGCCGCCTTCGCTCCCGGCTACAGTTTCGGCGGTCTGCGGCGGTTCGCCCGGCGTCATGTGGGCGAGGGCGTCCTGGTGGCCATGGGGTTCGCCCTGCTCGCCATCGGCTGGCTGGAACTGCTCTTCGCCGTCGAACCCGGTCTGCGCGACAGGGAGCTTATCAGCCGTCTGGTCGACAATGCGGGCCTGCCCAGCGTGCTGTTCATGGTCGCCCTGTGCCCGGCCTTCTTCGAGGAGATCGGGTTCCGCGGCCTGCTCCAGAGCCGGCTGACCGCCATCTATGGCTTGCGCCAGGGCCTGCTGTTCACCGCCACGATGTTCGCTCTCGCCCACGGGCTGACCCTGGCCCTGCCGATACTCTTCGCACTGGGCCTGTACCTCTGCTGGCTGCGGCTGCGCAGCGACAGCTTGTGGCCGGTGATCGTCATGCACATGGTCTACAACAGCCTGATCATCATCCACGCCACGCTGTGGGTGGCCGACTGATCCACGGCCCCCGCGGGGGTGAGGCCCGCTCGAGGCGCAGATGGCGCAGGACCTGTTCTGTGACTCGAGGTGCTGATCCCGCGCACGCCTTCCGTTACCCGACACCGGCCACCGCGAACCAGCCGCTGCGCGCCGCCATCGTCGGTACCGACCACTGGATCGCTGGTTGCTTTCGGCAGCGCCTGCGCAGCGACGTCTGTAGCAGTTGTCTGTCCTCGGACGCTTCCGCAGTTGTCTGTCCTCGGACGCTTCATGTCCTCGGACGCTTCAGTTGTCTGTCCTCGGACGCTTAGCCTGCGGGTGTCGGCGGTGGCGGAGACGCTGGAGGAAAGGGTCTGGCGCGAGGGGAGTTGCAGCCGTGTTGGCATTGGCAGGGCACAGTGCCTGGGTCAACAGTGTGCCACGAGATGGCAGCAACACGGATCGACATCAGTCGGTTGCGTTCGACCTGAGCGGCTCAGCCCCCGCCCACGGCGTCATCCGCCTGACCGTCGGCCGCTTCGATGATCAGGCCCGAGATGGTCGCGCCCCAGGAGTAATGCCATCCCACGAAATACGGCGTGATGTCCATGATGCCGTCGTCCACCACGATGCCTTCGATCCTGACCGACGCAGCCTCGTAGAGTCTGCTGGTCAGCTCACCGGGGCGGATGGGGACGACCTTGTCTTCGACGTGGAGGTCGCAATCGGTCCACGATGGGCGCTTATCGCTCATGTTGGTCACCAGGACGGTGAGGGCGTAGGTACCCTTGGGCAGCCGCACCTGATAGCGGAAGCCGGGACCGGGTTTGTCCTTCTTGCTTCCCAGCTGGCAGATCATGGTGCGGTGGACCGCATCGAGCTCGGTGCCGGGGATGTCCTCGACCTCCGCGGGGACGCTCCGGAAGTCCACCGTCCTCCAGGCACCGTAGACCGCCTGCTCGGGGGTATCGTGGCGCCAGCGGTGCTCGCCATCCTCGTCGATCGGGATGAAGCCGAAGTCGGCGTTCTCGGTCCACTTCTGGTCGGCTCGGAAGCCATCGACCGCCGGCCCGCCGCAGTTGATGCGCAGCGGCAGCTCGGCCAGCGTGGGTTCGGGGTAGTGGCCGTACATCGGCGAGTAGACCTGCAGGTAGAGCAGATGGGTGTTGCGGGCGCTCTCCCCGCCGGTCAGGGTCAAGCGTCCGTCCTCGACCGTGACCTCGATGTGGCCGCTGTGCCAGAACTTCGCACCGGAGACGCGCTGGTCGATGGCGACCTGGCCCTCCACGAGGACGTGGAGGTGGGCCTGCTGGTCGACCGGATCGCCGGCGACCACCAGCACGCGATAGGTGCCATCGGGCACCTCGATCTCCCACTGGGCGCCGGCGGGCATGGCGACGTGGGTGTCGTACTTCTCGCTGGGGGCGCCGACATTCTGCGCGTTGCCGGCCTCGCGTGGCTCGGTCCAGCCGTAGCGGAGGCCGTCGGCGCGGGATCCGAAGGCCTCGCCGTGGTCGCGGTGGTATTCCCAGAGCCCGTCGAAGAGGAGCGACTCCTCGGCCGGCAGGGTGGCCATCGTCAGCAACGCGAGGCCGGTGAGAAGATGGATCTGGAGGCGGTGGCGATTCGGCATGGGATGGGTCTCCTTCGCATGAGAAGCCTGCAGCAGCCCACCGATGCGGGCGGCGGCAGGGCATCGGAGCCTGGTGGAAGAGGACGGTCTGGGGCCGGTTCTCATCGGATGTGCGTCCACAGGATCTTGTGCTCGCGGCCGTAGCCCTCGTCGAGCGCCAGCCCCAGTTCGAAGAGCTGCAGGACCAGGAAATCACCCCAGACATAGGAATCATTGCGGTAGAAATCGTTGATCCCGCGACGGATGTTCGCCCGCGGCAGAGGGCCCAGGTCGAAGTAGTGCTCCAGAGCCAGATCGCCCAGCACCCGGGCCTGATCGAGATAGCGTTGCTCACCGGTGGCATACCAGGCGCAGACATAGGTGCGCAGGGTCAGGCCGACGGTCCAGGGCCACACCGTGGCCTCGGGCCGGTAGCCCAGGTGGGCGTCGGCGTTGCGCAGCAGCAGGTCCAGGTAGGTCTGGGCCAGATCCTCCTGCCCGCGTTCGAGGTGGTGCCAGTACATGTCGTAGTAGGCGTTGATGCAGTTCTGCTTGTGCTCGAGCCCTTTCTGGTCGATCACGCCCAACGAGATCGGTCCTGGGATGGAGCGATCGATGTGACTGCGTATCTTCGGGCGCAACGGGTGATCGGCAGGAATGTAGGGCAAGGCCCGGACCAGCTCCTTCAGGTAATAGGTGCGGGCCTCCAGGCCGACCGATTTATCGGCAGCTGGCCAACCATTGTCTTCGCGGTGGTTCTCATAGAGGTCGACCAGGGTGTCGATGTAGTGCAGGTACTCCTCGATCCAGGTGAATTGATAGCCGTGTATCCAGTGGTTGTAGCGCGAGCCGCCTTCGTTGACGAAGAAATGCGTGGTCCGATCGAAACCGGAATGACGGTTGAAGTTGCCGGTGAGCTTGTCGCCCACCCCCTGGATCCAGTAGCCCAGGGAGACCTCCTCCGAGTAGAGAGGCTCGAGAAGATACATGTCGCGACGCGGGGCGGGTTGCTTGGCCTCGCCGCCGCCGCCGCCGCCGCCGGATTCGCCCCAGCCGGGGAAGCCGTAATTGTCGGTCCCGCGCAGGTCGGCTCTGAGAATCTTCTCCACCGGCCGGTAATAGGCCGGATCGTCGAGAATATAGCTCATGTGGCAGGCCAGGATGACGGCCTTGTTGTTCTTGTTGGCGCTGGAGTAGCCATCGATCTCCATCGACGGCATGAACACCTTCTCGGGGAAACGGCCGGCGTCGTCGCGATGGGCCAGGATCCAGTCCAGATACGCCTTGGCGGCGTTGAAATACTTGTTGTCGGGTTGCCGCACCTCGCGCGGAGGGGTGAAGTCGATCTTGATGTTGATGCCGTTGAGGACGTCCTGTCCCCAGGTGGGAGCCACCAGGCACAGCCACAAGAGCATCGAACGCAGATGATGGAAGAAGAAGGGCATGGGAGCATCTCCTTGTGGCGTCATGGCCGCAGGGCTTGAAACCGATCGGGCGCTCTCGGGAGCCGAGCCCATCTCAGACCTCCAGCCGGCGTTCGGCAGGCCCGATGCCCCAGCCCAGGGGGCGAGCGGCGGCCGGCAGCGCAGCGCAGCGCACCAGCCACCCGGGCAGCGCCCCACCAGCACGGTGCCGAGGGGGCGGACGATCTGGACGACCCGGTCGGCGATGGTCATGGGCAGTCTTTCTCAGTGATCCCGACAGCGACCACCGATGGCATCGGACCGTCGGCGGTCGCGGCGCCTGCCTGGTGAATCGCCAATTTTCCCAGTTCTCCGTGCAGCGGCAACCCATCGAACAGGTTGTTTTTCGCATCGGAGCGGTGATGCAGGACCCGAGCTGGCTCCACGAGGTCTGGTTACGCGGTTTCGCGCGCGGCGCCAGCTGTCTGTCTCTCAACCGCTACTGCCCGATCCCGATCCATAGCGCGGGCGCCGCCCGCCGCCCAAGGGGCATTGTAGCGGGCAGCGCCCGCGCGGCTCTTTGTTCGTGGGGGCTCGCTCTGCGCTGCGCGCAGTCGCCCCCGCTACGCCCCCAATTCCATTGCTCGGGAAAAGTGTGCGTAACTACTCAGGGGCTTCGCCCCTACGGTCCTCACCCACCGCAACCGTCGCCGGGCGACAGGAGGTCTTCATGCTGATCAGCGCTGCAGTGCGCATCGGGATCGTGACCTTCAGCGGCCTCGGCGGGCGTCAGCCGACCTCGGGCGCCGCGCCGTCTCAACGACGTCACTCGCCGTCGCGTATGCGCTGAAATGCGCCTGGCCACGCGGGCCGATGCGCGGCAGAGCTGCACGCGGTGCTTGCGGCGGTGCCGTGTGGGCCGCAGAGCGCCGGCTGCTTCCCGGTCAGGGCTGGTCGGTGATGATCGCGTCCACGCCGAGGGCGTGCAGGCGGTGGCGCTCGTCCGGTGCGTTGACCGTCCAGGCGCGGATCAGCAGCCCGTAGGACCTGGCCGTCAGCTGCAGCTCCCGATCGACCTGACGGTGGTGGGGGTGCAGCGCTTCGCATCCGAGCGCGCGCGCCTGGCGGCAGGCATCGGACGCGTCGTCGGTACAGATCAACGCCATCCGCGGCGCGCATCCGGCGACCAGGGCGAGATGGCAGGGGGCGAAAGCGCTGACGACGACCCGCCGGGCCAGGCGCGCATCGGTCGCGAGGCGGTGGGCGAGCAGTTCCGCGGCGCGGCGATCCTTGATCTCGAGGTTGAGGTCGAGTTGCGGATGCGTGGCGGCGAGAGCGATGACCTCATCGAGCAGCGGGATCTGCTGCCCGGCGCCGGCGTCGAGCGATCGGATCGTGTAGAGATCGAGTCCGGCGAGCGTGCCGTGGCCGTCGGTGGTGCGGTCGACGCTGTCGTCATGGATCACCAGCAGGCTGTCGCCGTGGGCGCGTACATCCAGTTCCACGCCGTGTGCGTCACGCGCGGCGGCGTGGGCGAAGGCGGCGAGCGTGTTCTCGTGCTGTGGCGGGCCGGCGCCGCGGTGGCCGTAGATCTGCACGGCAAGCGGCTCAGCGGGCGATGTGGAAGCCGCCGCCGGCACCGGTGGTCGGTACGCGACGCTGGTCGGTTTCGGCGATGTGGCCGGCCAGCGCCTGGGTTATGTCATCGAGGAAAGCGTCGATTTCGCTCGGGGCGCCTTCGATCTCGCAACGGACCCGCCCATCGGGCAGGTTCTTGACATGGCCGGCTACCGGATGGCGTTCGGCGATGCGTACGGTGGTGGCGCGGAAGCCGACGCCCTGGACGGTGCCGGAGAAGTGGACCACGCGACGTTCGCGGCTCATGGCGATGATCTTGAGGAGGGTGCCGGACGAGTCGAGCGGGGATCAGGTCTCGACCGCCGCCCGGGTCATGTCGGTGTCCACCGGGTGCGCGTGGCAGGCGACGTGGTGCCCCGGCCCCATGCAGGCGGCGGGGGGCATGCTGCCGTCGCACGGTCCGAAGCGGCTGTCGCAGCGGGGATGGAACGGGCAGCCAGGCGGCGGATTGGCCGGGTCGGCGACCTCACCGGTGAGGTCGAGATTCATCGGCTTGTCAGGATCCGGATCGGGTACGGCCGAGAGCAGGGCGCGGGTGTAGGGATGGCGCGGAGCGGCGAAAAGCTGTTCGGTCGGTGCGTGTTCGACCAGCCGTCCGGCATACATCACCGCGACCTCGTCGGCGATGTGGCGCACCACCGAGAGGTCGTGGGCCACGAAAATATAGGTGAGGTCGAATTCTTCCTGCAGCTCGGCCAGCAGGTTGATCACCTGAGCCTGGACCGAGACGTCGAGCGCGCTGACCGCCTCGTCGGCGACCACCAGGCGGGGATGGAGGATCAGCGCCCGGGCGATGCCGATGCGCTGGCGCTGGCCGCCGGAGAATTCGTGCGGGTAGCGCTTGAGGTGATCCCCGGAGAGCCCGACCCGCTCGAGAATGGCGACGATGCGTTCGCGGCGCTCGGCGACGGAGCCGATGCGATGGACCAGCAGCGGTTCGCCGACCACGCGTTCGATGGTCATGCGCGGATTGAGCGAGCTGAAGGGGTCCTGGAAGATCATCTGCATGCGCGTACGCAGCGGCTTGAGCTCGCGCGGGTGCAGGGTGCACAGGTCCACCACTCCTTCGCCGGTGTCGAAACGGACCGAGCCGCCGGTGGGGTCGAGCGCGCGGAGGATGGTGCGGGCGGCGGTGGTCTTGCCGCAGCCCGATTCGCCGACCAGGCCGAGCGTGCGGCCGGGCATGAGCGTGAAGGAGACGTGGTCGACCGCCTTGACGGTGGCGACCTGACGCGCGAACAGCCCCGTCGAGCGGATGGGGAAGTACTTGCACAGGTCGGTGACCTCGAGCAGTGGCGTCGGCGACGGGGCGGGCTCGGTCATGGCCGGGGCTCGACTTTCACGCAGGCGGCGCCGCCATCGGCGCCGAGGTCGCGCAGCGCAGGGGGAAGGCCTTTGTTGCAGATCCCGGCTTCCGCCACCGGGCAGCGGGGATGGAAGGGACAACCGGGGGGGATGTCGGTGAGCATCGGCACGCTGCCGGCGATCGCGGGCAGGCGTTCGCCATGGCCGTGGAGGCTGGGCAGCGAGTCGAGCAGGGCCTTGGTGTAGGGATGCTCCGGCTGTTTGAGGACCCGGCGCACCGGGCCGCGTTCGACCACCCGACCGAGGTACATGACCACCACGTCGTCGGCGGTCTGGGCGACCACGCCGAGGTCGTGGGTGATCAGCAGCACTGCGGTGCCGAGGTCGCGTTGGAGCTTCCTGATCAGGCCGAGGATCTGGGCCTGGATGGTCACATCGAGCGCGGTGGTGGGTTCGTCGGCGATCAGCAGCCGGGGCCGGCAGACCAGGGCCATGGCGATGACCACGCGTTGGCGCATGCCGCCGGAGAGCTCGTGCGGGTACTGGCGGATGCGCTGTGCGGGGCCGGGAATGCCGACCATGCCGAGCATCTCCACCGCCAGGGCCTCGGCTTCGCGATGGCTCACGTCCTGATGCAGGTTGATGGCTTCGCAGATCTGGTTGCCGATGGTGTGCACCGGTGAGAGCGCGGTCATCGGCTCCTGGAAGATCATGCTGATCGCGCCGCCGCGCAGCTGGTAGAGCGCGTCGTCCTTGTCGCCGAGCGCGGCGATGTCGATCGTCCTGCCGTCGTCGAGGCGGAAGTCGATCGATCCGGCCACGATCCGGCCGGGCGGCTGGATCAGCCGGAGGATCGAGTAGGCGGTCACGCTCTTGCCGCAGCCGGACTCGCCGACGATCGCCAGCGTCCGCCCCGCCTCGACCGCGAAATCCACGCCATCGACCGCGCGGTGGACCTCGCCGTCGACGTGGAAGTGCGTCTGCAGGTCACGGACGCGCAGCAGGGCGGTGTCGGTGTCGGTCGCGGGATCGGTCATCGGCCAGAGTAGGGATCGGCGGCGTCGCGCAGGCCGTCGCCGAGGAAGTTGAAGCAGAGGACGGTGAAGATGATCGGGATCACGGGCAGGAGCATCCAGGGGTAGTTGGCGACCGCGGTCATGTCGAGACAGTCCTGCAGCAGCACGCCCCAGCTGACGATCGGGGGGCGCAGGCCGAGGCCGAGGAAGCTCAGTGCGGTCTCGCCGAGGATCATCGACGGCACGGCGATGGTCAGCGAGACGATGATGTGCGAGGTGAAGCCGGGGATCAGGTGCACGCCGATGATCCGGCGGTGCGAGGCGCCGACCAGCCGTGCGGCGACGACGTAGTCCTCCTCGCGCAGGGAGAGGATCTTGCCGCGGACCACGCGGGCCAGACCGGTCCAATTGAGCAGGCTGAGCACGATGGTGATGCCGAAATAGGTCTGCAGTGCCGACCAGTCCGAAGGCAGGACCGCGGCGATGGCCAGCCACAGCGGGAGGTGGGGGAAGGAGTTGACGATTTCGATCAGGCGCTGGATGGCCACGTCCCACTTGCCGCCGACGTAGCCGGAGATGCCGCCGATGGTCAGGCCGAGGAAGAAGGTGATCACGATCGCGACCAGGCCGACCGAGAGGCTGATCCGCGCGCCGTGGACGATGCGACTGAAGATGTCGCGGCCGTAACGGTCGGCACCGCAGAGGTAGAAGCTCGGCGGCGGCTGACCGGGATGGGACTCGGCCCACCGCTCGCGGTCGACGCCGAAAAGATGGGTGTCCATCGGGATCAGGCCCCACAGGCGATAGGGCTCGCCCTCGACGAAGAAGCCCAGCGGCACCGCGGCATCGTGATCGAAGCGATAGGTCTTGGCGAAGGTGATCTTGTCGGTGTCAAGCTTGAGCGCGGTGGCATGCAAGCCATCGGTGAAGGAGAACGAGGGGACCATCGGCGGCGCATAGATCCGGTCGAGGTCGCGCCACTCGTTGCCGTGCGGTGCGATGAAGCCCGCGAACAGGGCGACGAGGTAGAACACCACGAGCACGTGCAGCGCGACCACCGCGATGCGATGACGGGCGAAGCGGCGGCGGATGAGCTGCCACTGCGAGAGCGGCGGCGTGCTCGGCTTCGCATCGGCGGCCGGGGCCAGCGGCGGAGGGGCGAGGGCGTCGCTCATCGCGTGCCTCCGCTGTCCATGCGGATGCGCGGGTCGAGCCACAGCAACAGCAGGTCGCTGATCAGGGTGCCGAAGATCGCCAGCAGGCTCATGACCATCAACATCGATCCGGCGAGGTACATGTCCTGGTTGGTCAGCGCACCGAGCATCAGCGGACCCACGGTCGGCAGGGCCAGGACCATGGCCACGATCGCGCTGCCCGAGACCAGCTGCGGGAACAAGCCGCCGATGCCGCTGATGAAGGGATTCAGGGCGATACGCACGGGGTATTTCATCAGCAGGCGGGTCGGGCGCACGCCCTTGGCCCGCGCGGTGGTGACGTAGGGCTTACGTAGCTCGTCGAGCAGGTTGCCGCGCATGATGCGCATCATCCCGGCGGTGCCGCCGACGCCGAGCACGACCACCGGCAGCCAGATGTGGGCCAGCAGGTTGAGCAGTTTGCCCCACGACCAACCGGGCATCGCGGCGTACTCGGGCGAGAACAGGCCGGTGATGGTGACGCCGAACCACACATCGCCGAGATAGATCAGCAGGATAGCGAGCAGGAAGTTCGGCACACACATGCCGATCATGGCGAGGAAGGTGAAGGTGTAGTCGGTGAGGGTGTACTGGCGCACCGCGGAGTAGATGCCGATGCCCAGCGCGACGACCCAGGTGAAGATGACCGTGGCCAGAGTGATGGCCATGGTCAGGAGAATACGGTCACCGACCATCTCGTTGACCTGACGATCGGTCTCCATCGAGTAGCCGAGGTTGCCCTGCAGCAGTCCCTCGTCGCCGGCCTCGAAGCTGGTGAACCAGGCCAGGCCGAGCCAGCGGAAATACTTGGTGATCGCGGGTTCGTTGTAGTGATAGATCCGTTTCTTGGTCTCGATCGCGCGCAGCGCGGCTTCGTCGCCCTGCATCTCGAGCTCGGTGATCTTGGCCGAGAGGAAATCGCCCGGCGGCAGCTGGATGATGGTGAAGACCACGATCGAGACGATCAGCAGCGTGGGGATCATCAGCAGCAGACGGCGGAGGACGAAGGGGTGGCGCACGCACAGCGCAGAGAGCGCGGCGAGCAGCGAACCCCAGACCAGGACCATGATCACCGTGCCGAACCAGCCGCTGCCGCCGTCGTCGGTGACGGCGCCGCCGACAGCGGCGGTTTCGCCGCGTTCGGTGATGATCTCGGTCATCTGGCGGCTGATCTCGATGAAGGACTGCTCGGCGACCTGCGGGTCGGCGTGGTACCAGGTCTCCATCGCGGCGTTGGCCGGGGTCGCATAGGCGGCGCCGCTGAGCGCCACGCGCGGCACGTTGTGCAGGTCTTCGTCGACCACCACCAGCTGCGGCGGCGGGGTGCAGATCGAGATGGTCCACACGTTCTCGGCCGCGATCGCCTGGATCTGCGCGAACAGTTCCTGCTGCTGATCGGGATCGGCGGTGCGGCGGATGTGATCGTAGAGCACCATCGCTTCGCGCAGCGGGTGGTCGGCGGGCGGGGCGAGCGCGCCGGGCGTCTCCTTGGACTTGGGATCGCCATAAAGACCGCCGCGTGCATACCAGATGCCGTAGCGGGGTGCGTAGAAGCTCTCCGGGTTGGTCGGCACGAAGTTGCGCATCGACACCAGCGGGGTGAAGTCCGATTCCGCGGTCCACACGGTGAAGTCGTGATCGAAGCCGGCCTTTTCGGCGTAGAACAGCGGGCGCGCGCGATCGCGCAGTACCGCGCGCACGCCGATCTTGGCCCAATCATCGATCACGAATTGCGCCGGGCCGGGCCCGGTGAATTCGCAGACGTTGATGTAGAAGGTCAGGCGGGTGCCATCGGGCGCGGTGCGCATGCCCTCGCCGTCGCGCTCGGTCAGGCCGATGGCGTCGAGCAGGTCGCGGGCCCGTTGCGGATCGTGCGCGGTGAAGCTGCGGTAGAGCTCGGGGCTGTGGAAGCGCGAGTCAGGCCCCGGATCGATCTGCGCGGGTTCGGTCTGCTCGTTGTATTCGGCCTCGATGATATCCTTGCGGTCGATCGCCAGCGAGAGCGCCTGACGGAAGCGCTTGTCGGCGAGCAGCTGCTGCTTCCAGCGGGTCTCGGGCTGGGCCGGATCGACCTGCCGGTTGATGCAGGGGAACAGGGTCCATTCGCTGCGCGTACCGGGGTACCAGTGGTAGACCTCGTAGCCGTTGCGGCCGCGGTTGCCCATCAGCAGCGTGTGGTCCTTGTAGAAGATGTTGCGCAGCTGGAAGGTGACCTCGCCGCTGGCCGCGGCGATGGGGATCATCTTCGCATCCTTGACGTCGAAGACCACGCGATCGAGGTAGGGCAGCTGGTTGCCCGCGCCGTCGACGGCGCAGAAGTAGGGATTGCGGACGTAGGTGTAGGGTGGCGTGGTGCGATGGGTGCGCAGGATCCACGGCCAGAGCCGGGGCATCTCCGGGTTGTTCAGCGACTTGAGCCGGCCGTAGACCCCGTCGGCGCTCTTGAGCTTGAGCTCGATCCGCTTGGCCTCGATCAGTTCCGGATCGCCGAGTTCGGGATGGTAGGGCCGGAGGTAGTGCGCGGGCAGGGCATAGGTGTGTTCCCTGGCCAGGGCCTCGAGGAAGAGGCCGTTGGGTTCGGGGAACACGAAGCGCACGGTGGTCGCGTCGACCATCTCCACCCGGCCCTGGCCGGCGGTGGTCTGGAGGCACTGCGGACGGTAGTTGTAGTGGAGGACATCGTGTTCGAACCAGAACACGATGTCTTCGGCGGTGAACGGTTCGCCATCGCTCCAGCGGTGGCCCGCGCGCAGGTGGATGGTCCAGATGGAGGCGTCGTCGTTGCGTTCCCAGCTTTTGGCCATGTGCGGCCGGATGGGATAGCCCTGCGGCGACCAGCGCACCAGGGTGGCGCCGGAGAGCCGCCAGGCCATCACGCCCACGTCGTTGGGGCCGTTGGCGACGCGGTACCAGGATCCGCCGTGGTGGCCGATGCCCTCGGGGCCGGCGAGCACCAGCGGTTCGTTGCCGACGCGTTCAGCGACCGGCGGCAGGCGCTCGGCCTCGGGGGTTCCGGCCTTCGCTTCGCGCGCGATGGCCGCGGCGATCACCGGCGGCTCGCCCTGTGGCCACCACGCCGCTTGCGAGCCCTCGCTGTAGTCGACCGCGACCTGGGCCACCGGCGGGTTTGCAGTGTCGATGCGCACGTCGCGCAGCGACTTGACCGCGTCCTTCTCTTTCTGATCGTGTTGTACCAGCGGCCGGTCGAGGTCACCGCGCAACAGCCAGCCGAACACCGCCACCGCCACCGCGCAAGCCATTGCGGCCAGCACCAGACGGCCCGGGATCGCCACCCAGAGCGGGTAGGGCGGTTTGAGATGGTTCACGATCGGGGTGAGGCGCACGCGCGCGACCCTAGGGTGCCTGCTCAGACGGGCGAGCGCAATGTGCGCCGTGCTCGACGGTCTGGTTCACTCGAGGACTACGAGGCGTCGGACTCCGGTGGCTCCGGCTGCTCCGGCGGGCGCAGGAAGACGGTGAAGGTGGTGCCGACATCCGGTTCGCTGGCGACCTCGACGTGGCCGTCATAGAGGTCGACCAGCCGTTTGAGGATCGAGAGGCCGAGGCCGCTGCCGAGGATGTTCTTGGTCTTGCGGTTGCGGATGCGTACGAACTCCTGGAACAGCTTCGCCGTCTCCTCTTCGCTCATGCCGATGCCGGTATCGGCGACCGCGAGCGAGACGCCGCCGTCGGCCGTGGCCAGGGTGATGTCGACGCGACCGTTGTCGCGGTTGTACTTGATCGCGTTGGAGACGAGGTTGTTGAGGATCATCTCGATCTCGGCCGGATCGGCGTGGAACGGCACCGGTGCATCGGCGTGCAGCGCGATGGTGATCCCGCGCTCCGCCGCTTGCGGGGTCATCGCCTCGATGGTGTTGGCGGCGATATCGCGCAGGTCGATCGGCTGCAGCTCGCGTTGGCGCTGGCCGCTCTCGAGCCTGGTCATGTCGAGCAGGTCGAGGATCAGCTTGCGCATGCCCTGCAGCCGGACCATCGACCGCTCGACCACCTGATGATATTTCTCGACGTCGCCACCGAGGGTGCGGTTGCGGATGATGTCGAGGTAGCTCTCGACCACCCCGAGCGGCGCCTTGAGCTCGTGGCCGAGGACACGGATGAACTCGAACCGCACGCGGCGGTTCTGCTCGGCGAGCTCGCGCGCACGCCGGGCGAGGACCAGCCGACCGGCGGCCTTCTGCACCACGTAGCGCAGTTCGGCGGGGGTGAAGGGCTTGGGCAGGAAATCGAACGCGCCCTGGCGCGTCGCGCGCACCGCGGTCTCGATATTGGCGTAGGCGCTGATCATGATCACCAGCGAGTCGCCGATGCGCTCGCCCAGCTGTTCGAGGACCTCGATGCCGGAGATCCCGGGCAGCTTGTGGTCGAGCAGGACGATGTCGGGCCGCTCGTCCTCGGCGAATGCGGCGACCGCCTCCTCGCCGCTCTCGACCGTGCGCGAGGTGAAGGCGACGTCGCACGCCGCATCCTGCAGATGGCAGGTGAAGTCGCGCAAGGCCCGAGCGGCCCCCAGGCGCATGCCCTCCTCGTCGTCGACGATCAGCACATGCAAGGTCTGCGTGCTCACCCGGTCCTCCTCTCCGCCGCTCCGATCGGCGGATCACCCATGGTGGACCAGGCTGTCGGTCGGGGAAGAGGGAAGGCCGGCGAACGCCTACTGCAACAGTTGCAGGATCGAGTTCGGCCGCTGATTGGCCTGGGCCAGCATCGCGGTGGCGGCGTTCATCATCACGTTGTGTCGCGCGAACTCGGCCGATTCGTGGGCGAAGTCGGCGTCGCGGATGCGTGATTCGGCCGCGGTGAGGTTCTCGATCGATACCCGTAGCGATTCCACTGCGCTCTCGAGACCGTTGGCCTGCAGCCCGCCGAGGTGGCCGCGGGCGACGGTGACCTCGGCGATCGCGGCGTCGATGACGTGGATGGCCTGCTGCGCGTCGCCGTTCTCCAGCGCATCGCCGAGCGCGAGGCTGAGCAGGTCGGGATAGTCGGGATCGTCGGCATCCTGACCCAGCGCCCCGGGTCGCATGTCGGGGATCTCGGCCGGCATGCGCTGATTGGCCAGGGCCCCCGTCTGCAGATGGAAGCTGGTCGTGCGGGTGGCGCTCACCGGGTCGCTGTTGAGGGCGATCGCCGAGCCCAGTTCCCCGTCGGTGGTGTCGCGTGCGGTGAGGGAGAAAGCGCCGTCGGTGAAGGTCAGGCCGTTGTCTTGCAGCGGATCGAGCGTCAGCGTGCGACTCTGGGCCAGGCCGTCACCATCGGTGTAGTGGACCATCACCGTCGGATCGGCGGCGGGGCTGAGCAGGCCGTTGGCGGGGCCGGTGGTGTCGTCATCGAGCAGGCCGACGGTGCTGGCGCCGCTGGTGAGATCGCTGCTCTGCACATTCAATCCGCCGCTGCCGAAGTGCAGGCTCTCGATCACCAGGGCGCCGCTGTCCGCGTCGTAGTCGGCACGCGCACCGGTCTCGTCTGCCGATGCGTTGACCAGCGAAACGAACTCGCTGATGGTGGTGGATGTGCTCAGCGTGATGGTGGTCGATCCCCGCGGACCGGTCACGCTGACGGTTTCGCCACCGGCGATCGACAGTTGCTCAGGGCCTTGGAACAGGCCGCTGATCTGGGCCTGGGGCGGCGGGTAGGGGGCGCTGGCGGGGCTGGCGGTATCCAAGGTGACCGCGATGCGTTCGCGGGTCAGCGGGCCGGAGGCCGGGTCGACGGTGATCGTCGACCCGGGCTCGATGCCGTCTGGCAGCTGGGTGTCGTCATGGCTGAGCGATGCGTAGAACTCGCGCGCTTCGACGCTCAGCGTGTTGTCGGCCATGGTGCCGTCGAGCAGGTGGAGCTGACCGAACTGCGTGGTTTCGGCGATGCGCTGGATCGATTCCACGCTCGAATCGAATTCTGCCTGCAGCGCATCGAGCATGTGGGCGTCGGTCGGTCCTTCGTTGGCCGCGCTGATGGCCAGTTCGCGCAGCCGGTTGAGGTTGATGGAGATCTCGTCGAAGGCGGACTCCGCCGTCTGGAGCATGTTGATCGCGTCCTCGGCGTTTTCCGTCGCCTGGTCGAGGCCGCGCAGGTGGTGGCGCATGGCGTTGGCCTGGATCAGCCCGCCCGGATCGTCGACCGCCCGGTTGATGCGCAGCCCGGTCGACAGGCGCTCGATGGTGCTGCTGAGCAACCGGTCGCTGACCTCCATGTTCAGCCGGGCGTGGACCGCGGCGGCGTTGTAGTTGATGCGCAGACCCATGGCGGACCTCCTGTCTGTGGCTACGCAAAGAGGCTGCCAAAACCGCGGATGGTCCCGCTTTTGCGTTGCCTCCGCATAACTGCTTGGTCACGATGACTTTGCTTCGGCTCCGGGGGGACGGCGCAGATGATCGGATATGGGCGTCAGAGCATCGATGCGAGCGACATCGCGGCGGTGCTGCAGGTCCTGCAGTCGGACCATCTGACCTGTGGACCGGCGGTGGCGGAGTTCGAGGCCGCGGTGGCGGCGGTCACCGGAGAGAGCCATGCGGTGGCGGTGAGCAACGGCACCGCCGCGCTGCGTCTGCTCTACCGGGTGGCGGGTGTCGGTCCCGGCACCCGTATCGGCGTGCCGGCCATCACCTTCGTCGCCACCGCCTCGCAGGCGCTGCTGCTCGGGGCAGAGGTCGTGCTGCTGGATGTCGACCCCGAGACCATGCTGTTGACGCCGGAGATCCTCGCTGCGTGCCCCCAGCGGCTCGATCATGTGGTGCCGGTGCATCTGGCCGGGCGGCTGTGCGACATGCCCGGCATCGCCGCTGTGGCGGCCGAGCGGGGGATGACGGTGCTGGAGGACGCGGCTCACGCTTTCGGGTCGGTACGCCACGACGGTCATCCCTGCGGGGATTGTGCCTGGAGCGCGGGTGCGGCCTTCAGCTTCCATCCGGTGAAGAACATCACCACCGGCGAAGGGGGGGCGATCACCGTCGCCGACCCGGACTGGGATCGCCGGCTGCGCAGCCTGCGTCACCACGGCATCGTGCGCGCTGGCCGCCTGGGTCGGCAGGCCAGCGGCGCGGGCGAGGCCACCTGGTATCACGAATTCCACGAGCCGGCGACCAACGAGCGTCTGGGCGACATCGCCGCGGCCCTGGGAAGCAGCCAGTGTCGGCGGCTGCAATCCTTCAAGGCCGCACGGCAGGGGATCGTCGACCGCTATCGCGCGGCCTGTGCGGATCTGCCGTGGATCCGGATGCCGCGCCAGCCCACAGATCACGACCCCTTCTGGCACCTGTGCATCGCCCACTGCGATTGGAAAGGCGCCGGAGCCGATCGACAGGCGCTGTTCGCCGCCGGGCGCGAGCAGGGGATCGCCTTCCAGGTGCACTACATCCCGCTCCACCATCAGCCGGTGTTGGCCGACGCGCCGCGAGCGGGCCCGCTCTGCGGCGCGGACGCGGCATATGCCGCAGCGGTATCCCTGCCCTGCCACCCCGGGCTCTGCGATGCCGACCAGGACCGCGTGATCCGCTGTCTGCGCTGCTTTGGCACATAGTGCGCATCTCTGGCGTGGGCATGTGAGCCCGGGAAGGAGCCGTGTCGATGAACGCGACGGATCCGTTGCAAGGCAAGACAATCCTGGTCACCGGCGGCACGGGCAGCTTCGGCAAGACCTTCATCCGCAAGGCGCTCACCGAGCACAGCCCCGCGAAGGTCATCGTCTTCAGCCGCGATGAGCTCAAGCAGTGGGAGATGCGGGCCTCGGACCCGATCTTCGATCACGACCGCATCCGCTACTTCCTGGGCGACGTGCGCGATCGCGACCGGCTCCTGCGGGCGTTTCGTGATGTGCAGTACGTGGTCCATGCCGCGGCGCTGAAGCAGGTGCCCGCGGCCGAATACAACCCGACCGAATTCATCAAGACCAATATCCATGGCGCGATGAACGTGGTCGATGCCGCGGTGGATCGTGATATCGAACGGGTGATCGCGCTATCGACCGACAAGGCGGCCAACCCGATCAACCTCTACGGCGCGACCAAGCTCTGTTCGGACAAGCTGTTCGTCGCGGGGAACGCCTACGTCGGCAGCCGGGGCATCCCCCGATTCAGCGTGGTCCGCTATGGCAACGTCCTCGGTAGCCGCGGCTCGATCGTACCCAAATGGCAGCGGATGGTGGCCGAAGGCTGCACCGAACTGCCCGTGACCGATGCGCGTATGACCCGGTTCTGGATCACCATCGAGCAGGCGGCGCAGTTCGTGATCGACAATTTCGCGCGCATGTTCGGCGGCGAGATCTTCGTGCCCAAGATTCCGAGCATGAAGGTCGTCGACCTGGTCGCCGCCATCGCACCGCAGGCCACCCCGCAGTTCATCGGCATCCGTCCTGGCGAGAAGCTGCACGAGTTGATGATCGGCATCGACGATGCGCGCTTCGCCTTCGAGCACGAGGGGCATTACACCATCACCCCGCAGGCGAGGTCCAACGTGTCGATGGTCTCGTCTGCACGGATGCAGGAGACGGGCGGGCGTCGGGTTCCCGATGGCTTCGAATTCCGTTCCGACACCAATCGACACTGGCTCAGCGTGCCCGACCTCCAGCGGCTGGTGGCAACGCTGGACGTGGCCTAGCGTGCAGCCGATGTCGGTGACAGAACCGCTGGCACAGGCCACCGTCGCCATCCGCGCCGCGATCGGGCCGGGGATCGGCGTCGGGCATTACATGCGGTGTCTGGTTCTGGCGCGGGCCCTGCAGGATCGCGGTCATGCGCCGGTCTTCCTCATCGACGATCTCCAGGCGGTCGAGCGCCTGCCCCGGCCCTTCGCATGCGTCGAAGTGGAGCACGGCGACCCGGAGGCGGATCAGGCACGGGTAGCGTCGCTGTTGGCAGACACCCGGGTCGGCGTGCTGGTGGTGGATGATTACCGGCTCGGCGCCGCCTGGGAGGCGGCGCTGAGCCGTGAGGATCGGCTGGTGGTTGCGATCGACGACCTCTGTCGGAAACACGCCGCGGCGCTGGTCGTCGATCCGCGGTGGCAAGGCCCGCAGACCGCAACGGCCTATGACCGGCGTGTCGCTGCCGGGGCGGTGGTGCTCGCCGGACCGGCGTACAGCCTCGTGGATCCCCGCCTGCGCGGCTCCGCCGATCAGGCGGGCGCTGGCTGCAGGGTCTTGCTCACCCTCGGTGGCGGGGGCGACGCCCGCCTGTTGGCAGATCTGTCTGAAGCGCTGTTACGATCGGCCGGGGGCCAGGATGGGTTGGAGATTCTGGCGGTGGTCGGCCCGGTGGCCACGGGGCGGCAGCGGATCATGGACCTCGCCGCAGCCGAGCCGCGCGTGAGCGTGGTCGAAGCCCCCGCCGGGCTCGGCCCACTCTACCGACGCTGCCATCTGGCCATCTGTGCCGCCGGCGGCACGATCAACGAACTGACCATGGCGGGAATTCCCGCGATCAGCTTCCCGCTGGCGGCCAATCAGGCCAACGATCCGGTGCATCTTTCGCAGCTGGGGCACTTGTTCCACGTGCCGGATTTCTCCATCGATGACCTGCCGCAGGTCGCCAGCCTGCTGCATCTGCTGCGCGCGCGCAGGCCCGCCCTGGTCGAGGCGATGCGCCGGGCGCCGATGGCACCGGACGGACGGGGTGGCGAGCGGGTCGCCGCGGCCGTGGAGACCCTGCTCGCCGGTAAGGTGCCGGCGCCGGTCGCGCCGGTGCTGCCGCCGGACACGCGTGGACGCGATCTCGGCAACGGCTATCGCATCCGTGCGGTCGATGATGGTGACTGCAACCATTACCTGTCCTGCCGCAATCTGCCGGTCAACCGCCGTCGCATGCTGCATCGGGAGCCCATCCGGACCATCGATCACTACCGCTGGTGGTGCACCACCGACCGGCGCTCTTGGCTGCTCAGTCAGGGGGGGGGCCCATCGCTCTATATCTGGCACCGGGTGGTGAGAGTGGACGGCGGGCAATGGCTGGTCGGCGGATGGTTCGTCTGCTCGGAGCGTACCGGCTACCAGGAGGCGCTGCTGGCCCTGCAGTGGCAGCTGGCGACCTGTCGGGCCGAACATCCGGGACTCCGCTGGATCGCGGTCATCCACCGCGACAACCGCTACGTGCAGAAGCTCAACACCTACCTCGGCTTCGACACGCTCGACGATCCGGCCGATCCGGCCCATCGGGCCATCCGTGGTTTTTTCGCAGACCCCGACCCACAGGAGTACGTGTATGTCTGCACCAGACACTGAGTCCGGCAGCGTGCGCATCGGGTCGCGGACCATCGGCCCGGGCGAGCCGACCTACGTCGTCGCCGAGATGTCGGGCAACCACGGTGGGCGGCTCGACCGCGCGCTCGCGATGATCGACGCCGCGGCCGAGGCCGGAGCGGATGCGGTCAAGATCCAGGTCTATCGCCCAGACACCATCACACTCGACAGCGCCAAACCCGACTTCCGTATCGCGACCGACAACGCCTGGGCCGAGCACCAGACCCTGTACCAGCTCTATCAGAAGGCACACACGCCATGGGAATGGCTGCCCGACCTGTTCGGACGTGCCGAGCGGGTCGGCATCGCCCTGTTCGGCTCGGTGTTCGATCACAGCTCGGTCGCTGCGCTCGAGCGCTTCGATCCCCCGGCCTACAAGATCGCCGCGCCCGAGATCTGCGACCTGCCGCTGTTGCGGACGGTGGCCGCCACCGGCAAACCGGTGCTGCTCTCGACCGGCCTGGCTTCGCTCACCGACCTGGCCACGGCAGTCGCCCTGCTCGAACGGCATGGCGCCGGCGGCATCGTTCTGCTCAAGTGCTCCACCGCCTATCCCGCGCCCGAAGACGAGATCAATCTCCGGACCATTCCCAATCTGGCCGAGACATTCGCCTGTCCCGCAGGCTTCTCGGATCACACCCTGGGCATCGGGGTCGCGCTCGCCGCGATCGGGCTCGGCGCACGGGTGATCGAGAAACACTTCACCCTCGATGATGAGGATACGGTCGACGGCTTCTTCTCGCTGCAGGTCGATGCCCTCGCGGCCATGATCACAGAGATCCACCGCGCCGAACGCGCTCTGGGGCGGGTGGACCATTCGCTCACGCCGGGCGCGCGCGCCAACGCACAGGGGCGTCGGTCGCTCTATGTCTCAGCACCGATCGCGGCCGGAGAGACCCTCACGCCGGAGAACATCAGATCGGTACGACCGGGCCATGGCCTGGACACCCGCTATTACGACATCGTCCTCGGCCGGACCGCCGCCTGCGACCTCGAGGAGGGGGATCGGCTGAGTTGGGACGTGGTGGGTTGAAGGAGAATCATGGACACGCACGCCGCCATTGTCGATGAGATCGCCGCGCATCTCGCCCGTGAAGCCGGGGTGCAGCGCGAATCGATCACCGAGCGAACCGATCTGGTCGCCTCGGGCTTGCTCGATAGTTTCGGCATCCTCGATCTGATCATGCATATCGAGACGACCTGCGGTATCCGTTTCGATCCCGTGGAGCTGACCACCGACGCGGCCCGCACTGTCGGTGGCCTGGCCCGGCTGGCCGCCGTGCATCGCGGAAAGGACTGATGTGGCGGAGTGCGAGCGTCCGATCCACGACTGGCTCGAACAGCACGCCGCTGCGCGCGGCGAGCAGCCCGCTCTGGTCTGTGGCGATGAGCACCTGAGTTGGGTGGCGCTGTGGGATCGCGTCCAGGCGGTCGCGCGGGGGTTGCACGCGGGCGGGGTGGGCCGTCGCAGCCGCGTCGCGCTGTTCGGCGAGAACTCGATCGACTACGCGGTGGCCCTGCTCGCCGTCGCCCGGCTGGGCGCGGCGGTGGCCCCGCTCCCTGTGGGGCTCGGGGCCGCGGCCCGGCGCCGCGCGATGAGAGTGGCCGGCTGCAGCGCCGCGATCGGTGATGCCGCGATCCTGCGGGCGGTGGGCGAGGACGCGACCATCGCCGAGGACATGCATTTCGCGCTGGATGGGGCCGTGTTCGCCGGCACGGCAGGCGCGAGCGCGGTCCTGCCGGAAACGGTCGACTGCGCAGCACCCTACATCCTGACCATGACCTCGGGCTCGACCGGGGCGCCCAAGCCGATCGTGTTCACCCAGGCGACCAAGCTGCGCCGGGCCTTCCTGGCCACGCGCGACGTCTACGGCCTCGGCGACGATGCCGTCGTGCTGGTCTCGACCCCCATGCATCATTCCCTCGCCCAGCGTTCAGCCCTGTTGCCGTTGTTGCTGGGTGGCACGGCGGTGATCCTCCCGCGGTTCAGCCCGGCAGCGTGGCTCGATGCTGTGCGCACACACCGGGTGAGCTTCCTGTTCGCCGTCTCCAGCCAGCTACGCGTGTTGCTGCCGGACCTGCGGGCGACGACAGGGGGGTTCCCGTCTTTGCGCACGATCGTCTCGTCCTCGGCCCGACTCGACGATGCGACCAAGGAGGAGCTGGTCGCGATCCTGGGTTGCGACCTGCACGAGTGCTACGGCACCTCCGAGATCGGCTGTGCGACGGATTTCTCGCTCAACGATGCGCCGGACAAGCGCAGCAGCGTCGGCCGGGCCTTGCCCCACGTCACGTTGAAGATCTGCGATCAGCGACATCGTGCGCTGCCGCCCGGCGAGACCGGCGAGATCGCGGTGCGTACCCGTACCGCCTTCGCCGGGTATCTCGACGATCCGGCGGCGACGGCGGCGGCGCATGACGCGGACGGCTATTTCTACACCGGCGATCTCGGTCGGCTGGACGCGGACGGTTGGCTCTATTTCCGCGGACGCAGCAAAGAGGTCGTCATCACCGGGGGGATCAATGTCCATCCGGCCGACGTGGAGGCCGTCATCGCGTCCTGCCCTGGCGTGAGCGAGTGTGCGGTCATCGGGGTGGATGACGCCTATTTCGGCGAAGCGATACTCGCGGTGGTGGTGGGCGACCGACAGCGGGGCTACACGCCAGCTGCGGTGCGGCGTCGTTGCGCCGAAGAATTGGCGGTCTATCAGCGCCCGATGGCGATCGAGGAGATCGCCGCACTGCCTCGCAACGAAATGGGCAAGGTGCACAAGCCGACGCTGCGGGAGCGGTTCCGCGGCTACGACGCGACCAGCCGCCTGCGTGCCCTGCTGCTGCGTGAGGTTCCGGGTGGTTCCGGGAAGGAGCGAGCGTCATGAGCAGACCCTATCGATTGGCCTTCATCGGCGGCAGTATCGAATCGATCGCCGGCTACCCGCACGCCGTCGCGGCACGGATGGACCACCGTTTCACCATCGACGCGGGCGCCTTCAGCACCCAGGGCGCGGTCAACCGGGCCACGGCTGCGGCGTGGGGGGTGGAGCGCCTGTACGATGACTGGCGGGCGATGCTGCACGAGGAACACGGTCGCATCGACGCGGTGGTGATCCTGCTGCCGACACCGATGCACGCCGAGGCCCTGGCCGCGGCGCGTGGGCTCGGCGTGCCGGTGGTGTGCGAAAAGCCACTCGTGGCCACGCCGGAGGAGATGGAGCGGTTCTGCGCCGACTTCGACCCCGCGCGCGAGTTCGTCGTCGTGACCAACAACTACAGTGGCTATCAGATGGTGCGCGAACTGCGGCAACGCATCCGCGACGGGGAATTGGGCGCGATTCACGGGGTGCAGGTCGCGATGCCCCAGGAGAGCTTCCTGCGTCCGCCCAAGAGCGTCAAATACCCTCAGCCGTGGCGCCTGCACGACGGAACGGTGCCGATGATCAGTCTCGACCTGGGCACGCATTGCTATCACCTCGCCGATTTCCTGCTGGATCAGCGCCCGGACCGCGTGTGGAGCGATCAGAGCCGCATCAGTCGCTACGGGGTGATCGACGATGTGCGCATCCGGTGTCGCTATCCCTCCGGGGCCAGCGGGGACATCTGGTTGAGCAAGGTGGCGCTCGGTCATCGCAACGGCCTCGCCGTATCGGTCCACGGCGATCGGGCCGCCGCGACCTGGATCCAGGCGGAGCCGGAGCTGCTGCGGATCGCCTATCCCGATGGCACCCGGCGCACGCTGGACCGCGGCGGCGAGATGCACCTGCAGCAACCCCGTCATTACAATCGCATGACCCCGGGTCACCCGTCGGGCTTCATCGAGGCCTTCGCCAACCTCTACGCGGATATCGCCGACAGCCTCGACCGCTTCCATCGTGGTGAGCCCTACATCACAGACTATTGTTACGGCGTCAGTCAGGCGCGCGAATCGCTGTCGTTCTTCGCCGATGCGCGTCGGGCGGCCGATACCGGCCTGTGGCTGGAACGCTGAAGGAGCCGTTCATGTCCGCCGTGGCCATCCTGCCTGCCCGTGGTGGCAGCAAGCGCATCCCGCGCAAGAACATCAGACCCCTGCACGGCGTGCCGCTGATCGTGCGAGCGATCACCATCCTCCAGCGCGCCGGGCGCTTCGATCGCATCGTGGTCTCGACCGACGACGAGGAGATCGCCGGGATCGCCGGACGCGCGGGGGCCGACATCCCCTTCATGCGACCGGCGGCGCTGGCCGACGACACCACCGGCACGCGCGCGGTGATGGCGCACGCGATCGAGGCCCTGGCAGAGCAGGGGCAGCGTTACGATCTGACCTGCTGCACCAATCCGGCCGCGGTGCTGGTCGGCCCGGAGGACTACCATCGCGCCTTCGACATGATCGCCGAGCCCGACTGCGATTACGTGCTCACCGCGACCGAGTACCCCGCGCCGATCCAACGCGCCTTGCGGCGCACCGCCACCGGCGGGATCGCCATGCTCCACCCGGAACACGCCTTGACCATGTCGCAGGATTTCGAGGTCTTCTACCACGATGCCGGCCAGTTCAATCTGTGCCGCTCGGACCTGTGGCTGGGGAGCGGGCCGATGTACACCGATCGCACCCGCATGCTCCTTCTGCCTCGCGGCAGGGTGGTCGATATCGATACCGAAGAGGACTGGCAGATCGCCGAGTGGTTGTTTTCTGTTCGGAAGTAACTACTCAGGCCTATTCCTGTGCTCTCATAAACCACAGAGAACACAGAGA
>CAZTGE010000030.1:0-35198 GCA_964612995.1 uncultured candidatus Brocadiaceae bacterium | reverse complement strand
CGCGAGGGGGCAGCGCCCCCTCTGCAAAAAGGAGCCCAGCCAGGCCTGGCTGGGCCACCGGCCTGATTTAAGCCTCAAGCTTGCCGGCCCGGCGCAGTGTGCCACGCTGCGTACAGTGCCGACCGCCCGACCTGCGGATCGCGTCCCCGCTCGCCCCTCCACCCCCGGAGCGCCATGGACCCGCTGCTGATCATCGCCCTGCTGGGGATGCTGATCGTCCTCTCCGGTACGGTCTCGGGTTCGGAAACGGCCCTGTTCAGCATCAACGAAGGCCAGCTGGTCGAGCTCGACCGCGAAACCGACGGCATCAGCCGGATGGTGGTCCGTCTGCTGGATTCCCCCTCGCGCCTGCTGCTGGTGATCCTCAGTGCCAACAACGCGATCAACATCGCCTACTTCGCCCTCGCTGCGCAGTGGCAGGCCCAGGTCCACGGCTCGGCGCAACGCGCGGCCATCATGCTCGGCAGTCTCGCCGCGCTGATCATGGCCGGCGAGATCCTGCCCAAGGTCATCGCCAGCAGCACTCCGGTCGCCTTCGCGCGGGTCTTCGCCCCGGTGATCACCGTACTCTCGCTCGCGCTTCGCCCGGTCTGCGTTGTGCTCGGCCCTGTGCTGCGCTTCCTCGGCGGCGGCGAGATCGAGACCCAGTCGGCCAACACGGTAACCGGCGACGAGCTCAAGCTGGTGATCGAGCACAGCCGGGAACACGGCGTGGTCAGCGAACTGATCCACGACCGCCTGCAGGAGGTGGTCGACCTGTCCGAGACCCCGGTGCGCAACGTCATGACCCATCGGGTCGACTGCTGCTCGATGCCGGCCGACATCGATCGCGAGGAGGCAATCGAGCTGCTGCGTGAACGCCCGGCGCCGTGGATCCTGATCCACAACGACGACGAGGAGTGCATCGGCACCCTCTGCGCCCAGGATCTGCTGCGCGACCAACGCCCGACCAAACGCCTGCGCAAGCCGCTGTTCATCCCCGAGATGATCTCGCTGGCCCAGGCCTTGCGCCTGTTCCAGGCCTCGCGCCGTACCGTTGGCGTGGTGGTCGACGAGTACGGCGGCACCGCCGGGATGCTCTCGCTTGCACACCTCGGCAACGAACTGCTCGGCCAGGGACTGAGCGAGGAACTGCCCGAGATCCCGGAACCGGCGCTGATCGGCCCCAACCGCTGGCGCCTGGCCGGCGCGCACCCGATCGAAGGCTGGGAGACCCTGCTCGAAGACGAGGACATGGCCGGCTGCCGCACCGTCGCCGGCTTCGTGGCCAAGATGCTCGGCGTCACCCCGAGCGAAGGCGACCGCCTGCTCTACCGCAACCTGCTGTTCCAGGTGGAACAGGTGGAAGGCCAGCGCATCCGCTCGATCGTGGTCGAGAAGCTCGCCCACATGACTGCCCGGCGCTACACCCGGGAAGGCAGGGCCTGAGCCGTGACCATCGACGCCCCCCTGCTCGTGCTGCTCGTCATCATCGCCCTGATCTGGCTCTCGGCCGTTTTCAGCGGCTGCGAGACCGGCTTCTATTCGCTCAGCCGGGTCAAGATGCGCTACCGCCTGAGCCGGGGTTCGCTGCGCGCGCGACTGGTCGCACGCATGCTCGACCCGATCGACATCACCCTGATCACGCTGCTGGTGGCCAACAACCTCTGTGCCCAGGCGCTCTCGACGATCAGTGAACACGCGCTGGCCCCGGTGGTAGGCAAGGCCTGGGCGGTTCCCGCGACCATCTGCTTGCTCACCCCGCCGGTGCTGGTGTTCGCGGAGTACCTGCCCAAACACCTGTTCCGGCTCCACGCCGACCGCTGGATCTACCGCCTCGCGCTGATCACCTACGCCCTGCGCACGCTGCTGCTGCCGGCGGTGCTGCTGGTCCGGGTCATCACCCTGGCCTTGCGCAAACTCTTCGGCGTGAGCCAGCAGGAATTATGGGAACCGCACACCAGCCGGCCGAACCTGCGCACCTTCCTCGGCAACCAGAAGAGCAAGCACAACCTCTCACCGGTCCAACGCGAGCTGGTCGAGCGGATCCTGGCGATGGAGCGGATCACCCTGACCTACCACGGCGTGGCCAAGCCGATGAACACCATCGCCAGCCTCGACGCCGGCGCGACCGTCGCCGGCGCACGCAACGATCTCGGACCGAAATACTACCAGCGCTATCTGGTACGCTCGCACCAGGACGGACGCCCGATCGGGTACATCAGCGCGGTCGATCTGGTGGTCGCCGACGGCGGACGACGCATCAGCGAAATGACCCAGGAACTCCCGGCCATGAGCCTGGACACCCCGGTACACGAGGCGTTGCATGCGATGCACGCAGCCGGCGCGGACATGGCGCTGGCCACCGACGAGACCGACAACCCGGTGAGCATCGTGTTCCGCACCGATTGCCTGCGCCTGCTCACACGTCTGGAGTAGCCGGCCGACCACGCGCGGCCACCGCCGGAGCGGCAGCCGCGGACGAGGCCAGGCTCAGAAGGCCAGGTCGAGCTCTGAGAGACGACGCTGCAGCTCGGCGATGACCCGCTGCTCCTCCGCCTCGTCGGCGGCGGCGAAGGTGACCGAGAACCGCAGATAGGCACCCGCCTCGTCCCAGGGAACAGTGGAGATGCTGGCCTCGGTGATCAGGTACTGGCTCGCCTCTTCGCCCGAAGCGAAGGTGACACTGCCGCCCCTGGCGCTCTTGGGCGCGGGCACGTAGCAGTAGAAGGTGGCCTTGGGCTTCTCGGCCGGGAAGCCGACCGCCTGGAGTGCGTCGACCAGCAGCGCGTGGCGCCGGGCATAGCGCTCGCGGGTCTGATCGGTGATGCCGGTGTTGGTCAATGCGGTGATACAGGCCTTCTGGATCGCGCGGAACTGGCCTGAATCGTTGTTGTCCTTGATCGTGGCGAAGGCCTTGACCACCAGCGGATTGCCCGCGATGAAAGCCATGCGCCAGCCGGTCATGTTGAAGGCCTTGGACATCGAGTGGATCTCGACGCCGACGTCCATCGCACCATCGACCGAGAGGAAGCTCAGCGGCTCGACCCCGTCGAAGGTCAACGCGGCGTAGGCGGCGTCGTGCAACACCACCACCCCGGCACGCCTGGCGAAGGCCACCACCCGATCGAAGAATGCCCGATCGGCGATCGCGCCAGTGGGGTTGTTGGGGTAGTTGATGTACAGCAGCTTGGCGCGCTGCGCGATGTCGTCCGGGACCGCGTCGAAGTCGGGCAGGAAGCCGTTCTCGCGCAGCAGCGGCAGGTTGTAGGCCTCGCCGCCGAGGTAACGGGTGATCGTCGCCGCGACCGGATACCCCGGCGTGGTCTGGATGATCACGTCGCCCGGATCGATGAAGGCATGCGGCATCATCGCCAGAATCGGCTTGGAGCCGATGCCGTGGACGATCTGGGTGTCGGGATCGAGCCCGCCGACGCCGTAGACGCGGTCGAGGTAGGCTGCCGCGGCCTGCTTGAATTCCGGGATGCCGTTGTCGGCGTAGAAACGGTTCTCGGGCTTGCCTGCCTCCGCGCAGAGCGTCTCGACCACCATCGGGTCGGCCGGGCGATCGGGCTCGCCCACGCCCATATCGATGATCGGCACATCGGGGCGGGCCGCCATGGCCGCCGCCTTGGCCCGCTTGATCTTCTCGAACTTGTAGATCTCGGTCTTCTTGCCGAACTCGCTGCCGCCCAGCCGTGCGGCGATCTTGTCCTGGATGAATGCGCTCATCTGTTGCTCCAACATCTCGTTGCGGGGGCCGTGTCGCCGTCCGCCGAAGGGAGGGTCCTAAAGATGGCCCGGAATCGTGCAACCGCTCTTTGCGCGCGGCCGGGCCGTACCGCCTACTGGATCGCGTAGGGATCGACGTCCACCGCCAAGCGCACGCCCGCGCGGTCCTTGAGCCATCCCAACGCGACGAGGCGGTCGAGAAAAGCCTGGATCGCGCCCCGGCTCGGCGCCTTGACCAGGGCATGCCAGCGATACTTGCCCTGGAGGAAGTGCATTCCGGCCGGGCTCGGCCCGAGAATGATCAATTCACTGCCCGCCTGCCGCAACAGGGCTCCATGCTCCTCTGCCACGGTCTGGACCCGCGCGTTGTCGACTCCGCGCCAGAGGAAGCGCGCCAGACCTCCGGCCGGAGGGTAGCCGTATTCGCGCCGCAGTGCCAGCTCGTGGGTGTAGAAGGTCTTGACGCGATTGGCGATCGCACAACCGATGGCCGCGGCGTCGACATCGTAGGCCTGGATCACCACCCGCCCCGGTCGCTGGCCACGCCCGGCGCGGCCCGCGACCTGGGAGACCAGCTGGAAGGTGCGTTCGGCGGCGCGGAAATCGGGCACGTTGAGCCCCTGGTCGGCACCGACGATCCCCACCAGGGTCACGCGCGGGAAGTCGAGCCCCTTGGCCACCATCTGCGTCCCGACCAGACAGTCCGCCTCGCCCGTGGCGAAGGCGCGCAGCAGCTTGGCGTGCCCCTGGCGGGTGCCGACGGTATCGGCATCGAGTCGCAGCACCCGCAGTCGCGGCACCGCATCGCCGAGGGTGGCGGCCAGCTGCTCGGTGCCCAGCCCGCGCGTGGTCAGCGTCTTCTCGCCACAGGTCGGGCAGCTGCTGGGCATCAACTCGTGGTGGCCACAGTAATGGCAGCGCAGGGCGTCGGCACCGCGGTGATAGGTCAGCGAGATGTCGCACTGGGCGCACTGGATGCTCTCACCGCAGGCGAGGCAGCGCACCACCGGGCTCCAGCCGCGGCGATTGAGCAGCACGATCGCCTGTTCGCCGCGCTCCTGCACCGTCTTCAGCGCCGCGAGCAGCTCACCGCTGACGTTCACCGGGCGCCCGGTGCGGGTGTACTCGCCGCGCATGTCCACCACCGTCGGTCGCGGCAGCTTCCCGCCGGCCGGGCGCTCGCGCAGCAGCAGCACGCGATAGCGCTCGCGCAGCACGTTGTCGTAACTCTCCAGGCTCGGGGTGGCCGATCCCAGCACCACCGGCACCCCCAGCTGGGCACCGTAGACCACCGCCATGTCCCGCCCGTGATAGCGCGGATCGGCATCCTGCTTGTACGACGAGTCGTGCTCCTCATCGACCACGATCAGCCCCGGATCGGGCAGAGGCGCGAACAGGGCCGAACGGGTGCCGATGACCAGATCGACCTGCCCGCTGGCGACCTGGCGCCATTGTTCGGCGCGTTCGCCCTCGCTGAAACCGGAGTGCCACACCACCACCCGCTCGAAGCGACGGCGGAAGCGCGCGGCCAGCTGCGGTGTCAGACCGATCTCCGGCAGCAGGACCAGAGCCTGCCGGCCACGCGCGATCACCGACTCCACCAGGCGCATGTAGACCAACGTCTTGCCCGAGCCGGTGACGCCGTAGAGCAGGAAGGTCGCGGGATCCCCGTCGAGCGACGCCGCGACCGCGGTGTAGGCGGCCTCCTGCTCTGCGGTCAGGGGATGACGCTCGTCGGGGGTCTCGAGGTGGACCTCGCGCACATCGCGCTTCTGGCTCAGCGCCAGCGCGCCGGCAGCGATCATCTTCTCGATCGTGGCCGCGGCGCAGCCGACGCGATGGCAGGCGGTGGCGATGAGGATCGGTTCGAGCGGCATCTCGGAGAGGATCGACTGCTGACGCCGGGTCAGCTCGCCGGCGAACTCCGGCACCCGGTGCACGAAGCGCTCCGGTCGGGTCCGGGTGCCCTTGCGCACCGCCGCGGGCACCGCGCCGGCAAGGAAGGTCCCGACGTTGCAGCGGTAGTAGCCGGCGCCCCAGCGGATCAGCCGCAGCAGCGCCGGCGGGACCCGCACCCCCTCCTGGCGCGCGAGCACCGGCTTGAGCGTCACCCCCGACGGGCCCGGCCAGCGGCCGAGCTTGAGCACGAACCCGCGTTCGCGCCGCGGGCCGAAGGGCACACTAACGCAATCGCCTGCCGCGAGCACGTCGGCCAGATCGTCGCCGACCAGATAGCTGTAGGCATCCCGCCCGCGGCAGTCGAGGGCGACCTCGGCGATCAGAGGCAGGTCAGGGTCAGAAGGCAGGTCAAGGTCAGGCACGGTCGCGCAGCCTCGCCCTGGCCGAGCGGGTGCAAGCGGGACTGGCTAGCCCGGATCCCTCATGAGCAACGTCGCGAAAAGTCGTGGCGTGCTGTCAATGTAGGGCTTCGCGATCGAGGCGAACCGGAGCGCAGCAGCGCTGCGTGAGGATCCGCCGACCAGCGAAGTCCTGTAGTGGCAGTGCGATACGGCCTTGCAGCAGTCGTCTTGTGAGGGATGCGGGCTAGACCAACGGCCCGTCGGTATCCGGTCGATCCAGCGCCTCGATGCCGCTGTGCTGACCGGCCGCCAGCTCACGATAGGTGACGTTGGTCACCTGACCATTGGCCATGGTCACCGCCAGCAGCAACCGGCGCCAGGCGGGCAGCGGCTGACGGAAATCGAAGGTGATCTCCATCCCCACCTCGCTCAGGGCCGTCTCCATCGCGCCGTAGCACTCCCAGCTCTTGCCGGGAGCCACCTGCTGCAGCGAACGCAGCGCCGCCTGGTAGTGGGGCGGATAGGTGGCCAGGGTCTCCTGGCACAGCGAGCGCAGGAGCTGGGTTCCCTGGCCCTGATCGGCGTCGACCCGGAACCGGCCGCTGTTGGACCCGACGGCCGACTGCATCGAAGCGGTCTCCGGGTGCTGGGGCTGCGCGTCTTCATTGGGCTGCGTAGCCATAGGCACACTCCCATACGGGGATATCACATCGCCATGCCTTGCACATGGCGCGGCTGCCACCGCGGTGGTCATTGTGGCCAACGCGGCCGGGCAATGCCAGCCCCGGCCGCAAGCAACGCACTGGTCATTCACTCACCGGAGCCACCGATGCACGATACCCCGTCGCCGCGGCCAATATTCCATTCCCCTGGAAAAGTGCGCATGACCATGCGCACTTTTCCAGGGGAGAAGAGCCCCCGCGAACAAAAAGCCGCGCGGGCGCCGACCGCTACAATGCCCCTTGGGGTGCGGGCCGCGCCCGCGCTATGCACGAACCCCCGGCCAGAAGCCGGGGGTTCGTGGACTGGAGACAAGGGGAGTCGAACCCCTGACCTCCACAATGCCATTGTGGCGCTCTACCAACTGAGCTATGTCCCCATCTGCACCACGGACGAGGCCGGTGACCTCAGCGCCGCGGGAGCGGGAACATAGAGCCCACCTGCGGCCTGGCAAGACCCTTTTTCCGGCCCTGTGCAGCGCGACTCGAAGCTCGCCCCGGGAGCACCGATCCCCAGGTCGGCATGCCTCGCGTCGCCTCCACCTGCGTCCAACCGTCCGGCTCTCTTTGGTGCTTGGGCCATAATGACGCAGGTGGAGGCGAGGCATGATCCTCATTTGCGAGCTTCGAGTCGTCCTGCGGCCCTGTGCAGCGCAGTGTAGGACCCGGAACGCGGGCTCGCCGGAGCTCGATCTTGTCACCCGCTCGCGCGGCGGCTATCGTGTGGGTACTTGTCCGCCATCGATCCGGTGCATAGGATTGACACGTGCCGATTGGCACCTCGTGGAGATCGACCATGAAATCAACTCCCCTGCTCGTGCTCTGCCTCCTCGCTGGCGCGCCCCTCTGCACAGCTGAAGACGCGGGGCCGTGGGATGCGGTCTGGACCATGACCCTGCGCGGCGAGGAACGCACCTACGTCGACTACGCAGGCACCAGCTACCTGCGTCTGCGCGACAGCGACTTCGCCCAACCCGACTTCCTCGACAACAAGGACGTCGCGGTGAAGGCGAAGTTCAATCGCATCGCCGACAAGCGGCCGCTGTTCTACGACCTGGAAGACGTACATGTCACCGGCGGTGCCGCGATGTGGGGCACCACCACCAACGGCGACAACTATTGGATCCTCGGCACCATGAAGCGCAAACAGGACGGCCTGGTGCTCGAAGCCATCCACAAGGCCGAGGCCCCCTCCGACGCCTCGATCATCGAAGCCCGGCTCACCGACGTCCCGGCCGACGACTTCGCCGCCCGGCTCGCAGTCGCCACGTGGGTCCGCGAGCAGGCCGAGGGCAAGGGCAACACCACCTTCTGGCTCGACACCGCCCGCACGATCATCCGCAACGTCGTCGCCCGCGCTGCCAGCCAGGCCGCTGAGGCCAAGAACTTCGACCTGCTGCTCTCCGCCATGGGCTGGGCGGTGGAACGCCTGGACGCACCGGACCTCGCGGCCGAGTTGGGCAGCGCCGACTGGGCACGCGAGAAGACCGCCGACAACGGCTCGCAGAAAGGGCCGGCGGATATCGAAGCGATGATGAGCCGGCTCGGCTATGTCTACCACACCGACGAGGAATTCACCGGCTGGCTGCCGGTGGCAGAGTCGCTGACCCGGGAGTTCGAACAGCGCTTCGCCGCGCTCGACTGGCGCAACGCCCAGGGCTTCTACAAGCTCGGACGCTGGGTCGATCGCCACGCCGACCTCCTGCCCAACGCACGCCAACTCGCCCATCGCGCCTTCACCCAGGGCCTTCAGGCCGACCCGGACAACAACGACATCCGCCTCGCGCTCGGGATGGACCCCGTCGCGAAGAGCAGCGCCGCCCCTCCGACCCAACGCCCCTACGTCGATGATGAGACCGGGGTCGTGGTCAAGGGACCGGAGATGTGGTATCGCAACGCCAAACCGATCGACCGCAGCGCCGATGCCACCTGGTACGATCCCAACAGCGTCACCGCCTACATCGCCGTCCACGTCGAACCCACGTCCAGCACCGGCGAGGCCCTCGCCGACATCTGGCGTCGCAACCTCGAGGATATCGCCCAGGTCCGACCGCAGTTCGCGATCGTCGAAGAGACCCAGCCGGTGGACTACGCCGGCTTCGAGGGCTGGAAGACCACCTACAGCTACAAGGAGAGCGACTACCGGCGGCTGGCCACCGCCGTGCTGCTCCGCCGCACCGAGGGAGCCGGCTACGTCCGACTGACGGCCCTCTACGTCGACGACGAGCAGAACGACGCTCTCGCCGCGCTCGAGCAGACCATCGGCAAGACCATGATCCCCCAGCGCGAAGCCGAGGCAGACGATCTGTTCGGCCTCGACGATTCCGATGCCCAGCCGGAGCGCGAAAGCGACGAGGATGCGGCACAGGCCGAGGACGACACGCAAACGGACACCGGCAGCCAGCGCCAGGGGCCGGTCGAACCGCCGCCGGAGCCACAACCCGAGCCGGACCTGACCGGCGAGGATTTCTGATCCCGCGCAAGCGCTGCAGCACCACAACCCAGCACCGCTGCCGGGAGAGCGCCGCCAGAGCGACTCGAAACTCGAGGCGATGAGCGCCGTATCGTGCCGAGCCGGTGCCCGGCGCCCACGGGTCTGGAGCCTGAGCGCATCTGTACCGCTGCCAGGGCCGCTCAAAGCTCGGGATGATGGGGTCATACCATGGGTCCCATCAGATGACCCATGGTGTGACCCCCTGTATCCATGCCGAGCTGGTGCTCGGCGCTCCCGGGGCGAGCTTTGAGTCACCCTGGTGCCGCTGCGGCCAGACTCTTGCCCACCGCCTGATCGCTCCCACCATGACCGACCGCTGGCCGGGATGGCGGAATTGGCAGACGCGGGAGACTTAAAATCTCCTGGCCGCAAGGCCGTACGGGTTCGAGTCCCGTTCCCGGTAAGTTGTCGCTGCCCGCCGGGCTCCAGCCCTCCACCACGACCCGGCCCCATCCGGCAGCAGGGCCAAGGACACCCCGGACCCGACGCCGTGCTCACCCCCGACCCCCCTGTGCTCTGCTTCTTCCACCGCGGCTGTCTCGACGGACGCGCAGCGGCCGCGACCGTGCGCCGGGCACATCCGAAGGCACGCTGCATCCCCTGCCAGTACGGCGACCGGGCGCCGGCGGTGCTCGGCGCCCGGGTGTACGTGGTCGATTTCGCCTTCGACCCTCAGACCATGCGCCGGCTCGAACGTGAGGCGGCGAGCATCTGCTGGATCGATCACCACCGCACCCATCGCGCGACCCACGCCGAACTCGGATGGGGGCTGTTCGCCGAAGACGAATGCGCCGCCATGCTCACCTGGCACGCGCTGTTCCCGGATGAATCCCCACCCGCGGTGCTGAAGCACATCCGCGCCCGCGACCTGTGGCGCTGGGAGCACCCCGACAGTCGGGCGGTGGTCGCCGCGCTCGATGACCTGACCAATGACGAACATCCCGAAGAGATCTTCGCGCATGATTGCGGGGACCTGCGCCGTCACGGCGCGCCGATCGTGCGGCGCACCGACCGGCGCGTGCGGCGGATCGCCAGGCGCGGCATGCGTATCAGCGAGCCCTACGGCCTGCACGGCGTGTCCGCCCTGGCGGTCAACAGCGCGACGCACATCAGTGAGGTCGGCGAACTGGTCTACACCGGGGCCGAGGACGGTGGCCTCGGGCTCGATCTGGCGATCGTGTTCTTCATGCGCCCTGACGGTCGCTGGGTCCATTCGCTGCGCTCATACCGGGTCGACTGCGAGCGCATCGCCGCCAATCGCGGCGGCGGCGGCCATCCGGCGGCCGCGTGCTATGTCGCCGACGAGCCCTTCCCCGCCAGCGCCGACAACCTCGGCGGCCCAACGGGCGACTGAGCCCAGCGCAGCGCCAAACCATTTGCCCGTGGTCACTTGCGCAGCTGCACGCCCGGCTCGCACGGCTGGGTTGGTCTGACTCGCCCGGTTCGGCACGCCCAGGTCGATGTTGTCATAAAGACATGTTCAGGGGCTCCATAGGGCCATTTATGCTTGGCACGGAATTGGCATGACCTCCAACACATGCATCTCACGGTGCGCGCCCGAAAGCGTTCCCGGTGTGGCTGCCGCCGTGCGCTGCTTTGCAACGGCAACCCGTAATGGAGAGACCACCATGCTCAATCCCGAGCACTTCACCGAAAAGACCCGCGCCGCACTCCAGGCGGCCGCGGAGCTCACCGCCAACTTCCAACACGCCCAGATCGAACCGCTGCACCTGGCCTGCGCCCTGTTCGAGGACGAAGAGGGGCTGGCACCGCGCATCGCGCAGCGCAGCGGCGCCGATCCGGCAGCGATTCTCGCCGCCCTGCGCCGCCCGTTGGCCGCCATGCCAAGCCAGGACCCGGCTCCCCAGCCGACCCCCTCCGCCTCGCTCAGCCGGCTGCTCAGTCAGGCAGCCAAGCGGCAGCAGAAGGCCGGCGATACCCACCTCGCCGTGGATCATCTGCTGCGCGAACTGGCCGAGGACCGGACCGTCGGCGAGATCCTGCGCAGCAACGGGCTCGAGACCAAGACCCTGGAAGCGAGCATCGCCGGCGTCCGCGGCGGTCGCCGCGTGGAAGGCGATCAGGCCGAGAGCGGATTCGAAGCGCTGGAGCGCTACGGCCACGACCTGGTCCAGGCCGCGCGCGACGGCAAACTCGACCCGGTCATCGGCCGCGACGAGGAGATCCGTCGGGTGATCCGGGTGCTCTCGCGCCGGACCAAGAACAACCCCGTGCTGATCGGTGATCCGGGCGTGGGCAAGACCGCGATTGTCGAGGGCCTGGCCCAACGCATCGTCCGCGGCGACGTGCCCGACAGCCTGCGCGACCGCCGGGTCATCAGCCTCGATATGGGCGCGCTGGTCGCGGGCGCCAAGTACCGCGGCGAGTTCGAGGAACGGCTCAAGGGTGTGCTCAAGGAGGTCCAGAACGCTGGCGGAGCGGTGATCCTGTTCATCGACGAGATCCACCTCGTGCTCGGCGCAGGCAAGGCCGACGGTGCGATGGACGCAGCCAACCTGCTCAAGCCGATGCTCGCCCGCGGCGAGCTGCGCTGCATCGGCGCCACCACCCTCGACGAATACCGCCGACACGTGGAGAAGGACCCGGCCTTCGAACGCCGGTTCCAGCAGGTCTACGTCGGCGAGCCCTCGATCGAGGACACCGTGAGCATCCTGCGCGGGCTCAAGGAGCGCTACGAGACCCACCACGGCGTGCGCATCGCCGATGCCGCCCTGGTCTCGGCGGCCCAGCTCTCCGAGCGTTACATCACGGCGCGCTTCCTGCCCGACAAGGCGATCGACCTGATCGACGAGGCCTGTGCCAGCCGTCGCGTGGAGCTGGACAGCCAGCCAACGGTGATCGATCAGCTCGAACGCCGGCAACTGCAGCTCGAGGTCGAGGCGACCGCCCTGGAGAACGAGGACGACACCGCCTCGCGCCAGCGTCTGGCCAAGGTCCGCGAGGAACGGGCGCAGATCGAGGAGGAACTCAAGGCGCTGCGAGCGCAGTACCAACACGAGAAGGAGCGGGTCGACTCGCTGCGCGCCGCGCACCAGGAGCTCGAGGACGCGCGCCAGGCGATGGCGGTCGCAGAACGCAACTACGACCTCGGCAAGGTCGCAGAGCTGCGTTATGGCACCATCCCCCAGCTCGAGCTCCAGATCGAAGCCGCGGCCCAGAGCGCCGAGGAGGAGGGCCAGGAACATCGTATGCTGTCCGAACAGGTCGGCGCGGAAGAGGTGGCCGAGGTCGTCAGCCGCTGGACCGGGATCCCGGTGACCAAGCTCGGGAAGAACGAACGCCAGCGCCTGCTCAACCTCGGCGAACAGCTCCACCGGCGAGTGGTCGGCCAGGACGAGGCGGTCGACGCCGTTTCCGAGGCGGTGCTGCGCTCGCGCGCCGGCCTGTCACGGCCACATCAGCCGACCGGCTCGTTCCTGTTCCTCGGACCCACCGGCGTCGGCAAGACAGAACTGGCCAAGAGCCTGGCCGAGGAGCTGTTCGATGACGAGAACCTGATGGTCCGCCTCGACATGTCCGAGTACATGGAACAGCATTCGGTGGCGCGACTGATCGGCTCGCCCCCGGGCTACGTCGGCCATGACGAGGGCGGCCAGCTCACCGAAGCGATCCGACGCCGACCCTACAGCGTGATCCTGTTCGACGAGGTGGAGAAGGCCCATCCGCAGGTGTGGAACGCGCTGCTCCAGGTGCTCGACGAGGGCCGCCTGACCGACGGCCAGGGGCGGACGGTCGATTTCAACAACACGGTGGTGATCATGACCTCGAACATGGGCGCGGAGCACCTGCTCGAGGGCGTGACCGAGGGCGGCGAGCTCAAAGCCGGGGTCAAGGAAGCGGTGCTCGATACGGTGCGCCACCACTTCCGCCCCGAGTTCCTCAACCGGCTCGACGACGTGGTGGTGTTCGCGCCGTTGACCCGCGAAGACCTGCGCCAGATCGTGCATCTGCAATTCGCCCAGCTCGGCGAACGCCTGCGCGATCAGGATGTGGAGCTCGAGGTCACGCCGGCGGGCACCGAGGTCATCCTGCGCGAGGCCTACGACCCGAACTACGGTGCGCGGCCGCTGCGCCGCTACCTCGAGAAGCACGTGGCGCTCGAGCTCAGCCGCCTGTTGATCGCCGGCGAGCTGCCGGCGCACAGCCTGGCGGTGGTCGACGCACACGACGGCCAGCTGCAGGTGCGCCTGAGCGACCGGCGCGTCGCCGGCTGAATCCCGCGCCATGCGCAGGGCACCCCAGCCCGGTCGCCCTGCGCGGCGTCGATCCGAGCGCCCGGCAGGGCGACTCAAAGCTCGCACATGAGGGCCATGCCTCGCCTCCACCTGCGTCACTACGACCCAAGCACCAAAGAGAGTCGGGCGGTTTGACGCAGGTGGAGGCGACGCAAGGCATGCCGACCTGGTGAGATCGGCGCTCCCGGGGCGAGCTTTGAGTCACCCTGGAGCGCCCGGGGGGCAGCGGTCTTGCACCATTCCCCCGCTCCCGACACTCGGCTGTTCGCCTCGCATCGTAGCCGGAAGGCCGATATGCCCCCTGCCTCTCTGCCCCTGCTGGCCCTCGCCCTCTGCCTGTCGCTGCCTGCGGCGCTGTCCGCGGCCGAAGTCGAGGCCCCAGCGAACGACGACCAGCAGTACGGCTGGGACCACGACGGTCGCGTCGGCCTGTTCCTCAACAGCATCCTGATCGACAACGCCGAGCAGTCGCGCGATCCGAGCATCACCTCCAGCGAGCAGACCGTCGCCTGGACCGCCGCCTTCGACGGCGCGCTCGACTGGACCGCACCGTACCAGGCTCTGGAACAGACCCTGGAGCTGAAGTTCGGCCAACAGAAGCAGGACGACCAGGCCTGGTTCGAGAGCAACGACCTGATCGAGTACGACGGCGTCTACAAGGCGCTGTTCCAGCGCCCGCGGTACGTCTACGGCGCCTGGAGCGCAACCAGCGTGTTCACTGGCCCTGAACCACGCGAGGACCCCTTCGATCCCTTGCTGGTCGCCGCCAGCGCCGGCTACGGCGAGCAGCACAGCAGCCGCGAGCAGATCGAGGAGGAACCGCGCTGGAGCCTCGACCTGCGCCTCGGCGTGCGCGCACAACGGCGCTTCAGCCCCAATGCCGATTCACGTGACCTCGAATGGGAATTCGGCCCCGAGGGTCTGGTCAGCTTCCAGGCCCGCCCGCATACGACGGTCGGATACGAGCTGCGCTATGAGGTCTTCTCGGAATTCGGCGACCTCGGCCACGTCACGCATCTGTTCACCGCGAGCGCGACCATCGCTGTGGCCACCTACGTCGACATCGATCTCGACCTGCGCGCCTATTACGAAGGCGAACCCGAGGACGCGCCGGCCGACGCCGGCGGCTACGACGAGATCGCCGTGCGTCAGGAGACCCTGATCGGGATCGTCTACAGCTTCTGAGTCGGGCTGTAACCACTCAGGGGCTTCGCCCCTACGGCCCTCGCTTCGTGAGGGACCAGCCCCGCGGCATTGTCGTGATTCGCTTGCATCTGCATGCAGATGCAAGCATGGGCGGATCGGCCGCGCCGATTGTATCCGCCCACCACCACTCGGCGCCAGACCCCATCGCGTGCGATGGGGTCCCATAGCGCGGGCGCCGCCCGCACCCCAAGGGGCATTGTAGCGGCGGCGCCCGCGCGGCTTTTTGTTCGCGGGGGCTCGCTCTGATGGAATACGGCTGGTAACTACTCATGCCCGATGGGCCTGAGCAGTTACGGTGGGCTTTTGCCTATACCGAAGGGTGGGAGCATGGGGCTCCGGCCCACCTTCCCGCTCGCACATCCACCTCTGAGCCCATCACTCGGCCACCAACAGCTCGTCTGTCATGGCGGTTATTGGCGACCGGGCGACTGAACCGGTCGGCCGCCGTCAGCCGCCACGCGCACCGCCTGTTCCTGGGCCTGGATGCACAGCTCGGCCGCCTTGAATGCGTGCTCCTGGGTCATCGCCCGCTCGCTACGCTCGAGGCAATCAACGATCAGATCCTTGAAGAACGGGAAGCCGACCTGGCCGGCAACCCGGAAATGGTGGGTGCCGGTGCGATCGGCGAGGTAGAGCTGGTCGCCGCGATCGTCCCGCCCGATATCGCAGTATTTTCTCAGTTCGATGTATCCCTCGGTGCCGAGCAGGAACAGCCGCCCATCGCCCCAGGTGCCCAACCCGTCGGGGGTGAACCAGTCGACGCGGTGGTAGCCGCTGGCGCCGTTGGCGCCGACCAGGTTGATGTCGCCGAAATCCTCGAGCTCGGGATGCTCCGGGTTGTCGTAATTGGCGACCGAACTGGCGAGGATCCGGGCGTCCTGCTCGCCGGTGTAGAACAGGAACTGCTCGATCTGGTGCGAACCGATGTCGATCAGGATCCCGCCATAGCGCTCGCGCTCGAAGAACCACGGCGGACGCGTGCCGGCGTTGAGCCGGTGCGGACCGAGGCCGATGACTTGGATCACCCGACCGATGGCACCGTCCTGGACCAGCTGGCCGGCGCGCACCGCCGATTCGACATGGAGTCGCTCCGAGTAGTAGACCATGTACTTGCGGCCGGTTTCGCCGACCACTGCGCGCGCCGCCTCCAGCTGCGCCATGGTCGTAAACGGCGCCTTGTCGGTGAAGTAGTCCTTGCCGTGGCGCATGACCTCGCAGCCGAGCGGACCACGCTCGTTCGGCACCGCCGCGGCCGCGACCAGTTTGATCGCGGGGTCCTCGAGGATCTCGGCCGGACCGCTCGCGGCCACCGCTTGGGGGAATCGCTCGCGAAAGGCCGCGACCTTGGCCGGGTCGGGATCCCAGACCCTGGTCAGGGTACCGCCGGCCTCGATCAGGCCGTTGCACTGACCATTGATATGACCGTGGTCCAGGGCCATGGCCGCAAACGGGAATTCGCCGGGCCCCACCACCGGATCAAAGACGCCCTCGGGCGCGTAATTCATGCCATCTGCTGTCTGGGTCATCTCCATCTCCCGCACGTGCCATCATAGCGCGGGCGCCGCCCGCACCCCAAGGGGCATTGTAGCGGTCGGCGCCCGCGCGGCTTTTTGTTCGCGGGGGCTCGCTCTGCGCTGCGCACAGTCGCCCCCGGGACCGATCATCGTAGAGATCGATCGACACGGGACAAGGCGGCCGTATGCCGCGGCGCTCAGGAACGGATGATCCGCCCTTCCGGCCAGATCACGCCGGTCAATCGCGCGCCGGGCCAGCCACCGGTGGTGTCGACGCCGAGACACTCGCCGGTCATCAGCGCCTCCGGCAGCGGGACGTGGCCGAAGACCACGGTCGTCCCGACCGGCATGTCGAGCGGATAGGTGCCGACCCGGTTCTTGGCATAGAGGTCTTCGGGCAGCTCCACCTCTGGACCGTAACGCGCGGGCGTGTTCTCCATCCGGGCCAGCTGGCGAGCGAGCGGCTCGCGCGAGAGCCCGGCATGGGCCACGAGGTAGGCGTGCCCCTCGGACTCGCCCGCGAGGTACCAGGGCAGATCGGCCATCCACTCCAGATCCTCTGCCGCAGCCGCGCGCAGGGCCTCTCCCCCCTCGGCCGCGCCGTAGGCACGGGCCGTGGCCCACCCGCCATAGAACTCGAGCCAGAAATCATGCAGGGCCGCGTCGCCGGGGATGCCGCGCGCGGGTACGCCGAGTGCGCGGATGAAGGCATATTCGTGATTGCCCATCACGCAGCGGGCCCGGCCGGCGGCACAGAGCTCGCGCACCCGCGCGACGACCTCGCGCGACTGCGGCCCGCGATCGATCAGATCGCCGAGGAAGACGATCGCGCCCTCGCTCTGCGCCACCACCCGATCGAGCCGGTCGAGCCAGCCGTGCACATCGCCGACGAAGGTGATCACCCGACTTCCTGATCGCGCTTACGGCGATAGCGGCACACGATGGTGTCGCCGAGCACCACCGGTCGCTGCTCGAGTTGCCAGGCGGTGCCCTCGGCGATGGTCGCCACCCCGTTGAGCCCGGCCACGCCCATGCCGCCAGCGATGCTACGCGCGGCGATGTAGCACTCCAGACGATCGTAGATCCCGGCATCGAGGTAGGCGCCGTGGACCCGCGCCCCACCCTCGACCAGCACATCGTTGAGCCCGTATTCGCCCAGGGCCGCGCCGACCGCCACCGGGTCGTGGGCGTCGTGCACCGCGAGCGTGCGCACGCTCGCGGCGTGCAGCGCCTCCAGCCGCTCCTCGCTCGCGCGCCGGTCGTGGACCACCAGCACCGGGTACGACGCCGCGGCACTCACCAATCGGCTGGTCAACGGGACGGTGGCCTCGCCGACGACCACGATGCGCAGCGGCGTACGCCCATCGGTCAGACGTGAGAGCAGCTGCGGATCGTCGCGGATGAGAGTGCCGACTCCGACCAGCAGCGCGTCGAAGGCGCGGCGACGGCGACGGCTGAGCAGCAGCGCATCGGCGTGGCTGATCCACTGGCTGGCGCCGGTGTGGGCTGCGATGCAGCCATCGATGGTCATCGCCCACTTGCCGGTGAAGCGCGGCCGGCCGTGCGCGACCCGTATCAGGAAGCCACCGTGCAGCTGTTCGGCCAAGGGCGCGCAGCACCCCTCTTCGTAGGCGATCCCGGCGGCGGCGAACACCGATCCGGTCTCGTCCTGCGAGGGATCGCCGATCGCCGCGACCACCCGCACGATTCCGGCGCGGATCAGGGCATCGCTGCAGGCCGGCGTGCGCCCAGCGGTGGTGCACGGCGCGAGCGTGACGTAGGCCGTGGCCCCGGCGGGGTCGTAGCCCGCGGCGCGACAGGCCTCCAGCGCGGCGACCTCGGCGTGCGCGGCGCCGCAACGGCGGTGCCGGCCCTCGCCGATCAGGCGCCCATCCGGAGCGACGAGCACACAGCCGACACCCGGGTTGGGCCAGGTGGCACCGCAGCTGCGCGTGGCCAGCCGCAATGCGCGGTGCATCCATCGCTGATCGCCAGCACGGTCCATCATGGCGAGTATCCACGGGCCGCGAAGCGACGCAAACGCGGCCCCGCCGACGACCCCAGGGCCATCACGCCGGACGATGCTCGCGGGCGATCCGGTCGAGCACCCCGTTGACCAGACCGGTGGTTCGGCGTTCGGAGCCGAAGCGCTTGGTCAGCTCGATGTATTCGTTGATCACCACCTTCGGCGGCGTGTCCTCGCGGTAGAGCAGCTCCGCGCTACCCAGGCGCAGGACGCTGCGATCGAGGATGGCCAGACGACCGAGGGTCCAGTTGTTCAGGCAGCCGTCGACCAACGCGTCGATCGGGGTGCGATTGGCGCAGAAGAGGGCGAACAGCTCCCGACCGAAGGCCAGCGCCTCGGGATCGAGGTCACGATGGAACTCCTCGACCCCCAGCATGCCGTCGTCGAGGTAGCGCTTCTGCTCGAAGGCGTAGAGGAGTTGCAGAGCGAGACGACGGCCATGGCGGCGCAGCCCCGCGAGCTTGCGTCGGGACTGGTTCACAGATCCCTCAACAGGTTGACCATCTCGATCGCGCCCAGTGCGGCATCGAAGCCCTTGTTGCCGCTCTTGAGCCCGGCGCGGTTGAGCGCCTGATCGACCGTATCGGTGGTCAGCACGCCGAAGATCACCGGCACCGCGTGCTTGAGACCGGCCTGGGCCACGCCCTTGGCGCACTCGGCGGCGACGTAATCGAAATGCGGCGTATCGCCGCGGATGATGCATCCGAGCGCGATCACCGCGTCGTAGCGCCCACCTCCGGCCAGACGATCGCAGACCAGCGGCAACTCCCAGGCACCGGGGCAGCGGGCGCAGGTGATGTCGTCTGCGGCGACGTCGTTGCGCAACAGCGCATCGCAGGCGCCCTCGAGCAGACGCTCGCTGACGTTGCTGTTAAAACGCGACATCGCGATGGCGATGCGCATGCCCTGGCCGTTGAGGCCACCGTTGATCTCGCGCGCCATGGAACCGCCTCCGTGCGTGGAGCCGGATCCTACGAGGCGTGAGGCGGACACAAGCCGATCCCGCGGGAACCGGCTCAGGGACCCTCGGAATCCCTTGGCGGTGGCGGCGGCGTGACCGCCGGTTCGTCCTGCAGCTCCTGCTCGACGGCCAGATGCTGCCGCGCCATCTGGTCCGCCTGCGCGAACACCGCGCGCGCGGCCTCGAGCGATTCGCGCACCTGGGGAATGAACCGGGTGTAGCGCACGACCCGATCGCGTTGGTCCTGGAAGTAGCGTGCGCGCCCGGCGAGCACCGTCGCCAGCTGGGTAAACAGGCCTGCGAGAGCTGGCTGGGCGAGCGCCGTGGCCTGTCGACGCGCCTCCAAAGCCGTGCGCGCGGCCTCCTGCGCGCCCTGGGAGCGGGTCTTCAACTGCTTGGCCAGAGCGTTGATCTCACCGATGGCCGAGTAATCCGCGATCAGGTCCAACTCGTCATCGAGCTGGGCGGTGAGCTGCCGGGCGAGCTGACGCAGCTCAGGCAGCGGCATCGCCGGGGCATTCGCTTCGGCCGGCGCGGGCGCGGGCCCGACCGTCGGCGCGCTGGCGACCGGGTCCGGGGCCCGGGGCCCGGCGAACGGTTCGATGGCGATCACGTCATCGGGTCGCAGCTTGATCACCCCATGCGACCGCCCGGTAGTCGGGTCGCAGGTCACCATCAGCGAGTCCTCGGCCAGGTAGCGCCCGACCAGGAAGCGGCCCGAGTACAGTTCGACGCGCACCAGATCGGATTCGGCGGCCACGATCGATGCCACGGCGCAGGTACACAAGCCCATGGACAACGCGAGCATCCTCATGACCACGCAGACGTCCCCATCGGCCTCCGGTTACCGATCACATCCACCGGACGGCCGATCTCTCAGCACCGCGGCGATGCGGTCGCCGGTCCGCTCCACCCGGTGCCAGGCACTCTGCACCACCGGGTCCTCGGCCACCGGCGCGTGGGTGTCGCCGTAGCCCTCGATCACGCGCTGGCCGCGCGCGGTGTCCTTCTCACGGCTACGCTCGACGATCCGCGCGTTGTCCCGTTCGATCTCGACCAGAGCCTCCATCCGCGCTGCGAAACCGGTCTCGGGCATCAGCCAGTCGAGCAGGTCGTGAGCGATCTCGGCGCTGCCGCTGATGGTCAGGCTGCCCTCCGCCTCGCCGAGCAGGATCCGCAGCGCATAGCGCTGCAATACCCGGCGATAGGCGGCGATCCCCTGCTGACGCGACTCCTCGCGCAAGAAGTTCTTGCCCAGGCCGTCGATGTCACGAGCGAGGTAGACCGGATGCCGGGTGGTGATCGATTCGAGCCGCTCGAGCGCGTCGCGCACCTGCGCCATCACCTCCGGGCGCAGGACCTGGTAGTGGATCCGATGGCGCCGCGAGCGATCGCGCGCGGCCAGCTTCATCTCGATCCGCTCGAGGCCGTAGGCGTTGGCGTAGAGCGCCCAGCCAGGTGAGAGCTCGTTGAAGGCACGCGGCACGCTCGCGTCGCTCTCCTCGTCGAGGGGTTCGACCGGGGTGCTTATCAGGCTGAAGGGCATGCACAGCCGTTGGGGCAAGGTGGACACGCCGGCGGCGAAGAGCGAATAGGGGCTGCGCGAGAAATCGCTGGGGAAGCGGATCGAGCAGCCGAGACCGAAGAAGGTGCCCTCGCCTGGCCAGATCTCCTGGTCGGGACTGCGCCCGGTGTGGTTGCTACCGACCATCGCGCCGTAGGCGATATTGCCCTTGCCGGCAGGCCAGTAGGCCGCGATCAGCAGACTCTGATGATGGAAGCCAACGAACGGACCGACCAGGCAGGCGGTGACCTCGCCCCGCGCGATGGTCGAGTTGGGTCCGATGAGGCTCTGCTCGATGATCCCGTTCTCGTCGGCGCCGCTGTGTTCGAGCAGCGCCGCGTTGCGCACGATCGCGTTGCCGGAGACGCGCACGCCCCACTGCAGCACCGCGTCACGCACGCTCGCCCCGCCCTCGACCACCGTCTGTTCGTCGGGTGACGAAAGCAGCGCTGCGTTCTCCAGGCCCAGGGCGTGGTCGACCCGGGCTCCCGTGCCGATGTAGCAATCGCGCACCTTGTCGGTGTGGCGGACCACCGCACCACGGCAGACCCAGGCCACGGGGCTGCGGACAGCGGCGACGTAACGCTCCACCGCCTCGCACAGCGCACGCTGCCCGTCGCCATCGGTGCGGAAACGGCAGACCTGCGCCGCAGCATCGACCTGGACCTCGGCCCACAGGGGCAGTTCGCGTCCGCCGGTCTCGAGGCACAGACCGAGGGTCTGGCCACAGCCGAAGACGGCCGCGCCCGAAGCGGTGATCGAACCGACATCGAAGATCACCGCCTCACGATCGATCACGCAGTGGGCGGCGAAGCGGACGTTCTCCATCAGCGCGTTGTTGCCCACCTGGCAGGCGATCAGGGTGCAGCCGTAGACGCCGGTGGGCAGGCTGATGCCCGGCTCGACCTCGACCTCGCCGTCGAAGCGCCCGAGCACGCAGGGCCCGACGAAATGGGTCCGACGGACACGGAAGGGATCGAAATCCTCGGCCACCCGGACGCAGGTCCAATCATCGGCGCGGCAGCCGCGCCCCTCCATGATCGCGATCTCCTCGCGGGTGAGCGCGCGGACCAGCATCCGCAGAACGTTGTCGGGCCGTTTGCGAACCCGCGCCGCGGCCTTGACCAGCTCCGAGTCGCGACCGATGGACGCCGCCACCGCGGCGAGATGGCTCTCGCTCCACCCGAGCGAACCGGGGTCGACGGCGGCCGGACCGAGGCCCGCACCCGTGACGGAGGCACGCGTCGCACTGCTCTCAGACATGGTGCTGGACGATATCGTCGCGCTTGATCGCCGAGGCCGCATCGCTGTCGACGATCACATCGCAGCGCGGATGCGACAACAGCAGGCTCGCCGGGGTCGCCGGGCCGGGGCGACGCGAAAATACGCGGGTCACCGCCTGTGCCTTGCCTATTCCGGTGGCAATGAGCACGATATGCCGCGCCTTGAGCAGCGTGCCCATGCCCATGGTGATCGCTCCGGTGGGCGTCTCGCCGAGGTTGCGGAAGCGATGGCCGTCGCTCAGGCCGGCCAGGGTCGACGGGGTGAACTCGACCGTGCGGGTCTGGGTGCGCACGCCGCTGCCGGGCTCGTTGAACCCGACATGGCCGTTGTGGCCCAATCCAAGCACCGCGAGATCGATGCCGCCGCGAGCACTGACCAGGCTTTCGACAGCGTTGCATTCGGCCTGGGGGTCGAGGCAGTCGCCACGCGGGATATAGGTGTTCTCGCGCTTGATGTCGATCTGGCTGAACAGGTGCTCGTTCATGAAATAGCGGGTACTGCGCGGATCCTCCGGCGGAATGCCCAGGAATTCATCGGTATTGAAGGTGGTGACGAAGCGGAAGGTCAGGTCGATACGGCGGCAGTAGCGCGAGGCCAGCTCGCGGTAGGCCCGGCCCGAAGTCGATCCGGTCGCCAGTGCGAGGACCAGTTCCGGGTTCTGCTTGATGGCCTCTTCGATGACATCAGCCACGCGGCACGCGGTGGCCAGACGATCATTGCAGACGAATAGGGCCATGTGCAGGGGCCTCCCATTGGCACTGGGGCGACGGATCTGTCTGAAGGACGGTCTACTCGCTCCCGCCCGGGCGTCCACTCTCCATTCGGCCATCGTCCTCTGTCCCGAGCGTACGCTCGACCTCCTCGAAGGACGGCAGCAGCGGACTCGGCGACGGCGCAGGCGCACCCGAGAGGGCGTGAATGGCCGCGGCCAGGTCCTCATCCACGGCTGTCGCCTCCTGCGCCCCGGCGGTGTCGGGCCCCTCTTCGGCCGGCGGCGCATCAGCCGCGGCCGGGGCTGCATCCTCCACGACCGCTTCGTGCTCTGCGGCGACCACGGCTTCGCCCTCTGCAGCGATGGATGCCTGCTCTGCCACGCCAGCCGTCGCCGCAGGCGCGTCCGCGGCGTGCGTTCGCTCCCCGTCGGGCATTGCCCGACCGGCCGACACCCCACCGCCTTCGAGGTCGAGCTCGCCGGGACCGATCGCGCTCGCCCCCCCCGGTTGCGGCTCGAACACCGGCGCAGGATGCGGAGCCACCGGCGAGACGACCGCTCCGCCCCCGGGCCGGAACAGGCCGCCGAGGAACACACCAAGGGCCAGGCACGCCGCCGCGACGAGCGCCGCGAACCACGGCCCCGTGCGGCGACTGCGCGGATCGCGCGCCAAGGGCCGACCGGCGGCGAAGGCGTCGAGGTCCGCGAGCAGCTCTTCGCTCGTACGATAGCGCGCTCCGGCCTGGGCGGCCATGGCGGTGTCGCAGATCCGCTCGAGCGCGCGCGGCAGACCGGGACAGCGCTGGGACAGCGACACGCGCTGCAGGCCCGCCCGCAGCCGCTTGAACTCGCGGAAATCACGCACATGCCGGCCGTAGGGCAGCTCGCCGTCACTGAGGATGTAGTACAGCAGCACGCCGAGGGCATAGACATCGGCACGGCGGTCAGCCACCTGGCCCTCGAGCTGTTCGGGGGCAGCGAAGTGGGGCGATCCGCAGATCGCACGCGGATCGCCGGTGGCGGCCAGGCCCCAATCGATGATGTACGCCTCTGCGGCGGCGGTGACCATCAGATTGGCCGGCTTGAGGTCGCGGTGCAGCACCCCGCGGTGGTGCGCGTGGCCGACCGCGGCGACGATGCTGCGGAACAGGCGCAAGCGCTCGCCCAGATCCGGGTCGACCGCCTTGAGGTAGCTGCCGAGGCTCCTCCCGCAGACCAGCTGCATGACCACGAACACGCCGCCGTCGGGACAGACCCCGCGATCGTAGATCTGTGGAATGGCCGGATGCGCCATTTTGCTCAGCAGCCGGGCTTCGGCCAGCAGGCAGCTCTGATCCCGGCTGGGATCATGGAGCCGCTTGATCGCCACCTTGCGGTCGAGGGCCGTATCGAAGGCCGCGTAGACGCTGCCCTGCCCGCCGCTGCCGAGCAGTTCGCCGACCTCGTACCGCTCACCGAAATCGAGGTCGACGGTGTCGCCCTCGAGCAGGTCGCCGAGCAGACCGCCGCCGAGTGCATCCCAATCCACCGATGGCATGAGCGCATTCTAACGCTGAGCTGGTTCGGGGGAATGACCGGGCGCACCCTGGAGCATCGCAGGTCGAAGGTACCCGGACATGCGTGCACCCCGGCCACTGACGACCGGGGTGCGCGCGATGCCGTGGCCCGGCGGGCCGATGGCAGGTCGGTTCAGATGCCCTTGGCGACCATGTACTTGAGCAGGTCGACGACGCGGTTGCTGTACCCCATCTCGTTGTCGTACCAGCTGATCAGCTTGAAGAAGCGGCTGTTGAGCTCGATCGACGCGGTGGCGTCGTAGATGCTCGAGTCGGCGCAGCCGATGAAGTCGCTGGAGACGACCGGATCCTCGGTGTAGGCGAGGAAGCCCTTGAGCGAACCGCTCTCGCTGGCCGCCTTCATCGCCTTGTTGATGGCGTCGAGGCTGGTGTCCTTCTCGGTGCGCAGGGTCAGGTCGACGACCGAGGAGGTCGGGGTCGGCACGCGGAAAGCCATGCCGGTGAGCTTGCCCTTGGTCTGCGGCAGCACCAGGCCGACGGCCTTGGCCGCGCCGGTGGTCGAGGGGATCACGCTCAGGGCCGCGCTACGGCCGCGCTTGAAGTCCTTGGGGCAGGGGCCGTCGACGGTGGCCTGGTTGGCGGTATAGGCGTGCACGGTGGTCATCAGGCCTTCTTCGAGGCCGACACCCATGTCGAGCAGGACCTTGACCACCGGGGCCAGGCAGTTGGTGGTGCAGCTGGCATTCGAGACGACCTTGTCGGTGGCCGGATCGTAGTCGCCTTCGTTGACACCCATGACCACGGTCTTGACGTCGCCCTTGCCCGGCGCGGTGATGATCACCCGCTTGGCGCCGGCCTGGACGTGCATCGCGGCCTTCTCGTCCTGGACGAACAGGCCGGTGGCTTCGATGGCGACATCGACGCCCAGCTTGCCCCACGGCAGGTCGGTCGGGTTGCGCTCGGAGCAGACCAGGATCTCCTTGCCATCGACCACCAGGTTGTCGCCCTTGGCACAGACCTCGCCCTGGAAGCGGCCCTGGGTGCTGTCGTACTTCAGCAGGTAGGCGAGATTGTCGGCCGGGACCAGGTCGTTGACGGCAACGACCTCGACCTCGCTACCGAGCAGCTTCTGCTCGCAGATGGCACGGAAGACAAGGCGGCCGATGCGGCCGAACCCGTTGATAGCAATGCGGACTGCCATGGAGGTTCCTCTGTTCTGGAACGGGCGCCGGATCGACGCCCTGGGTAGGATGGTGGAGTGCCCGCGGCCACGTGGCCGCGGGCATTGATTGGATCACTTGGGCTTGATGCTGCGCACCTTGGGCAGACCGAAGATCCCCTTCGATTCGTCCCAACGCTTCTGCGCCTTGAGTCGCTCGATGCGTTCCTTGCGGGTGAGCACGTTGCGATGCTTGGTCAAGCCGCCGCTACCGGCGAAGCTGCGATGGATGCTCATGGCTCTCTCTCCGACAACACACGTGACCGGTGGCTCCAGCACCGGGGGTGGCGCACCATAGGCACACGCGTCGAAAGGCAAGGCCGGGGTCGTTGGCCAGCCCCTTGCGCGGTCTCACTGCGCGGTCGGCGCCACGGGCTTCCACATCGCGGTCTCGTCGCAATCGAGGAAGCGATCGCAGCGGACGCATTCGCTCCAGATCTTCTCGGGCAGCCGTGAGCGGTCGACGCGGACCCACCCCAAGCGGGCGAAGAAGCCTACCTGATAGGTGAGACAGAACACCCGCTCGAGCCCCCAGGCAGCGGCCTCCGCACAGGCGTTTACCACCAGAGCGCGCCCGATTCCCCGCCCCGCCGCGCCCGGCGCCACCGCCAGCGACTTGACCTCGGCCAGACGCTCGTTGACCAGATGCAGCGCGGTGCAACCGAGCAGCTCGCCGTCGACGGCGACACGGAAGTCGCGCAGATTCTCGTAGACCGTCCCGAGGCTGCGGGCCAGCAGGAGATGCTCACGGGCATAGGTGTCCAACAGCCGGTGGATGCCGGGGGCGTCGGCCAGCGCGGCAGCACGGATGGTAACAGGCATGAATACTCCTCTGGTGGCGCCGTCCTGCGTGCGACGACGCGCCCCGATGACGCCTCGCTATCGCTCGTCGCGCCGCTCTGAGGCAGCCTCACAGGGCCTGCACCCGCTGCACGCGACCTGCTCCGTTCCCAGCGTCAGCGCCCGACACGCGCCAGCTGCGTCAGCGACTCGCTCGCCGGGCGTCGGCCGACCGGCAGATGATGAGCGATCCCGCGAATGGCGCGCGTGCAGCAGGCCTGGCCGTGCTGGAGCGACCGCCTCAGAAACGGGTGAAGGTGGTCGGGCCGGCCTCGCCGCCGCGTTTCGGGATCACCTGCTCGAGGCGGTCGATGAGCATGCTCACGTGCGCCCGGCGTTTCTGCAACTTCTGCAGTTCCTCCTCGCGGCCCTTGAGCTCGAGCACTTCAGGCTGCTCACCGAGATATTGGATCAGGAATTCGCTCTGGGCGTGCGCGGTGAGGATCTCGGCGATCTCCGCCTCGACGGACTCCAGCTCCTCTTTGTAGCGGTTGTAGAAGCGCTTGAGCACTTCGACCTTCTCGGCGTCGCTGAGTGTGACGTGCATCGGCTCGAGTGGCATGGCGTGGTTCCTCGCTCCTGGCCATGGTACGCCGGCATCACAGCCCTGCAAAGAGCCAGCCCGGGCTTGCCCGCAGGCCCGCGCTGACAAGCTTCCGGCGATGGACGCCCCGCTGATCCTCGCCAGCACCTCCCCCTATCGCCGCGCGCTGCTCGAACGTCTCGGCCTGGGTTTCACCGCCGTCGCCCCGACCTGCGACGAGGAAGCGCTCAAAACACGGTGGCCGCAACCGCGCGAGCTGGCCGAGGGGCTGGCCTTTGAGAAGGCCCGCTGCATCGCCGACGCGCATCCGGAGGCGACGGTGATCGGCTCGGATCAGGTGGCCTGCTGCGACGACCGGGTCCTCGGCAAGCCGGGCGACCGCCAACGGGCAAGCGAACAGCTCGCGGCGCTGGCGGGACGCAGCCATCGCCTGATCACCGCGGTGAGCGTGATCGCCGACGGACAGGTCCTGAGCCATACCGACATCACCGTGCTGCACATGCGCGCTCTCGATCCCGCCACCATCGCGCGCTATGTCGCCGCCGACGATCCGGTCGATTGCGCCGGAGCCTACAAGCTCGAACAACGGGGCATCGCCCTGTTCGAGCGCATCGAGAGCGCAGACCACTCGGCGATCACCGGCCTGCCGCTGATCGCGCTCTGCGGCATCCTGCGTCAGCTCGGCTACATTGTACCCTGAGCCGGCGCCGCGCGTGCGAGCGCCGCAACCGCCGCGAGCGTCGCGCCGTAGTCGCGCTGCGCCATCAGCTGCGAACGCTCGGGTCCCGCGAGCGCCCCGCAAGCGTCGAAGTAACGCAGGAACTGCTTGAGCCGGCCGAAGACAGCCTGGGCCGTGCTCTGCGCGCGACGCGCTTCGATGAATGCGATCAGCCAGCGCAGGGCCGCGCGCCCCGCAGGCGCGCTCAGGCCACAGGCCCGGGCGCAGAGCCAGGGATCGGCCAGCGCCCCGCGAGCGATCATCACCCCGGTGCACCCGGTCTGCTCGACCATGCGCTCGGCGTCGTCACGCCGCCACACCGAGCCGTTGCCGATCACCGGCAAGCGATCGCCTATCAGGTCGACGGCCACGGCGATCGCCTCCCACTGCGCCGCGCTCCCATAGCCCTGATCGGGATGGCGGGCGTGGACCGTGACCGCGGCCACCCCGGCTGCCGCGAGCATGGCGAGGATCTCGCGGTACCGGCCCCGATCGCGCGGCGGACGCAGCTTCACGCTCACCGGCAACAAGCCGGCGTCGAGCGCGCAGCGTACGATGGCCTCGAGCCGCGCCGGATCGCCCAACAACGCCGCTCCACCGCCGCCACCGGTGACCTTGGGCGAGGGGCAACCGCAGTTGAGATCGATCCAGTCGGCGCCGGCCGCCGCCGCGGCGGCGAGCGTCGGCCCGAGATGCGCTGTGTCGGCGGTGAGGATCTGGAGGGCGGTGGGCACCGTCGGCAAGGCCGGTCCGAGCCTCCGGCGCAGCGCGCCGGGGCCGTGCGGGTGGGCGCTGATGCGGGCGTAATCGGTCATCGCCCCGCCGAGTCCGCCATGGGCAGCGAGCGCTGCGCGCAATGGCGGGTCGCTCACGCCCTGCATCGGGGCCAACAGCAACCGGGTGGGCAGAGTCACGCTGCTGCCGGGCCCAGCGAGCACCAGATGACGATCGAGACCGACGGCCATGTGCGGCAGGGTGGGCGCGCGCCCCGACACGCAAGCCGCGCGGCAGGGCGACTCAAAGCTCGCGCATGAGGGCCATGCCGACCTGGTGATCGGCGCTCCCGGGGGCGAGCTTTGAGTCGCCCTGGCCGCAGCGCGAGCTCAACGTTGAACCACAGCAGGTGGCGGCACCATACGGTCATGAACCCGACCCTGCGTAGCATCATGGCCCGCCGTAGCATCCGCCGCTTCACCGCCGAGCCGGTCGCCGACGAACTCGTGCATGACCTGCTCGAGGCGGCGATGGCCGCGCCCTCGGCCGTCGCCTGCGATCCCTGGCACTTCGTGACCGTTCGCGATGGTGGCACCCGGGAGCAGATCGCCACGGTGCTGCCCAATGGCAAGCTGCTCGCTACCGCTCCGCTCGGCATCGTCGTCTGCGGCGACCTCGACACCGCCCACGGCAGCGAGCTGAGCTACCTGTTGCAGGACTGCAGCGCGGCGATCGAAAACCTGCTGCTGGCCGCGTCCATGCTCGCTCTGGGCGCGTGCTGGCTCGGCATCCATCCGCGCCAGGAGCGCATCGACCACATCCGCCCGCTGCTCGGCCTGCCCGACCACGTGCTGCCGGTTTCCGCCGTGGCCTTGGGCCACCCGGCCGAGGACAAGCACGCCCGGACCCGTTTCCGCCCCGAGAGGGTCCACGCCGAGCGCTGGTGAAGCGCCCGACGCGAACCACGAGAAGGACCACCATGCGTTACCGCCCCTTCGGCACCACCGGCGAGAAGATCAGCGCACTGGGCTTCGGCGCCATGCGCCTGCCGCACCGTCGCACCGATACCGGCGAGGAACTCGACGCGGATCAGGCCATCGCCATGATCCACCGCGCGCTCGAGCTCGGCGTCAATTACCTCGACACCGCCTACATGTACTGCGGCGGTCACAGCGAGCGGGTGGTCGGCCGCGCCATCGCCGATCGCCGCGATCGGGTCCTGCTCGCGACCAAGCTTCCGCTGATGCGGGTCGAATCGCGTGCCGATTTCCGACGCCTGCTCGACGAGCAGCTGGGCAAGCTGGCCACCGAGCACATCGATTTCTATCATTTCCATGGCCTCGATGCGAAGAAATGGCAGGAGAAGGTACTTGCCTTCGACCTGCTCGACGAGATGGACCGCGCCAGGCGGGCGGGGCTGATCCGCTTCGCCTCGTTCTCGTTCCACGACGAGCCGGCGGTGATGCGCACCTTCATCGACTCCGGCGCCTTCGCCTCGGTGCTGTGCCAGTACAACTTCCTCGACCGCGCCAATGCCGAAAGCATGGCCTACGCCCACGAACAGGGCCTCGGGGTGGTGGTCATGGGGCCGGTGGGCGGCGGGCGTCTGGGTCACCCGCTCGAATACCTCCAGGAGGCGGTCGGCAGACCGACCAGCACACCCGAGTTGGCGTTGCGTTTCGTGCTCGCCAACCCGGCGGTCGACTGCGCGCTCTCGGGCATGAGCAGCATGCGCCACGTCGAAGAGAACGCCGCGGTCGCCGCCGACGCCGGCCCCCTCACGGCCGCGGCGGACGCCGCCATCGCCACCGCCCTGGCCGAGCGCAAGCGGCTGGCCGAGCTCTACTGCACCGGCTGCGCCTACTGCATGCCCTGCCCGCACGAAGTGAACATCCCCGTGTGTTTCGAGTGCATGATCGACCACACGGTCTACGGCTTCACCGATCGCGCGATCGAACGTTACCGCGCCATCGGCGACAAATGGCTGCCGGGCAAACGGGCCGACGCCTGCACCGGCTGCGGTGTCTGCGAGGAGCAATGCCCGCAGCACATCCCCATCCGCGAGCAGCTCGCCGCGGTCGCGAACACCTTCGCTCCCTTGCCCTGATCCCCGGCCGGCGCTATTCGAAGCTGATCGCGGCGCCGTCGAAGCGGATGTTCCGACCGCCGACGGTGGCCGTGAGCTCACCGTCGGTGAAGCTGCCCGTGACCGCCGGTGCCGCGCCGTGTTGCAGCGTTATCACGATGCATGATTCGGCGGCGTCGCGCACCAGAAGGACCCGGCTCTTGCCACCCTCCTCGCGAGCAAAGGTGGCGCGGCCCAACTGGACCAGCTGCATGCTGCGCCCATCCGGGCCAGGAATCACGGCACGCTTGGGCTCGACCTCGAACTCGGAGCGCAGGCCGATGGTCAACGGCACCGACACGGCGCGCTCTCCCGCGCCGCTGACGCGATCGATCAGCACGAACAACCCCGGCACTCCGGCCGCACCGCTGTAGTCGGCCCCGAAGGCGCGCAGGGCGGTGATGCCCAGGTCCGCGGCGTTCTTGTCCATGCCAGTCCAGGAATAGTTGCGGTAGCTGGAATCGCGCTCGGCCGGGGCCCAGTTGTCGAGCCGGAAGGTCACGCTGCCGCTGCCGTCGTCACCGGTCTGCGCCTGCACCACCGAGGCTCCACGCGTCGGAGCGCTACCTGCGATGCGCAGGCAGTTGCTGGCGTGGATGTAGTACAGGTTGTGGACCTGCGCGTAGGCGGGCTTGATCCAGGCCTCGGCCTGTGCCATCCCCAGACCGGTGCCGAAGCCACGGATCGCGATCTCGCCGGCGCGCTGGGGCGCGTTGTGCGCACCGTGCCCGGAGACGCCGATGCACGCGCCCAGGGCGTTGGCCAGGATCGCGTCCTCGCCCCAGCCGCTGCGCAGCGCGATCGCGCCGGCCTCGGCGTCGTAGAGGCTCAGGGGCAGCGCGGCCTGCGGATCGCTCGCGGGAACATCGTAGGGATAATTGTGCAGCGCGAGCACCGCGTGCAGAGGTCGGCCGATACCGTAGCCGTGGGCGTCGAGCAGCGTGCGCATGGCGCCGCGCTGAGCTGGATCGATCAGGTCCATACCGGCGGTGATGATGTTGTGGTCGTTGGCCAACGAACGTTCGTGGTAATGCGTGTCGATGAAACCGCTGGTGAGCACGTAACCGACAACCCGCTCGAGCACGCCGCCGGCACCGCAATCGACGCCCCGCACATGACGCAGCGCGGCGACGAACGGCAGGGTCTTCTCCAGGGCCAGACCCCACTGCCCGTGACCATTGGAGGCGCCGAGCTCACCGGCCGCCTCGGCGAACACCTTGCCGATCTGGCGCGTGTGCACCGCGATATCGTAATCGAGCCCGAGGTAGGTCCGGCCCTGGGCCAACCAGCGCTCGCGCCGCGCCTGCCACTGCTCGTAGACCGCCCAGGGATCCTCCACCTCTTCGATGAAGTGGGGCTGGGCGATGCTGCCGAAGGGCGTACGACGGGCGAAGAAGCCGATCACCAGCGGATGGTAGCCGGGCTTCAGGCGCAGTTTGGTCGTGCCCGACACCTTGTGCCCGCTGACGTACAACTCGCCGCCGCTGAGGGCGAAATCGAACGCGACCGTCCGCGGCCGCTTGAGATGCAGCACTGTACTGAACAGGCCGGTGGTATTGAGTTTCCCGGCGAAGGGCTTGATCAGGTCCATGGTCTCGGCGGTGGCGTGACTGCCGTCTTTGCGCGTGCCGCCGTGCACCTGCAGCGCGGTCCACCCGTCTTCACCGGCGACGCCGACCACCACGCCGCCCTGATCTGCGAGCTTCGCGGCCGCCGTCGCCTTCTCCAACGGCCCGGAGAAGGTCCAGGCCTGGGGGATACCACCACGGGCACGGAGGAAGGGCTCGACCGCCGCGCCGGGCGGGACCTCGCTCAACGCCGGTTCGAGCGTCTCCACCGGATCGGGCTGCATCATGTGCGGCAGCTCGTAGGGATCGCCGTCGATCGCCAAGGCCGCAAGCCCACAGGCGGCGCGCCAGTGGAGCATCTCGACCGAGTCGGCGCGCAGGTTCTTGATCAGCGGGTGGTTGCCATGACCGGCACCGTGGTACATCGCCCACCGCAGCCCGGCGAGCATCCGGCTCCACCGCCGCAGGGCCACGCCCACGCTCTTGCGTGTCCCCTCGTTCCATCCGGGATGGCACAGATCGTAGGCCACGGCCATCCCGGCGATCATCTGGGCGTAGCCGTGATACCGCTCCTGCGGCGCGTTGTAGTCGATGCATGAGCGACACAGCTCGGTCGCCCGCTCCAGGTGTGCATCCTCCCCTTCGAGCTGCCACAGCAGCGCCCAGCCGGCGGCGCGATAGCCATTAGACTGATAGTCGGCTTCGCCGCTGGCGAGCATCTGTTTCAGCCGCGCGACCATCGCCGCACCCGGCCCGCTCGCGGCGCGCTCACGCAGGCCGGGCAAGGCGTCGGCGGTGAAGAACAGCCGCGGATGCGCCCCGTCCGGCGGCGGCTCGTGCCCGGCGATGCGTCGCGGCCAGTAGGCGCGGATGTGCCCGTGCAGGTCGCCGGAAACCGGGCGCGGATCGTGATCGGCGTGATCGATCGGCATCCGACCGTTGAAGCTGCCGCTGACCACATCCCCCGCCGCGCGGAGCACCAGTTCGTACCGCGCCGCGAAGCCAGGCAGATAGGGATCGGGGTGGACGTCGACGTCGATCCGGACCCGGATGCCGTCGTCGACCCGTTCGTGCGCGGACACCCGGCCGTCGTGCTGGGCCAGGTTGTAGTCCGGCGCCGTCGCCCATACCGTGAGTTCCGGCTCGCCATCACGCAGCGTGAGGTCGACGTACAGATCCTTCGGCTCGTCCGGTTTGCCTGGGATCAGCAAGCCATCGGGCAGGGTCAGCGCGAGCGAGGCGTCGGCCGGGAAACCGGTCTCCTCTGCCATCGCGACAATGCCCAGCGTACAGGCGAGGACGATGACGGGCAGGACGGAACGGATCATCATGAAGATACCTACCACCCAGACCGGTGCCGGTTGATGGCGTGAATCCGCGCGCGTGATGGATCGTTCGCGACCGCTCCTGGCCAGGGCCAGGCCGATCGCCGGCCGCCAGCGCTGCAGCGCGAGCCGCCGATCGCGCGCTCCATGCCGCTTGGCACTCGACCGGACGATCCGGAAACCGACGATGGGCGACAACGTCGAGACCGCGACGTCCGTCAGGAGGCGCCATGCGCCGCACCACCTCGCTGCTACCGCTGCTCGTTTTCACCTGGCTCGCGCTGCCCGTAGCCGCGCTCGAACTGCGCGATGACGAGCGCTACCGCCGCGAATTGACTGCGGTCCAGGCCCGTCCGATCGCCTTCGCGCTCAACGCCGACTACGCAGCCTGGCGCGCCGACCTCGCCTGGGCCAGCTACCGCGCGCGGGCCTACGCCAACTGCGTCGACATCTGCACCGAGCTGGTGGTCCTCGACCCCGCAACATCGTACTACCTCGAGCTGCTGGTGGCTGCGCTCACGCGCGACGCTGCACATCGCCGGGCGGCGAACCTCGCCCGCATCGGGATGGCCCGCTTCCCGGAACGGCGCGACCGTTTCGCCTTCGCCGCCGCGATCGCCCACCGGGCGATCGACGAACACGAGCTGGCGCGCGAGCTGCTCGCGACAGTGGCAGCGCCCGAAGCCGCCGGGCCCCAAGCAGCGGCCTGGCACGAGGCGCAGGCCACGTTGCATGCGGTCGCTGGCGAGACCGAGGAGATGCTGCAACACCTCATCGCCCGGGTGCGTCACGACACCGACATGACCGCCTTCCGCCGTGACGCCCTGTTCGATCCCTACCGCGCAAAACCGGTGTTCATCGCGCTGGTCGGCGAGACCCTGCCGCCGGCGGGCGACGAGGATGACTGAGCCCACCGGCTCCGCGTTGTGCGCAGGATGAACGAGCGCGGGAACGGCGCGCCGCTGGCACCGGCGCCCTGGCCCGGATCCCTCATGAGAAATCTGCGGCAAAGCCGTATCGCACTGCCATTGCAGGACTTAACTCGGTCGCGAAGCCCTGTGCCGAGGGATCCGGGCTAGCCGTTGGCCACCGGCGCCGTGGGCTTGGCCGGATTCAGTGGCCTGGCAAAGACCTGCACCCAGTAGTCACCGACCCGCGCCGCTCCCATCTCGGTGTATCCGGGCTTCAGGATGTTGGCCCTGTGCCCGTCAGAGTTCATCCACCCGGTCATGACCGCAGAGACGGACACATAACCCCGGGCGATGTTCTCGCCGGCCATCCCATAGGCATAGCCGGTGGCGTGCACGCGATCACCAACGGCGCTACCATCGCTGCCGGTGTGGGAGAAGAAGTCGTTGGTCTGCATGTCCTCGGCGTGAGCGGTCGCCGCCTGCGTCAACTGCGGATTCCAGGCCAACGCGGCTTCGCCGGCATCCGCACGCTCGGCATTGACCGCGGCGAGCATCTCGCTCGCGAAGGCGGAGAGTCCGGCATCCGCCGTGTCGTCGCCCGTGTCCCCGCCGTCTGTGTCCGAACCGCTGTCCGGATCGGAGCCCGTGCCCGCATCGGTCGACCCGTCGCCATCCGGCTGCCCGGAGTCGGGGAGCGAACCGCTGTCAGTGCCGCCACCGCCGCAGCCGACCACCAGCAGCAGCGCGATACAGACCAGACCGGAACGGCGCAGGTGATCGATCATCACAGGCCCCTTCTACGACCAGCATGCCGCCACCCGCCCGGGCGAGGCAAGCGGCATGGGCCCGCGATGCGCAGAGCGGGTGAAACCGCCGGCACGCCTGCCCCGATCCGGCCACGCTGGCCAGAGCGCAGTGGCGCGCGCAGCAGGGGCCGGAGCACGGCATCTGGCTCGCGCCGACCCTCTCG